>JBKDBK010000164.1:0-2099 GCA_046315175.1 Opitutia bacterium | reverse complement strand
GGCAAACCTCTTAATGAAATAACATTAGAAGATTATCAGAAAGCGGAAGAAAAGAGACAAGGGGGGAAGGAGAAAGAAGCGGTTGAGGAAAAGGAAGAGGCAAGCCCAAAGGAAAAACTTTTTAGCAAGGTAAGAGCATATAACAACCTTTCAAAAAGAGAAAGGTCTGATATGTTTGGCAACAAGTTAAGGTCAGATATAATGTCCGATGCGGCAGCTATAAAGTACACTATAAGGCCAACAAAAAGCGGAAATTACATTTTGATTGATGATAGGGGTAAGCAGGTTAGAGCCATTGGCATTCCGAGAAGCAAAGATGTAATTCAAGAAGAAAAAAGGACAAAGGAAAGAAGAAGCAGAGCAAAAAGAGAGTTGCCATTAAGCATAAAGCACTCTGTAGCACAAGATATAGCCAACGGAGTTAAGTTTAATAGAAAAGAATTAAAGGATGTAACAGGATGGGACGATGCAGATATTCCATTTTGGCTTACAGTAAACGAAGGCGGTGTTTCACTTGAATTTTACAATGTAAGATTTCAAGAGAAAGGTGGCTTTTTGGTTGAGGACGATATGAATTTTGTGTCTGATGTAGCAGATGCAATACGTGATTTTGCTTTTAATAAAGGTCGTACAGCAGCACTTGAATTTATTGAAAAACAGCAAGAGATAATAGAAAATGGTGGATTTACGGATGCTGAATTGCAAGAACAAATGGAGTACTATCAAGCAAAGTTAGACGAAGAAAACTTTGATTATTTTGCTGAGTACTTAAGCAATCTTTCAGATGAGGAAGCTCAATTGCTTTCAGATGAACTAAGGGAAGCGGAAAAAGAAAATGACAAACTATTAATAAACGAAATACTAAATGAAAACGAAGATCAGCGAAAAACAGAACAAGGAGAACAGGATGCTAATATTGAAGCACTTGATATTGAGAGAGAAGGCAAAGAAAGAGAAGCGAAAATAGCCGAAATTGAAGAAAATATAAAAAATCTTCAAAATTCAGTAGCAAAGAAGCAAAGGCAGGCAGATAAATTAAGCAAAGAAGCACAAGGAGATGTATTTCGTGGCACAAAAGCTCAAATGTTTGATGCAGGAGAAGAATTAAGGCAGCTAACAAAAGACATAAGAGAGCAAAATGCAGAAATAGAAAGACAAAAAGAAA
The DNA here is from genome assembly GCA_046315175.1 of Opitutia bacterium. GTDB lineage: Bacteria > Verrucomicrobiota > Verrucomicrobiia > Opitutales > UBA953 > UBA8828. The sequence goes on along the minus strand of JBKDBK010000164.1, from coordinate 934 downwards.
AATTAGCCGAGCTAAAAGAAAAACAAATACAACCAAGTAATCAACTAAAAATACAAGAAAATGCCAAAAAGCAGCAAAGTGGGCAGATGCGTGAGCAAGGTGTCCAAGACCAACCCCAAAGGAAAGGCGATAGCGATATGCCAATCATCAACGAAGCAGAGCTACAAGACGGGGAAGCCGTTGAAGAAGAAGTAGAAGAAGAAGGTTTACCAAAGCTAACCAAAGAGCAACAGATTGAGGCCGAGCGCAGGTCATTAAACGAGCCAAAGAATGTTTCTGATTTAGCCAAAATATTTAATAAGATATTAGGTTTAAGTCCGAAAGAGAGTGTTATGGCTGCAAGACTATTTGATGTTAAGGCAAAAAATATGTCTGAATTATTAGGCATAACAAAAGATGAGTATTATCAAAGGTATTGGTTTACAGGTGAGCAAGAGGGTGGGTTAAGTCAAATGACTTTGCCTGATGGCAGAAAGGTAACTGTAAAAAGCGTAAGCGCAGAAGTTGTAAATGGTTTTTATTCTAACACCGAAAACGCATTAGGACAAGTTAAGCAAGAGAAGATGAGTGGCAACCAATGGGCAACACAATTGCTTTCAAGAGGTGCTAACAAAGAAGAGATGCAATGGACAGGCCTAGAAGCTTTTTTAAAAGAAAACGCTGCTAAACCTATTTCTAAGGCTGATATTCAACAATTCTTAAAGGATAATAGAATACAAGTTGTTGAAGTGGTAAAGTCTGATGATAAAATTGAAAACAATTATTCTATTCGTCAAGATGATGATGTTTTTGATGTAATGAAAAATGGAGTGTATTCAAAAAAATCATTTGGAACAATAGAAGAAGCGGAGGCGTATATTAATAGTCAAGAACCAGAAATAAAAGAAAACACCAAATTCTCTCAATACCAATTAGAAGGCGAAAAAGAAAACTA
>JBKDBK010000163.1:0-4640 GCA_046315175.1 Opitutia bacterium | reverse complement strand
CCGGAGGTCTTGCGCAGGGCGTCGGCGGAGCCGGCGGAGATGGCGCCCTGCTGGACGACGGCGGCGCCGTAGAAGTCGGTCGAGCCCGCGCCGCGGAACTCGAAGTTGGCCGCGCCGCGCTTGATGACGCTGCCCACGCCGGTGAGCGTGCCGAGGAAGCGTCGGCCGGCGTCGGTGGCGACGAGGGTCATGGTGCCGCGGCCGAGCTCGATGCGGGAGAGGGCGTCGCCGGAGAGGTTGCGGACGGTCTGGTCGGTGTTGTTGAAGCGGAGGGTCGAGCCGACGGTGGAGCCGGTGCTGTCGAGGGTGATGGCGCGGGCGTTGAGGAAAGTGTCGTTGATCGCGCCGGAGAGGGAGGAGAAGGAGACGTCGATGCCGTCGTTGACGATGAGCTCGCCGGCGAAGCTGCGCTGCTGGGTGGCGAAGTTGAGGGTGCCGAGGGTGCCGGCGGAATTGATCTCGAGCTCCTCGCCGGAGCCGTTGTCGATGGCGGCGCGGCCGACGACGCGGACGGTGCCGGCGCCGAGGAGGGTGGCCTGGAGGGTGGCGGTGTCGTTCTGGTAGATGCGCAGCTCGCCCGCGGAGGTGTTGATGCGCGAGGTGCCGAGGCCCTGGGCGTTGACGATGAGGCTGCCGCGGCGGACCTCGGTCTCGGCGAAGGTGCCCTGCTCGAGGATGAGGGCGAGCTTGGCGGCGTCGGCGGTGGCGTCGAGGACGAGGCGGCCGGCGAGGAGGTTGTCGACGGCGTCGACGGTGGCGCCGCCGGCGACCTGGACGCGGTAGGCGAGCGCGGTGCCGGAGCCGGGGGTGATGTCGCTCACCGTGACCTGGGAGGCGGGAAGGCCGAGGGCGAAGGCGAGGTTGGACTGGAGCTCGGCGGCGGAGCCGACCTCGATGGAGTCGGTCAGGCGCTGGACGCCGTCGGCGTCGGTGACGCGGAGCTGGAAGGTGCCGAAGCTGGGCAGGCGGTCGAAGGTGAACTCATAGACGCCGGCCTCGGGGTTGACGATGTCGGTGGCGGCGAACTCGAAGGCGCCGAGGACGGAGCCGCGGTAATAGCCGTCGCGCTGGGCGTCCTGGCGGATGACAAGGGTGTTGCCGCCGAGGAAGACGGAGGAGCCGATGCCGGTGCCGGCGATGACGAGCTCGCCGCGGTCGGTGATGTCGGCCGCGCGGCGCACGGCCTCGGCGACGGTTTCGCCGCCCGCGCGGTAGGCGAAGTTGGACTGGAAGTTGCGGACGGTCTGGTCGTTGGCGAGGACAAGGGTGGCGCCGGAGAGCGTCTCCTGGAGGGTGGTGATGGCGTTGTCCTCGTCGAACTCGGTGGTGACGAGGGCGAGGGTGGAGGTGCCGGCCTCGGGGGCGTAGGCGGGCTTGAAGCGGGGCTCCTCGGTGCCGTCGCTATTGGTGTCGATCGACTGGAAGAGGTAGCGGTTATGGGCGCCGCGGCGGGAAAGCTCGCTCTCGGCGCTGAGGTTGGAGCTGTTGCGGTCGCTCAGGTCCATCACGCTGGCGAGGTTGACGCTCGCGGCGGTGGCGAGGGCGCGGCCGGCGGCGGAGTCGAGGACGAGGGTGCCGCCGGAGACGGTGACATCGCCGGTGAGGCGCGACTCGTTGAGGATGGTGAAGGTGCCCGCGCCCGACTTCACGACGGAACCCGCCCCGGCGAGGATGCCGATGGAGCCCTCGAGGCCTTGGTCGACATGGAGGAGGGCGCGGTACTCCGAGGTGGTGCCGACGATGAGCTCGGTCTGGAACTGGTCGTTGTCGACGCCGGCCTGGAGGTTGCGCAGGTACTGGACGCGAAGCGCGTTGCCCTGGGTGACCGTGTTGTTGGCTCCGGTGGGGACGAGAAGGGGTGAGTTGGTGAGCTCGAGGACGGAGGAGCCGTTGAGGACGATGCCGGCGACGCCGGTCATGCGGCGCGCGGTGAACTGGCGCTGGGCCTGGATGAGGGCGAAGGCGCCGGCCTGGAACGGCTCATCGAGGTCGAGCTCGGCGCCGTCGAGCGCGGCGTTGTCGGCGATCTCGGTGACGGCGCGGGGAGCGGGACCGAGGATGCGGAAGTCGGTGAGGTCGGCGGCGCCGAAGTCGTGCCAGACGTTGAGGAAGCCGGCGAGGCGGACGGTGCCTTGGTTGACGGTGAAGGTGCCTTGGAGGCCGTTGAGTCGGCGAGCGTTGCGGCCGTCTTCGAGCAAGGGGAACTCGGCGTAGTCGATGGTGGGCTGGAGGGTGGAGGGGCCGCCGTTGGGGAGAACGAGGTGGGAGAAGCCGGTGAAGGGGTAGTCGTAGCCGCGGGTGCCGTCGGTGTCCTTCCACCAGAAGGTCCCCTCGCGTTGGGCGCCGTCGAGGTTGGTCCAGGAGTTGATCTGGAGAATGCCGCCGCCGTCCTTGACGACGTTGCCTCCGGTGGGCAGGCCGGTGAGGGGGTCGACCTTGAAGAGCGCGCCGTTGACGACGCGCATGTCGCCGAGGGGGGTGTCGCCGAGCTCGAGGAAGGCCGCGCTGACGGTGGTCGCAAACTCGCTGATGATGGTCAGGGTCTCGCCAGGAGTGATGGCGATGACGCCGCCGCCGGCGGGATTAAAGACCGTGTTGGTGACGGCGGAGAGGGTGCCGCCGCCGCCGACGGCGGTGACGGTCTCAACCTCGTTGAGCACGGTGACAGGCTGGACCTGGGCGCGGGCGACGAGAGAGGTCAGCACGCAGGCGGCGGCGACCAACGAGGACTTGGACAGTCTCATGAAAGCGGGATTCGGGGGAAGAATTTGAGTGTTTTTAGCGGCAAAGGGGTGTCAACGGGATATCCCCCATCGACCGAGGGCGAAAAGCCGTGCTAGCTAAAAGATTTATGGTTTATAAAAAGTTGATAATTAAGTGTTTGGGTATTTTTACCTTCGTTTTCTACTGTCTTAGGCGGCGGGCCGATGCGGCCTCGGCGACCATCGTTTTTGGCAATAAGCCAGCCCCCCCAGGCGGCGGAGGCAATCATGAGCAGGACGATCAGGCGCGTCATCAGGCGGCGACGAGGCTCGTCCATAGAGGCAAGAATGGAGGAGGGCGGGGTATTTTACAAACGGATTTACACTTGAGAGCCCGTTTTGGCCTAAGTAGAAAGGCTTACCCCACAGTCCAACCCCACCCACCAAGGTCTGCATGAGCCCGCGGCAGAAACCCTTGGTCGCCCTCGTTGAGGACGACCGAACCCTTGCGGCCCTGGTCGCGGGGCAGCTGGAGGAGAACGGCTTTTCGAGCCGCTGCTTCCACAAGGGGACGAGCGCGCTGCGCCACCTGGAGTCGGAGCACGTGAACCTGGTTCTGCTCGACCTCTCGCTGCCGGACATGGATGGGCTGCAGGTGCTGGCGAGACTGCAAGCGATGCCGACGCCGCCGCCGGTGGTGGTGCTGTCGTCGCTCGACAACCCAGCGGTGGTGCGAAAAGCGCTGGACGCGGGCGCCGAGGACTATGTGCGGAAGCCGTACGACACGGAGGAACTTTGCGCGCGGCTGAGGGCGGTCCTGAGGCGCTTGGCTCCGGCGCGCGACCAGCGGCTGACCCGCAACGCCGACCTGGGAACGGACGCCTTCCGGTTCGGCCCCTGCCAAGTCCACCCGGAGAGGCTGGAGGTCGAGTTCTCGAACGGCGAGCGCTCGAAAATCGGGCGCAAGGAGATCGGCATCCTTCTTCACCTCCAGGCGAATCCCGGGGTGATTGTGAGCCGGCACGCGCTGATCCACGCGGTGTGGGGCGAGCATGCGAACATCCGCAGCCGGTCGCTCGACCAATACGTGGTGAAGATCCGCGACCTCTTCAGCAGGAACGGCGATTCGCTGGCGTGCTTCCGCACGATCCATGGGATCGGGTATTGGTATGAGCCCCGGGTGGGCGCGTGACGCCCGCCGGGGCTTGGGTGCACGGAAGCACAGGGGCACGGGGGCACGGGGGCGCGGGGGCGCGGGGGCGAGGGAGATGCGTTAGTAGAGGAAGAGGCCTTCAGCAATTTGGGTTGGCCCGCTCGCGGAGGACGCGGCTCCTAATGAGTCCGCTGAGTAACCGGGCCACTTGATCGGATGCTGATTCAAGGCGGACATAATCCTCGTGGGAGACATGTCCCGCGAGATGCGCGATCTCGAGCTGGGTCCTTAACTCGGCAAGAGAGCCCTTGGAGATAAAAAGGAATCTAAGGGCGTCCTTGTTGGTGCCTCGCTCCTCCCCCTCCGCGATATTGGAGGGCACGGAAATCGCGGCCCTTTGCATTTGATCGCTTAAGCTGCGGCTTTTGGCCAGCAATCCGCTTTCAACTAGCTTGAGCAGGTCGACCGCCAGGTCCCTCGCCTTGGTCCAGGCACGGAGATCCTTGTAAGCGGGCCCTTGGTGCGTCGAGGGTTGCATGCCTCGGTCCTGTCGCATGACGACGCCGCTATCATCATCTTTGCACTGGGGTTGATTGCCCAATCGCGTTGCCGCCCTGAGCCCCTGAGCCCCGGGCTTCCGCGAACTTAGCTCGCGGCGAAGGCGGCGACGGCGTCGGCGACGGCGGCGCGCTGCTCGTCGGCGATCTCCGGGTAGACGGGGATGCTGACGACCTCCTCGGCGAGGCGATGGGAGGTGGCGCAGGTCTCGCCGCCGCGTCCGACGC
>JBKDBK010000162.1:0-2739 GCA_046315175.1 Opitutia bacterium | reverse complement strand
CCGGAGGTCTTGCGCAGGGCGTCGGCGGAGCCGGCGGAGATGGCGCCCTGCTGGACGACGGCGGCGCCGTAGAAGTCGGTCGAGCCCGCGCCGCGGAACTCGAAGTTGGCCGCGCCGCGCTTGATGACGCTGCCCACGCCGTTGATGTTGCCGAGGAACCGGCGCGAGGCGTCGCTCTGGACGAGGGTCATCGTGCCCCGGCCAAGTTCAATGGCGGAGAGCGCGTCGCCGGAAAGGTTACGGACGGTCTGGTTTGTGTCGTTAAAGCGCAGGATTGAGCCCAGGGTGGAGCCCGAGCTGTCCAGGGTAATGGCGCGGGCGTTGAGAAGGGTGTCGTTGATGTCGCCGATATCCGAGGAGAGGGACACATTGATACCATCGGTGACGATGAGCTCGCCGGTGAAGCGCCGCTGCTGGAGCGCGAAGTTAAGGGTGCCCCGGGCCTCGTCAGGGTTGATCTCGATCAGGCTTCCGGATCCGTTGTCGACGCTGGCGCGGCCGACCACGCGGACGATTCCCCCGCCGAGCAGGGTGGCCTCAAGCGAGGCGGCGTCGGTTTGGAAGATGCGAATCTCGCCCGCGGCGGTGTTGACGCGCTGAGAGCCGAGTGCCTGGGCATTGACGATTAGGCTGCCGGAACGGGTCTCGATTTCAGCCACGCTGGACCCGCCTGCGAGGATGAGCGCGAGCCGTGCCTCGGGCGATGTGCCGTCGAGGATGACCTTGCCCGCGAGATAACCGCCCATGTCGTCCAGGGTGGCGACACTGTCGTCCAGGGTGACACGATAGGCGAGGGCGACGCCGGCCTCGCCCGAAATATCGGTCACCGTGATTCGCGACTCGGGCAGATCGAGCGCGCTCGCGAGCGAGGCTCGCAGGTCGTCGGTGTCGCCGAGCAAGATGGATCCGGTGAGGCGTCGCACGCCGTCGGCTCCGGTCACGCTCAACTGACAGGTCCCGAATCCGGGAAGGCGCTCAAAGGACAACTCATAGGCGGGGGCTCCCGGGGTGCCGATGGGCGTGAAGACTCCGCCGAAATCGAAACCACCCTCGAAGCGGCCCTCGTAGAAGCCGTCGCGGCGCGCATCCTGACGAATGGTGAGGGTGTTGCCGCCGAGATCCAGGGTGGAGCCAAAGCCTGTGCCGGCGATGACAAGCTCGCCGCGGTTGGTGACATCTGCCGCGCGACGGATGGCTGACTCGGCGGTTCCGGTCTCGTCAGGCGCAGCGGCGTAAGCGAAATCCGACTGGAAGTTGCGAATGGTCTGGTCGTTGGCGAGGCGCAGGACACCGCCCGACCGGGTCTCTTCCCAAAATCCGGTCTCCTCGTTGAGAGTCAGTAGGTTGGTCCCGGTGTCCGGGGCGTAGGCTGGCTTGTAACGGTTCTCGAGGGCGCCGTCGCCGTTGGTGTCAATGCGGTCGAATAGATAGCGCACGTTGGCGCCGCGAAGGGAGAGGTTGGTCCCACCCAGGACGGCAATGGCTCCGCCGCGGTCGGCGTCGTCGCCGGTGGAGGCGATGTTGACGCTGGCGGCCGTGGCGAGGGCGCGGCCTCCGGCGGAGTCGAGAATGACGGTGCCGCCGGAAACGGTGAAGCTGCCGGTGAGGCGCGACTCGTTGAGGATGGTGAAGCTGCCCGCGCCGGACTTCACAACCGAGCCGGCGCCGGAAAGGATGCCAATGGATCCCTCAAACCCTTGGTCGATGTGAACCAGGGCGCGGTACTCGGCGGTGGTGCCGACGGAGAGCTCGGTCTGGAACTGGTCGTTGGCGAGGCCGGCCTGGAGGTTGCGAAGGTATTGGACGCGGAGGGCGTTGCCCTGGGTGACGGTGTTGGAGTTGCCGGTCGGGATGAGCAGGGGCGAATTGGTCAGCTCGAGGACGGAGGAGCCGTTGAGGATGATGCCGGCAACGCCCGTCATGCGTCGGGCAAGAGGCTGAGATGCGATAAGGTAGGCCTCGAGGGCATCGGGATCCACAGCGAAGGGATCTCCGATGGCCACCTCGTTAATCTCGGCAATCACCCGGGCGGGGGGGCCGAATAAGGGGCGAAGGTCGAGGATGTCATTGGCTCCCTGGTCATGCCAGACGTTGAGGAAGCCGGCGAGGCGGACGGTTCCTTGGTTGACGGTGAAGCTGCCTTGGAGGCCGTTGAGACGACTGCCGTTGCGCCCGTCGGCCAGCAAATTGCCGAGCTGGGTAATTTGAGGCTGAAGGTTGACCGGCGAGGGGCCGCCGGCTAGCCACGAGAAGCCCGTGAAAGGGTAATCGAATCCAAGTGTCCCGTCAGCGTCCACCCACCAAGGGGCGGTGCGCTGTGTCCCGGAAAGGCCAGTCCAAGCGTTGATCTGCAGGACCCCGCCGCCTTCCTTGACCACATTGCCGCCGGTGATTTCACCGGTGTCGGCATTGACCTTAAACACGGTGCCGTTGATAACCCTTAGGTTGGCGAGATCAGTGGTGCCGTTTTCAATAAAGGCAGCGTTGAGAGTGGTGGCGAAATCACTGACTATCGTTAGCGTCTGTTCCGATGATATGGCAATGGTGCCACCTCCCGCTGGATTGAAAAGGGTGGTGTCGTCTGTTACCTCAAGGGTGGGACCCAGAATCGTCACCGTCGACTGGGCGCGGGCGACGAGAGAGGTCAGCACGCAGGCGGCGGCGACCAACGAGGACTTGGACAGTCTCATGAAAGCGGGATTCGGGGGAAGAATTTGAGTGTTTTTAGCGGCAAAGGGG
>JBKDBK010000161.1:0-2005 GCA_046315175.1 Opitutia bacterium | reverse complement strand
CGGGGTATGTCCACACGCGCCCGTTCGTCGGGTCCACGTTGCTGCCAAGCAGCACCGAAAGGTTGCCCGGAAAGCGCGCGCCATCAACCTCAACCGGGTCCTGCGGCTGCTCGTACCACGGGACGGGAACCCGGATCAGCGGCATCGCTTAGCTCGCGCGCTGCTCGTTGTAGATCGCGCTGATGACGATGTTGCGGCTGGCGCTCTGCGGTGCGCGGCTGATGAGCTTGAACGCCCGCGAGCCGTTGATCGGCAGGCGGAAGGTGCGCGCGGCCGGGTCTTCGCCGGGGTCGTTCGCAGCGACGGTGTCCAGGCGGCTCAGGGGCATCGCGTGCTCGGGCGTGTCGAAGTTCGTGGCGTCCGGGCTCCACGAAATCCAAAGTTCAACGATGTCCCCACTGGCCGGCGTGCCCTGGTTGTCCACTCGCACCTGCAGCGTCGCCGCGATGGCCGTGGGGTCGATGGCCTCGGCATCGCTCTCGTAGCGCGTGGTGCTGTTGTTCATCGTCAGCGAGCTCACGCCCGACCACTGCACCGGCGAGGTGTTGTTGTTGGTCAGCGGCATCTCACGCCCCCGGCGCCGGGTTCGCGGTAGTCTGCAGGCTGCGCGCCACCGCCAGGATCACAAGCATTGCGATCGGCATGGTGATGACGCCGGCATTCACGGCGCCAGCGATGGCCTCTCGGGTTGCCGCGTCCAGCGGTTGGCCGCTGTCCGGGTCGACCAGCGGGATCGGGGTCTGCGAAGTCGCGTCAACCGCCGCATTGATGACGGGAACCGGTGGCGGGGCCTGCAGCACCTCGATGGCGCCGCTGTTCAGCTTAACGGCCCACACCTGGCGCAGCGTCACGTCAGGACTTGAGCCGCTGCCGGGCGCGGGGTAGCCGATCTCAATGCGCGGCACGCGCAGGTATGGCACGCCGATCGTGCGGGTGTCGTAGTTCGTCGTCAGGTCGCTCATCGCTTCACCTCGATTCGTTGTCTGGTAGGTCGCCCCATTTTGAGCGCCCCTCGAACAGCAGCGGCGGTACCGGCTTGGTCTTCGGCGCCGCCGGCTTGTAGGACACCAGCCGCACGCTGCCGCTGCGCCGCAGCTCGGCGTAGAGCGCGTGCGGGAACGGCCCCCACCGGGACCACCTGAACACCAGGTAGCCCTCTCGCCCCCTGCGAGTGCGGCGCCGGTGCATGGCGATGGCCCAGATGAGGCAGTTGCTGCGCATCGGCCATCACTGCACCCGCGGCCAGCGCCAGGCGACAGCCGCCTCCAGCTGGCGCACGTCCCAGGAGTCGTGATCTGGCAGTTCGATGATCTCGGCCACCGCCTGGGTGCAGATAGGCCCGCCCCAGCTCGGGCGGAACATGGGCAGCAGGAAGCGCACCAGACGCCACCAGCCGTAGCCCTCGCGGTCGCGCCGGCGCAGGTAGTCGTGCGCGCGTTCGGCCGGCACATCGGTCTGGTAGAGCCGCCACTTCGAAGCCGGCAGCGGCATGGTCTTGGGCCGCACGCCGCCGTCCATCTGCGCCGAGCTCACGCACCAGAACAGGCCGTCGCCCTGCGGCACGGCCACCTCGGTGTGCGAGCCGCTGCCGCCACGCGCCAGCCGCACCAGGCGGCCGAACACCTTGGGGTCGTCGTAGCGGACAGCGACCAGCAGCGTGGCCATGGCTTCAGGCGTTTGGTGCCGTCAGCGACTTGGCCGTGATGGTCACGGTCTGGCCGCTGTTGATGGTGGCGTTATCCAGGGTCAGGTCCTGGGTGAACGTGATGGCGGCAGCGTTCGCCACGCCTGCCGTGCTGGTCGCCGACAGCGTGACGGTGGTGCCGCCCACGGCCACCACGGTGGCACCAGCGGGGATGCCGGCGCCGGCCACGTTCATGCCCACCACCACGCCGGTCGTGGCTGCGAAGTTCAGCACGTTGCCGTTCGCCGCCGTGAGGGCGTTCGTGGTCAGCGCCACCTGCTGGCCGCACGTGCCCTGCTCGTGGCAGGTCGTGCCGGCGTT
>JBKDBK010000160.1:0-34956 GCA_046315175.1 Opitutia bacterium | reverse complement strand
GAGCTAACGAGCTAACGAGCTAACGAGCTAACGAGCTAACGAGCTAACGAGCTAACGAGCTAACGAGCTAACGAGCTAACGAGCTAACGAGCTAACGAGCTAACGAGCGCCTATAATGATTTTCAACCGCGAAACAACCGTCGGCATCCTCGCCGCCACCTTAATCTCCTACACGGCCTGGACCTGGGGCGGCGTCATCCTCTGGGCCCAATGGACAACCACCGGCCTCGGCCTCCTTGCCCTCGTCATCGCCCTCCTCCCCTCAACCCGGGAGAAGTGGAAGTCTCGCCCTTTCCGCCACCTCCTCGCCCTCGCCCTTGCCGGCGGCTTGGCCGTCCTGCTTTTTGCCTTAGTGCGTCGCTTCCTCGAGATCAGCGACACCCGCGCCGCCACCCTCCAACTCATCCCCAGCGCCCAGCTCCCCCCGCTCTCATTCTCCGATTGGGGCGAGGCACCCCTCCTCCTCGGCCTCGGCACTACCCTCTTCCTTGCCCTCCTAGCCGCCCTCCTTCGCCCCTCCGGCGCCCGCCGCCGCCTCCTCCGCTTCCCCTTCTTTTGGCTCGGCCTCTTCCTCTTCGCCTGGATCACCTGCCAGTCGCTCAATCCCTGGGGCAAGGTCATCCAGCGCGACCTCTTCTGGCACATCATCCCCCAAGACCATATCCCGTGGCTCCCTTCCGGTCTCGACGCTCCCTTCGCTTCCACCGAGGAGCCCGGCGGGATGAATGGATGGCGCCAGCTTCTGATTCTCATCGGCCCCTGGGCGCTCCTTTGCGCGCTTCGTGTCTCCATCGAGCGCCGGCGCGTCTTCGCCTGGCTCGCAGTTGTTGCTGTTATCAATGGACTTGGAGTCGCCCTCGCCGGCAATTTGGCCAGAATCAACAAATGGAGGGACTTCCTTGGCTTCTCTGATCCGGACAGCAGCACCCCGTCCTTCGGCCCCTTTGTTTATAGCAATCATGCCGGAGCCTACCTCTGCTTGGCAGCTTCCCTTGCCCTCGCTCTTGCATTTCATCTGGCAAAAAGAAAAGGCGATAGCGTCGACCGAGGCGGACCCCATCTCGTCGTCGCCCTCGCAGTCGTGTTCCTGGCTCTAGGTGCGGCCAGCACCATGAGTTTCGCCGTTGTCGCCAGCGCCTCCGCCTTGATCATTTTGGTGGCTCCTGCCGCCTATCTCTTGGACCGAAAGCTCAGGACAAACTTTTCCATACTCCCAGCCGCCTCCCTTGTCTCCCTAGGCGCGATCATCGTCTATGTGGGCCTTTTGTCGGTTGATGCGAAAAAATGGAGATACAAGGTGCTGGCTAAGCAGGAGCGAATGGAGAAGATTGGATCCGATGATCGCTCGCCGCTGCGCGAAGCCACTTGGTTGATGGTCAAATCGGCCACCTTGGAACGTCAGCTGTCAGGCTGGGGCGGTGGCGCTTATCGTTGGACGAGCCCGGAATTCCTCGAAACGCAGCCTATTTTCCTGAATAGCCGGGGTGAATTGAAAAGGCGCGCAACGCATGCCCACAACGACTGGCTCCAGGCTCTCGTGGAATGGGGGCTGGCCGGCTGGGTCGCGGTTGTCGGCGCACTCGGCTTTCTGGCTCTTCGCTGCCGGGCCCTTCTCCAACACCCCACCGCCCCGTCCGTAGCCATTTTGGGCGGACTCCTTCTCTTTTCCGGACACGCATTCCTCGACTTCCTGCTCTTCATTCCGCATCTCACCCTGCTCGCGGTGACCGTTGCCTGGCTTTATGTTATCGAGGCCTCCAACAGCGCAGGCACCCCCCCGCATCAACGTTCCTAACCCCGCTGTTAAGTCATCCGGCAATCAAGCCAGCGAGCCAATCAGCTACAGGGCGAACGAGCTACCCACCCCCGCTCCCTTCCAACACCGCCAACACCGCCAAATTTGCTCCCTTCCTGTTACCCTAATCCCCTAATCCCCCAATGATGTTCCTAGTCACCGGCTGCGCCGGCTTCATCGCCTCCCGCGTCTGCGAACTGCTCCTCGAGCAGGGGCATGATGTCGTGGGTATCGACAACCTCAACGATTACTACGACGTCCGTCTGAAGGACTGGCGCCTCTCGCGCCTCCTCGGTTCCTCCGCCCGCCCCCTCGGCTCCGATCCGAAGCGCTCTGTTTACCTCGGCGCTGGCTCGATCACTGCCTCGCATGCCTCTTCCAATTCCCCCAGTCCCCTAGCCCCCCATTCCCCTGGAAAGTTCACTTTCCTTGCGCTCGACATAGAGTGCCTGGCCTCCCTCGACCGCCTATTCTCCGCCAACAAGTTCGACGGAGTCCTTAACCTCGCCGCAAGGGCAGGCGTTCGGTACTCGATGGAGAATCCCCACGTCTACCTGACGACCAACACCCACGGCACCCTCAACATCCTGGAGTGCATGCGGAAGCACGGGGTGAAGAAGCACGTCCTTGCCTCCACCTCCTCGCTCTACGCCGGCTGCGAAATGCCCTTCACCGAGGAGCTCCCGGTCAACACCCCCCTCTCCCCCTACGCCGCCTCCAAGAAGGCCGCCGAGCTCATGGCCTACAGCTACTTCAAGCTCTACGGCCTCGACACCACGGTCGTCCGTTACTTCACGGTCTTCGGCCCGGCCGGCCGGCCCGACATGAGCATCTTCCGCTTCATCAAGTGGATCGAGGCGGGCCAGCCCCTCGAGCTGATGGGCGACGGTTCCCAGTCGCGCGACTTCACCTACGTCGACGACATCGCCCGCGGGACCATCGCCGCCCTCAAGCCGCTCGGCTACGAGATCGTCAATCTCGGCGGAGGTAACAACCCCATCACCCTCCAGACCGTCATCGCCTTCATCGAGAAGGCCCTTGGCAAGAAGGCCATCATCGACCTCAAGCCCTTCCATATCGCCGACATCAAGGAGACTTGGGCCGACATCTCCAAGGCCGAGCGACTCCTGGGCTGGAAGCCCGTCGTCAAGCCCATGGACGGCTTCCAAAAGTCGGTCGACTGGTACCTCGCCAACAAGTCCTGGTGCCAGCACGTCCAGCTCTGACCCTTGCTCTTCAACTCGCTCGAGTTCGCGCTGTTCTTCGCCTTGGTGGCGACGGGCTACGCCGTGCTTGCGAGGGCGTCCCGCCAAAACGGGTTGCTCCTGGCCGCCAGTTACTTCTTCTACGGATGGTGGGATTGGCGCTACCTGGGCCTTATCGCGTGGGTCAGCGCGTTGGACTGGGTCCTGGCCCGCGGCATTGCCGCCTCGGCCTCACCAGTCCGTCGCCGCGCCCTGCTCACGCTTTCTCTCGCCAACGGCCTCGGCATACTCGCGTGGTTCAAGTACCAGGGATTCTTCCTCGCCAACCTGCAGGCGACCCTGGACGCCCTGGGTATCGCGGCGTCGATGCCGGTGCTCCAAGTCATCCTCCCGGTCGGCATCAGTTTCTTCACCTTTCAGTCAGCTTCCTATGTCGTGGATGTCTATCGTGGCGAGACCCCGGTGTGCCGCCGTCTTCCCGACTATCTGCTGTTCGTCAGTTTCTTCCCGCAGCTGGTGGCCGGCCCCATCGAGCGCTCAGGCAATCTCCTTGCGCAAATTCTCGCCGAGCGCCGGATCACGCCTGAGGGTGTCCAGCGCGGCTTTGCGCAGTTCGTGCTCGGCTGGCTCAAGAAGGTCGCCGTCGCCGACCATCTCGGACGCTATGTCGAGGAGATCTACGGCAACTCCGGCGCCCACAATGGCTGGACCCTCACGCTCGCGACCGCCGCCTTCGCGGCCCAGATCTACTGCGACTTCAGCGCCTACTCCGACATGGCGGCCGGGATGGCTCGCGCCATGGGCTTCCGACTGATGGAGAATTTCGCCGCGCCTTACCTGGCGACCAACATCCAGGAGTTCTGGCGCCGCTGGCACATCTCGCTCTCGACCTGGTTCCGCGACTACCTCTACCGGCCCCTCGGCGGCGGGCGCGCCGGGCTTGCCCTCCAGCTGCGCAACGTGCTGATTGTATTCGTCGTGTCCGGTCTCTGGCATGGGGCCAACTGGACCTTCGTCCTCTGGGGCCTCGCCCACGGCCTGCTTCTTTGCGGCTATCTCCTGTGGTGCAAGCTTCGGCCGGCGACTTTCACGGGCATCCCGCTCTCCGGGGCCTTTTCATGGGTGATCACCATGGCCGCCGTCCTGTTCACCTGGGTGCTCTTCCGCTCTCCTGACATCGCCACCGCCGGATCCATCCTCGCCAAGATGGCTGCGCCCTCGGGCATGCCCCACCTAGGCCCCCAGCTGCTGCAGGCCTTGCCGGGGCTGCTGCTGCTCGCCGCCCTCGAGCTCGCCAAGGAACCCCTCGCCTTCTCCCAGTGGTACGCAGCCCGATCCCCCGCCTCCCGCTGGGCTCTGGTGCTCCTCATGCTCGTCACGGGCATGGCATTTCTCTCCAAGCAAGGTGCCGACTTCATCTACTTCCAGTTCTGAGCAGGCGACCACCTGGGCGTCGACCTTGCGCGGCGCGTGCGCGCTGATTTTCTCCCTGGCTGTTTGCGACCTTGTGCTGGGGTCTGCGCTTTCGGCCATGGCGGACAGGGTTAGGACGGGCGAAAAGCTGGGCGTCTTCAACCTGGTCGCCCTGCGCGAGGATGCCCGGGTGCTTGTTCTCGGCTCTTCCCGGGCTTTTTGCCACTTTGACCCCGCCGAACTTGCGCCAGACGCCCTCAACGCCGGCATCAACGGCCAGGGTATTGCCATGGCCAGAATCCTCTTTCGTCTGAGTCCCGCCAAACCCGACTATGTCCTGATTGAACCGATGTTTTTTGAGGACGAGGAGGCTCGTCTGTCTTCCGCCCATCACCTTTATGGCAGGGACCCCCTGATTGACGAGATACTGTCCCGGTCGTCCTTCGGCGAATCGCTCAAGCTGAGGTCGAGGCTCTATCGCACCGCCGGTGTCGCCGCACCTGCCCTTGTGCATGGTTGGTCCATCCGCCAGGAAGCTGCGCCCCGATTCAACGGGCTTCCCCCTCGCCCCGGTCCGTTGGAGCCTCGGCGCTCCACCCGAGCGCTCCCCGATGAGCGCTGGTGGAATGACCTTTCCCTGCTCATTGGCGAGGTCCGCGCTGGTGGAAGCGAGCCAGTGATTGTCATAAGCCCGTGCGCCGAGCCCTCGCTCGCACCCTTCTTTGACGCCGTAAGAAACCGCCTGGGCACCGGGGTCAGGGTGATTGATTCCCGTGATTTTTTCCCGCCGACGTCCGAGCATTTTGTCGACACGATGCACCTGAATTCCGCTGCCGCAAAATCCTACAGTCGCATGCTGTCTTCCCAACTAGCTCCGAACAAAAAATGAACCGCCCTAATTATCATGACTTCGCCCAACGCCTCGAGCGCATCGGCGTCATCGGCCTCGGCTACGTCGGCCTACCCTTGGCCCACGCCTTTGCCGCCAAGTTCGATGTCGTTGGCGTCGATATCTCGGCCGAGCGCGTGGCCGAGCTCAAGGCCGGCCATGACCGCACCGAGGAGCTCACCACGGAGCAGCTCAGGGCGGCGAAGCTCGAATACTCTAGCGACCTCTCCGTCCTGAAGTCCTGCCGGCTTGTCATCGTCACCGTCCCGACGCCGATCGATGAACACAAGAACCCGGACCTCACGCCCCTCGTCAAGGCTTCCGAGACGGTCGGTCGCAACCTCGCCCCCGGCACCACCGTGGTCTACGAGTCCACCGTCTACCCCGGCTGCACCGAGGAGGACTGCCTCCCTGTCATTGAGAAGGTCAGCGGCAAGAAGTGGGGCGTTGATTTCTTCGCCGGCTACTCCCCCGAGCGCATCAACCCCGGCGACAAGGAGCACACCGTCACCAAGATTTTGAAGATTGTTGCGGGAGATAATCCTGAGACCGCCGAACTCCTCCGCCTGGTCTACGGCGCCGTCATCACCGCGGGCATCCACGTCGCCCCGACCATCAAGGCCGCCGAGGCCGCCAAGGTCATCGAGAACACCCAGCGCGACCTCAACATCGCCCTGATGAACGAGCTCGCCCTCATCTTCGACCGCATGGGCATCTGCACCAAGGACGTGCTCGACGCCGCCGGCACCAAGTGGAACTTCCTCAGGTTCTCCCCCGGCCTCGTCGGCGGCCACTGCATCGGCGTCGACCCCTACTACCTGACCTTCAAGGCCGAGTCCCTCGGCTACCATCCCCAGGTCATCCTCGCCGGCCGCCGCATCAACGACGGCATGGGCAAGGTCATCGCCGAGAAGACGGTCAAGGGCCTCATCGCCGCCGACCGTCCCGTCAAGGGGGCAAAAGTCCTTATCCTCGGCTGGACGTTCAAGGAGAATGTCCCCGATGTCCGCAACACGCGCGTCATCGACATCTACCGCGAGCTCGAGGCCTACGGCGCGAAGCCGATGGCCTTCGACCCCCACGCCGACCCCGAGGAGGTCCGGCATGAGTATGGCATCGACCTGCTCAAGGAGGTCGGCGCCGGCCCCTACGACGCCGTCGTCCTGGCGGTTCGCCACAAGGAGCTCGTGGCTACCTACACCCTCGATGCCCTTCTTGCCCTCGGCGGCAGGGCCGCCCCGGTTGTCATCGATGTGAAGGGCTTTTTCAGGCGCCATGATTTGGCTCTGAAATGCCCATGGAGTTGGCAGCTATGACCGCCGCGGCCCCAACTGCCCGCCGCCAAGATGCCGCTTTTCGCATTGGATCCTATGTTGTCAATATCTGCCTGGGCTTGGCCCATGTCGGCCTGACATCCCGACTGCTGGGCCCCAGCGAGGTTGGCATTTACGCATTGGGGCTGCTTGTCGTCCAGCCGTTGATGGATTTCTTCAACACCGGGCTTTATTGGACTGCGCTTCGATGCTCACCGGTCGAGTACGCGGCCCTGGGTGGTCGAGTGCGAGCAGCAAGCCTCGCTGTCGCTGTCCTCGCGGCCGCCCTCGCCTTTCTATATGTCAAGCCCTTGGTCCTGCTGTTTCTCGCCCCCTGTGTTTATCTTGCCGCCATCGAGGGATACCAAACCGGACATCAGTTCAAGGAGCTTCGCTTCACGTTCCAGGCAGTTCGCTCGACGCTCATTCTCCTGGTCAACCTTGTCTGCTCCTATGCGCTTGCCCTGGCCGGACTGGGCGCAGCCTCCCTTTCCGCCGGCCTGGCCCTCTCCATCCTGGCTGGGATTCTCGTTTCTCGCTTTTGGCACCGGGAATCCGCGGCCATGGATGCCGCCGCCCCGCTTGAACCCAAGCTCGTCCGAGAATTCGCCCTGACCGGCTTCTCCCGTTCGATTGGAAATCTGAGCGCTAACACGGCAGGCTGGGCCCTGGGGCTGTTCTCGACGAGCGCCCTGCTGGGCGCCTTTAACCGGGCGTTGCGAATGTCGGATGTCCAGCTCAGCATCTATAACGCCGCCATTGGTGGCATGGTCGCCCCGGTCATGGCCAAGCGGGGCGCTTGGTCGGCGGCGGAATACTGGGCCAGCGTCCGTCGCGCGAGCTACTTTGCCGCGGCCCTGGCGATTCCGGGCTGCTTGCTGGCCCCCTTGGCGATTCCGCTGCTTCTCGGCCCCGGCTGGGAGGCCGCCGTCCGCGTGACCCAGGTCCTCCTCTGCGGTTCTGTGTTTCGCAACATCAACAGAATCACGGACGACTACCTTCGGCACCATGGCTCGATAAGATTCGCGGCGTGCTTCACCCCGGCGTTCGCGCTGGTGTCCTTTCTCTGCTTCTCGGGAATGCTTTTTGCCGGCGTCAGCCTGACAGCCATTGCCTTCGCCCATGTCGCATTCCTCGCGGCCGCATGGTTGGTCAAGTTGGCATGGCTCTCGTCTCCCTGGTCTTCGGGGGATGGGGCTGGGGTTGGTCGAGGCTCCGAATGGATCAGGGTTTCCTGGCTGGCGACCCTCGCCGCGCAGATGTTCTTGCTGGCCTATTACGCCGCGGCTTGAATGACCCAGCTCATGGCACGAGCCCCCCGTCATGTCGTCGCAATTGCGCTCGCCGCCGGCGTGGTCGCGTTCGCGGCTGCCTGGCTCATGATGCTGCCCGGGCCCACCGTCGTGATGATTGGCGGCCCCGACAACCTTTGTCGCGTCTATCCGCCCGGTTCTGGCGCCCCGCCGCGCGTTCTCATCAGTCTGCACACATGGAACGGCGACTATCTGCAGGAAGATCCGATGCTTGGCGAGGCCATGCGCCGAGGGTGGGGCTACATCAGGCCGGATTTGGGCGGGCCCAATAACCGACCCGAAAGCTGCCTCGCCCCGGAGGTCATCGACCGGCTGGATGAGGTTGTTGATTTTTGCGGCGCCGCCTGGGGAGTCCCCCCGGAGCGCGTTCACCTTGTCGGTCATTCGGGCGGCGGCTTCACCGCGCTGGGCTACTGGCATCTCGGCCGCCGAAGACTTGGGTCTATCCAAGCCTGGAATCCCATAGCAGACCTCTTTGCCTGGCATGAGTTTTGCAGGGTGCGTCCGCATTTGGTCAAGTATTCCGAGGGCATTGAGTCCGCCATCGGCGGCCCCCCCTTGGCGCGTGCCGACGAAGCTCGGCGCAGGTCCCCTGTCTATATGGCCATTCCGCCGGCGTCGCGCCCTGTCCCTCTTAGGATCTATGCGGGAATATCCGATGGCTGGAAGGGGTCGGTGCCGGTCAGCCAAAGCACCCGCTACGTCAATCGGCTGGCGGAGCATGGCTTGATTGGCCGAATCTCGAGCGAGCTAGCGGAGCTTCTTCATGGCGGCGACATGAGCGCCTTGGCCGGCCATCCCCTGCTTGTCGCCAACGGCATGCTCGTCCATGGCAATCCAAGCCTGCGGCTGCATGTTTTCGACGGTGGTCACGAAATGCGCGTGCCGGTTTCCTGGCAGCATCTTGAGAATGAGTGAGACGGTTGCACAGGTCTCGCCCAAGCAAAGGCTTGCAGGCTTGGACGCCCTGAGGGGGCTGGCCGCCTTGGCGGTCATGGTCTACCATTACACCGGGACCAAGGCCGGGCACGCGGGCTCCCATGAAAGTCGCCAGCTGGTGCACCTGCAGTACGGCGTCCATCTCTTCTTCGCGATTTCCGGCTTCGTCATATTCCTCACCCTCGAGAAGTCTCGCTCCTGGTCGGACTTCGTCATTTCCCGGTTTGCCCGGCTTTACCCTCCGTTCTGGGTCTGCCTTGCGCTCACCTGGCTCGTGGTGCTTGCCTTCGGCTTGCCCGGCAGGGAAACCTCCGTGCGCGATCTCGCTTGGAATGTGACCATGGTCCCCACCTTGCTCAATCTCACCCTCTTTCGCGGAGGAGACCCTGTTGCTCCGGTGGATGG
This sequence comes from Opitutia bacterium, assembly GCA_046315175.1. Lineage (GTDB taxonomy): Bacteria > Verrucomicrobiota > Verrucomicrobiia > Opitutales > UBA953 > UBA8828. The sequence continues at coordinate 25,684 of JBKDBK010000160.1, read as the reverse complement.
GGTTTATTGGTCTTTGCAGGTCGAACTCATGTTCTACGCGTGGTCCCTCGTCGTGTGGTGGCTTGTTGGGTCGCGGCGCATGGTCTGGGTTGCGACAGCATGGTGCGCCTTGGCGGCTGCCAGTGCGTGGTGGCCCCCGGGGATGTTGGCCAAGTCCATCTCTTTTGTCGGGTTGCTCGAGTGGGCGCCTTTCTTTTCCATTGGCATCCTCGCTCATGAGCTGGGCAGCAGGGGGGTCTCCTCGGGCTCGCTGGGCTTGTTGGCCTCCCTGACGGCCGCCCTGGTTGCCGGTGCCCCCCTGGCGCTTGGGGTGGGCGTCGCCGTTGCCGTCCTCTTCTGGGTTTTCATGAGAATCAAGCACCCGCCGGCGGCGCTCCATGGCTTGGTTTGGGTGGGCCTGGTGTCCTACCCCTTGTATCTCACCCACCAAAACATCGGATACATCTCCATTCGGCAGCTGAGCCATGCCGGCGTCCCCTATTTCTGGTCCTTGGCTTTGGTGTCCGCGGGGGCGCTTCTTCTTGCCGGAATCCTTCATTATGTGGCCGAGATGCCCCTGACAAGACTCTGCCGCCAGAGCCTCGTTGGGCTCCGCGATCGGCTTAACGCCCGACAATAGCCATGACAATCTTCCTCGTCGTTCTTTGCATCCAAATCCTTTTTTTCGCCGCATACTCGATCTTCCGGCGGCCCATGGGAATCGGCGCCTTCCTGGTCCTGAGCCAGCTGACGGCCCAATACCTGCTGGTTGAGTTCGACCTCGGGCCCTTCTCGCTTCGGGTTTATCTCTGCGCGGCGTTGTCTGTGGCGGCCCTGGCCTCGAGTGCGCTGTTTCTTCGCCGCTGGTCGGAGGTGCCAGGTCTCGCGCCGATCACCGGCGTTTGGCTGGCCTATCTCCTTTGGTACTTGGTCGCCTCGGTCTTTAACGGCAACCTGGGCCAGCCATTGGAGTTCGGGGTCAACTTCCTGTCCGTTTACCTGCTTCCGACCCTGGTTTGTCTCTCCATGGTCGCGTTGCTGCGGGATCACCTCGAGATGGAGGGCGTCGCTATTTGGCTCGCGTTGATCGCGACCGCAAATGCCGCATTCGCCGTGCTTCAGTCAGCAGGGGTTTCCTTTGCGTGGAATGTTCACAAGCTCCTCTTTCCCATCCGCAACATCACGACGGAGGACATGCGCCTTCAGCGCGGCAATTGGTACATCGACGGTTGGCCTCCGGGGCTTTCCTCCTACAGCATCGCGACCTCGTTCGTGGTTCTTTGTTTCGGCGTTCTCTGGGCGACCTATGCGGCGCAATGTTGGCACCGTCGCCAATACCTCCGCACCCTCGTTTGCCTGCTCCTGCTCGTCTTGGTCGAGGCAGGCAACGTCGCCGCCATGAGCCGGTCCTCCATCTATCTCCTGCCCCTGGGTTGCCTGTTGGCATTGCAGATCCGCGATGAGCGAGGCTCCAAGTCGGCGACCCTCCTCGCCGTCGCCGCGGCGATGATCGCAGCCGTCGCCTTCGCCTATGTGAGCAAAAAGGTCATCGACCTGAATGTCTCACAGGAGCGCACCATAGCCCTGGAGCGAATCTACGACTTCGACGCCGGCGGCCGGGTGGATCTCATCAGGGAGTCGCTTGCCTATGCCGCCGACAACATCGTTTTCGGAGGCGCGGCAGAGGCGCTCAAGCAGGGTGCCATTGCGCTCACGCCGCACAACACCTTCATCAACGCCCTCCTCTGGGCTGGTGCTCCGGGCCTTATCCTGATGCTGGGGTTCGTGTTCCTGCTGGTGTACTACATGTTTATCCTGCCTCGCCACCAGTTGTCGCACAGCGGTCCCGCCGGCACGCTCGCCCACGGTCTGGCGGTTTGCCTCATCATGTACCTTTGCAAGGGAATGCTGCATTCCGACTCCTTCACCACCGGGGGCACCATAGGATGGCACCTCATCGGCTTGTGGGTGGTGGCCCGGCACGCTGCCCTCGGTGTGCGACGATGAGAATCCGGATGTTGATTGACTCGCTCGGCCCCGGAGGCGCGCAGCGGCAGTTCATCAAGCTGGCCAACGGCCTGGCCGCCGAGGGGCATGAGGTGAAGGTCCGCTTCTATCACGAGGTTCCGCGTCTCGCCGAGGCGCTGTCCCCCGAGGTCGATGCAGCGCCCCTTACCTCCCGCCTTCCTTTCCTTCGAAAGCTGCGGGCCCTCTTTTTCATGGCACCTTGGGCCAAGGTCGTCTGTGTGTCCTTCCTCACCACGCCGAATAGGATCAACTGCCTTGCCCGATTGCTATCGCCGTGGCCCCGTCGGGTTGTTTCCGAGCGAAGCATCGATCATGCCCCGGTCGGCATCGGTCGGTGGTTGACCCAGTTGCTTTATGCTCTGGCTGGGGCAGTCGTGTGCAATTCCCGCACCCAAGCAGCCCAGCTGGCTCGGCGTCCTTGGCTTGCCCGCAAGGTCCGCTATGTCGGCAACTGCGTTGATCTGGACAAATTCCGCCCCCTGCCAGCCCCGCCCCGTGCCGTTGACGACGAAGGCCTTCGCGGCATCGTGGTCGCGAATTTCAAGCCGGCCAAAAATCCGCTCTTTCTCATTCGAGCGCTGGATTCACCGGTCGCGACCGGCGTCACAGTCGATTGGTACGGTCAGGATGCGGATTCGGGTGACGGTGAATCCACGCAAAGCAAATCAGCCCGCCTGCTCCGGACCCTCGGCCATGGACGGATGAGGATCGCCGGCGGGGCTGCTCACCCCGAATCGCTATACCCTGGCTACGACTTCCTCTGCCTTCCGTCGCTTTACGAGGGCATGCCCAATGTCGTCGCCGAAGCCATGGCCTGCGGCCTGCCGGTCCTCTGCTCGAGGGTTTCCGACAACGCCTTGCTTGTTGAGGAGGGCGTCAACGGCTTTCTCTTTGATCCCACCTCGGAGCCCGAGTTTCTCTCCGCGCTGGCGCGTCTCCGGCAGTTGCAACCGTCTGAGCGGGCTGAGATGGGTAGGCGCAACCGGAAAAAAGCGGAGGAACTCTTCGGCTACGACGCTTACCTAGGGGCGTGGCTTCGGATGATTAAGCCCGGTAATCTTGCCTAAGAGATATGGGCAGACATTTCGAGTCCAGGGGAAGGCCGCAGGTTGTCTTTGTCGGCGGATTCAGTGACCGCCACGTGCGCGGCGGGCAGGTTTTCGCGTCCCGCTCCCTAGTCGCCAGCCCCCTGCGCGGCTTCGTTCGCTGGATTCTGATAGATTCCACCATGGCCGAGGCCCCTCCCCCCCCCATCTGGGTCCGGCTGGGGATGGCGTTGGGGAGGGTTGCTCTCCTGGCCAGGGCGCTGGCGACGCGCCCGCAGCTTGTCATTCTCTTTGTCTCCGCGGGCCCCAGTTTCCTCGAGAAGACCTTCATGGCTCTCTGCGCTCGCCTTGTCGGGGTGCCGGTTTTGTTCTGCCCCCGAAGCGGATTTGTCGTCGATATGGCCGAGAGGTCATTGCTCGGCCGGATCCTCATCCGAATCGCCGCGCGGATCAGCACGGCCTTTGTCTGCCAGGCCCAGACCTGGGCCGCGTTCTACCGGGACATAGAGCCCTCCTGCCGGACCTTCGTCATCCCCAATTTCATCGACGAAGCCCCCTATCTCTCGATAGCAGCCCGTCCGCCCGACGCCGACCCCATGTTTCTTTTCCTCGGCTCAATCGAGATAAACAAGGGAGTTTACGATCTGGTTGCCGCCGCCGAGCTGCTTGTTGCGGACGGAAGGAAGTTTTCGATCCTCATGGGGGGGTCTGGGGGGGAGGTGGAACGACTCAGGGCAAGGCTGTCTTCCAGCCCCGCGCGCGAATCCGTGCACTTGCTTGGATTGGTGGGCATGCCGCTTAAGATGGATCTGCTTGCGCGCTGCTCCGCGGTCGTCCTGCCCTCCTATCGCGAGGGTTTCCCTAATGTTGTGCTCGAGGCCATGGCAGCCGCCAGGCCGGTCGCGGTCACCCGCGCAGGAGCGCTTCCCGAACTGGTTGAGCACGGCCGCAATGGCCTCGTCAGCGATTGCGGAGATCCGCAAGGGCTTGCCCAGTCGCTGGCCTACCTGATGGATGAGCCAGCGGCCGCGACCCAGATGGGCCTCGACGGCAGGAGCCGAATTTCCCGCCGTTATTCCCTCCATGACCAATGGAGGCATTGGCACGAAGCCATCAATTCTCTTCTCGATGAATAAACCCCTGGAAATCATGCTCGTTGTCGGCACCCGTCCAGAGGCCATCAAAATGGCCCCGGTCTATTTCGCACTGTGTGGATCGGACAAGCTTCGCCCCGTGTTTGTTTCCACCGGGCAACATAGGCAGATGCTCGACCAGACCCTGGCGGTTTTTGGGATTCGTCCCGAGCATGACCTTAACCTGATGCAATCAGGGCAAACCCTCCCTGACTTGACCGCCCGCGTTCTCACCTCAGTGACCTCATGGCTGTGCGAGCACCGCCCCGCCGCCATGCTTGTTCAGGGCGACACCACCACCGTCCTGGCTTCCGCGATGGCTGGGTTTTACCAGCGAATCCCGATCGGCCATGTTGAGGCTGGGCTTCGGACCGGGGATATGATGTCGCCTTGGCCGGAGGAGATGAACCGCCGGCTGACATCCCCCCTCGCTAGGTGGAATTTCTGCCCCACCGAGGTTTCCAAGGCCAACCTCCTCAGGGAGGGCATCCTTGCCGAGACGTGCCATGTCACCGGCAACTCGGTCATCGATGCTCTGTTGCGCGTTCGCCATGCCCAGCGCGCCCGCGGACTTTCGGCCGCCGAGGTCGCATTCAAGGTCGGCATACCGCCGATGTTCGCGGAGCGCTATCTCTCCGGCAAGGGAGCCCCCTGGATCCTTGTGACTGGCCACCGTCGGGAATCCTTCGGCGGCGGCTTCGAGCGCATCTGCGATGCCATCAATCGCTTGACTCGCCTTCATCCCGAGGTCGGCGTCCTCTACCCCGTCCATCTCAACCCCCAGGTCCAAGATCCTGTGCGGCGCATCCTCGGAGGAAACTCGCGCGTCTGTCTTGTCGCGCCGGCCGCTTATGAGGAGTTTATTTGGTTGATGGATCATTGCTCCTTCATTCTTTCCGACTCCGGCGGAGTCCAAGAGGAGGCGCCCTCGCTCGGTAAGCCCGTCCTTGTCATGCGCGACACAACCGAGCGCCCCGAGGGTGTCGCCGCCGGCACGTGTCGCCTGGTCGGCACCGACCCGGAGGTTATCCTTCGCGAGGCAGATATCCTGCTCAATGACTCGGTTGAGTATGACCGCCGTTCGAGCCTCGCCAATCCCTATGGCGACGGTGAGGCCTCGGGTCGTATCCGGCGAGTCCTCGAGCAATCTCTCATATGAAGATGTCCCCCCCTCTTCTTCTTCATCGTGTCGGGCATGCGCTTCACCGCTGCGGGGTCCCGCTTTTACCCAAGGCCGTAACCGTTGTCATACGACTTTGTTTCGCTTGCTATTTGCCTTCCTCGGCCTCCCTCGGACCCGGGGTCGCGCTCGGATATTGGGGGTTAGGCGTTGTCATCCATGCCAATGCGCGGATTGGGGCCCGCACCCTCATCAGGCAAAATGTGACAATCGGCACCCGTCACAAGGGCGGAGGCGTGCCCGTCGTCGGCAGCGACGTCGTCGTTGGCGCGGGTGCGGTTATCCTCGGCGGGATCTCGATCGGCGACGGCGCCGTTATTGGCGCCAACAGTGTCGTCACGCGCGATGTGGCCCCCGGCTCAACCGTGGTGGGCGCCCCTGCGCGGCCGATTTTGCCCCGAACACAATCGACATGAAACTCGACCTCACCGTCCTCGGACTCGGCTACATCGGCCTGCCGACCGCCTCCATCTTCGCCACCAAGGGCAAGAAGGTCCTCGGCGTCGACGTCGTCCCCCGCGTCGTCGAGACCATCAACCGGGGCGACATCCACATCGAGGAGCCCGACCTCGACGTCTTGGTGCGCGCCGCCGTCCAGTCCGGCAACCTGCGCGCGGCTGGCAAGCCCGAGCCCGCATTCACCCACATCGTCGCCGTCCCCACGCCTTTCGACGTTCGTCCCGACGGCTCGCGCGCGCCCGACCTGACCTATGTCGAGTCCGCCACCCGTTCGTTGGCCTCCGTCATCCGCGCCGGCGACCTCGTGATCCTCGAGTCCACCTCCCCGGTGGGAACGACGGAGAAGATGAAGGCCTGGCTGGAGGACGAGCTGGCCAGGACCGGCCGCAAGGTCGCCGGCGAGATTCTCTACGCCCATTGCCCCGAGCGGATCCTACCCGGCCAGATGCTCAAGGAGCTCGTGTCCAACGACCGCATCGCCGGCGGCCTGACCCCCGAGGCCGCCCGTCGAGCCAAGGAGCTCTACCGGACCTTCTGCACCGCCGAGATCTTCGAGACCGACGCTCGCACGGCCGAGATGGCGAAGCTCACCGAGAACGCCTTCCGCGACGTCAACATCGCCTTCGCCAACGAACTCTCACTGGTCTGCGACCGCCTCGGTATCAATGTCTGGGAACTCATCCGCTTGGCCAATCGCCACCCGCGGGTGAAGATTCTCCAGCCCGGCCCCGGTGTCGGCGGCCATTGCATCGCGGTGGACCCTTGGTTCATCGTCGACGCCGCGCCCAAGGAGGCCCGGCTCATGCGCGTTGCCCGCGAGGTCAACGACGGCAAGCCGGGTTGGGTGATGGACAAGGTCCGCGCCGCGGCCGCGGGGCTGAAGAATCCCTCCGTCGCCTGCCTCGGGCTCGCCTTCAAGGCGAATATCGACGACCTCCGCGAGTCCCCCTCGCTTGAGATTGCCACGCATCTCGCCGACGAGGGCTACAAGGTCCTGGCGGTAGAGCCCCATGTGCGCGAATTGCCCAAGGCGCTCAAGGGCAAGGCTGAGTTGGTCGGTCTCGACGACGCCCTTGCCCGCGCCGACATCCTCCTCCTGCTCGTCGACCATAACGCCTTTAAGGCTGTCCCGCTTTCCCGGCTCGCCGGCAAGCAGGTCATCGACACCCGCGGCATCTGGAACGCGTGACCCAGTTACGGCACATACCGGGTATCCTCCGGCATCTCGGCCCTCGTTGGGCCCTTGGTCGCCTTGTGATGGCAGCCGAGACGCGTATTGGATTCCTTCGTCGGCGCTGTCCGGCCGGCGACTGGCCGCACCTTGATTCGTCCCAAGCCCGCTTCCGGCCTCTGAGGGTTTTACCGCCGCAGGGTCCCTTCGACTCCGAGGCACACGACATCGGGCACGGGGCTTTCCGGCCCTTCTCCTGGGCCGCCCGCCAGCTGGGTTTTCCCCCGAAGTGGAACGTCAACCTGCTCAGCGGGGCCACCTTGCCGACCGACCGGCATTGGACCGATCTCCCTGATTTCGATTTTGGCGACATCAAGGGAGTGTGGGAGCTCAGCCGCTGGTTCTGGGCCTACCCGTTGGGCCGCGCCTATCTCCGCACCAGGGATGAGATTCACGCCAAGCGCTTCCTTGCGCTCGCCTTGGATTGGATGGACAAGAATCCGCCGAATCTCGGGCCCAACTGGAAGTGCGGCCAGGAGGCCTCCATCCGCCTCATGGCGGCGGCATGGGCTCTCTCGGCCTTTGACAAATCCCCCTTGCTCACGCCCGAGATTCGGAAGCGTTTCGCCGCGCTTGCGCAGGTCACCGCCGGCCGGGTCGAGGCGCACCTCGGCTATGCGCTTTCGCAGGACAACAACCATGGCATATGCGAGCTGGTGGGGTTGATCACGGTCGGGTACCTTTGGCCGGACCTTCCCGGGTCTCGTAAGGCCAAGGCTGGGGCGATCCGCAAACTCGACGGCTATGCCGACCGGCTCTTTGCGGCCGACGGCTCCTTCAGCCAGCACTCGAGCAACTATCACCGTGTTGCTCTTGATGCCCTCTGCTGGGCCGAGGCCGTCCTCAGGGTTGATGGCCGCCATCTCCCCCCCTCGGCCGCCGCCGCCGCGGAACGGGGGGCACGCTTCCTGCACGCTCTCTCCTCGGACGACGGTCTCGTGGCTCGTTATGGCGCTGACGACGGCGCCCGCATCTTGCCGTTGGCCTGCTCCAGGTACGAGGACTTCAGACCCACACTCGCAGCGTGCTCCGCCTTGCTCAGGAGCCCCGGCCTGCCCGATGGGCCATGGCAAGACCAGGCGCGCATGCTCGGCACGGAGCCGAGGGTGCTAGGCGGGGAAATCAAACCCGAGGCCTTCGATTTGTCCGAGGGCGGCTTGCATGTCCGTCGCTCCGGTAAGGCGCTCATCACCTTCCGTTGCCCGACATCCTTCAGGTTCCGACCGAGCCACGCCGACCAACTCCATGTCAGCGTCCTCTGTGGGGACGAGCTCTCAATCGAGGACCCCGGCACCCTCTCGTATAACCTTCCTGAGCAGCCCTGGGCCGATCTCGCCTCCGCCCGTTTTCACAACGTGCCGCTGGTCGACGACCAGGATGCGATGGAGCGGGCAACCCGCTTCCTCTGGCTCCCTTGGCTTACCTGCGAGTTGGAGTCCTGCTCCGCTCGCAAGATGGTAGCCTCCCACCGGGGCTACCCCGGCTTCGTGGTGCGGCGCACAGTAGAGATTTCCGATGAGCAGGTGATTATCACCGACCATTTCGAGGGTGACCGCTTGGCGGACCTCTCCGTCCGCTGGAGCTCGCCCAGGAAAGCCGACCTTACCCCTCTCGAGATTTCAACCCAGGACGGGACACTTGCCGAGGAGTGGCACGGGTCCGACCACTCAACCGGCCTCGGCGTGAATTGCCTGCGCTACGGGTCGCCCGGCCCCGGATGGATGCGCCTCGCCCGGCTCAAGGCGCGCTCCGCCACCTTGGTGACCCGAATCCCCCTACCCAGGGCCCGATGAAGGTCCTCTACTTCCATCAGCACTTCACCACGCCCGATGGATCATCGGGCACGCGCTCGTACGAGTTCGCGAGGGCACTTATCGCCAAGGGGCATGGCGTGACCATGGTGTGCGGCCGCTCGGACCGAAGCGGTTTGGACCTGCCCTACGATGAGCGCAAAGGATGGTATCGCGGGCCGATCGACGGAATCGATGTCATCGCGCTGCCGCTTGCCTATTCCAACCGCGACGGGATTGCCCGGCGCCTGCTCACCTTCCTCCGCTTCGCCGGGAAGAGCGCCCAGATTGCCCTGCGCGAGGATTATGATCTTGTCTTCGCCACCTCCACCCCGCTCACCGCGGCGATTCCCGGCATCCTCGCCCGGTGGCTCCGCGGCAAGCCCTTCGTCTTCGAGGTGCGCGACCTCTGGCCTGAGCTTCCCCGGGCCATGGGCATGAGAAACCCCATCCTACTCGGAGGCATGTGGATTCTGGAGGGATTGGCCTACCGATCTTCCACTGCCTGCATCGGATTGGCTCCAGGCATCGTCGAAGGTATCGCCCGCCGTTCCGCCAAGGGACACCCCATCGCCCTGATTCCCAACGGCTGCGACTTGGAGCTTTTCCATCCCGGTCTCCGGACAAGCATCGACATACCTGGAATCGAGCGCTGCGACTTTGTGGCGGGCTTTGCCGGTGCGCACGGACGGGCCAACGGCCTGGACGCCATCCTCGACATGGCCGCGGTGCTAAAGCGCCGTGGTGCCGATAAGATCAAGATACTCCTAGTGGGCGACGGCTCAGAGAAGACCCGGCTCATGGCTCGCGCGAAGGCCGAGGGCCTTGATAACGTCATCTTCCAACCGCCCATGCCTAAGCGCAAGCTTGCTGTCCTAACGGCCTCGCTGCGATGCGGCCTGATGACGCTGGACAACATCCCGGCGTTCTACCGGGGAACCTCTCCCAACAAATTCTTTGACTACCTCGCCGCTGGCATCCCTGTTGTGAACAATTACCCCGGCTGGCTGGCTGAGATGATTCGCGACCACGGTCTAGGCAAAGCGGTGCCTCCCGCGAATCCCGAGGCGTTCGCCGACGCCCTGTGCCAGCTTGCCTCTGATTCCGCCTCGGCCGCGGTCTGCGGTGAGTCCGCCCGTCGTCTCGCCGAGACAAACTTCAGTCGAGACCTGTTGGCCCACAAGTTCGTCAGTCATCTCGAAACCTCCGTAAAGCCATGAATCCCTGCCTACTCGACATCATCAACCTCGTCCGAGCCAACAAGGGGCGCCCGGCGCTGCCCGAGATCAAGCCGGAGCACCGTCTGCGCGAGGATTGCCAGCTGGACTCCCTCGACCTCGCCGAGCTCACCGTGCGCATCGAGGAAGCCTCGGGCGTGGACGTCTTCGCCGACGGCGTCGTCCGCACCATCGGTGAGATCCAGGCCAAGCTGCCTCGCTGAGATGCCCGCCTGGCCCGATAGGCCCTTCCTCGTTGGCCGCGACGGCGCCGTCGCGCTGACTTACGCTGAGCTCGGCGCCAGGCTGGCCGCGCGGGAGCATCGCCCCGTGCTGCGGCCCGCATCCACCTCGGAGGCGCTCGCCGGCCTCGTTGTCGCCATGGTCCGGCAGGCCCCGCTCCGCCTCGTCGACGGCGACTTCTCTTCGGAGGAGCTGGCGAAACTCGGTGTCACGGAGGCTGAGCTGGCTGCCACCGCGGGTCTGCCGGGCGCCGCTCCCGCCTCGCTCGCCGAGGCGCAGGAGCGCGCCCGGTCAGGCTCGGGCTTTGCGCTCTCGCTCTACACCTCGGGCTCGACCGGCCTGCCCAAGCTCGTCACGCATCGCCGCGAGACGCTTGCCCGCACGCTCCGCGAGGGTCCGCGCCACGCCGACGATATCTGGGCGCTCGCCTACAACCCAACGCATATCGCCGGCATTCAGGTCGCCCTGCAGGCCTTCGCCAACGGCAACCCGCTTGTCGATGTCTTCGGGCTCGACCGGGCCGCCGTCCAGGAGCAGCTTGCCCGCCGGTCGGTCACCCATCTATCGGCGACACCGACCTTTTACCGGCTGCTCCTGCCGCTGGAGTCTCCCTTGCCGTCGATCCGTAGCCTGACCCTCGGGGGCGAGCGCAGCGACCCCGACCTTCTCGCCCGTCTCCGCGCCGCCTTTCCCACCGCCCGCCTCCACAACCTTTACGCCTCCACCGAGGCCGGCACCCTCCTCGTTGCCGACGGTGAGCTCTTCGGCATCCACCCCGCCGTCGAGGGCAAGGTGCGGATCGAGGACGGCCAGCTCCTTGTCTCCCGCCAGTTGCTGGCGACATTCGAGGGCAGGGTGGTCGAGGGTGACTGGTATCCCACCGGCGATCGCGTCGAGGTCGTGTCGGAGAACCCGCTAAGGTTCCGCATCCTCGGACGCACCGGTGACTTTATCAATGTCGGCGGGGCCAAGGTCGACCCCGCCGAGGTGGAGGATGCCCTGAGGGCCTTCCCTGGCATCTCCGAGGCAAGGGTCTTCGGCCGGGCGAATTCCGTGGTCGGCACGCTCCTTTGCGCCGAGTATACCTCACCCTCGACCCTCGCTGAGCCCGATATTCGCGCCCACCTCGCCTCCCGCCTCCAACCCCACAAGGTTCCCCGCCTCTTCAAGCGCGTAGACTCCCTGGCCAAGACCCGCACTGGAAAACTTTCCCGCCATGCCTAAGAACCACCTCGTCACCGGCGTCTCCCGCGGCCTGGGCCTGGAGATCGCCCGCGTCCTCCTCGCCCGGGGCGATGCCGTCTGGGCCGTCAGCCGCACCGAGACCGACGAGGTCCGCGCCCTGGCCGCCGCCAACCCCGGCCGCTTCCGTTTCCTCTCCTTCGACCTCTCTCGGGCCGATCGGATCAAGGAGGAGGTCTTCGATGCCTTCGTGACCAGCAAGGTGCCGCTTCACGGCTTCGTCAACAACGCCGCCATGGCCTACGACGACATCGTCACCAACCTCCAGCTCGACCCCCTCCGCCGGATGTTCGAGGTGAACGTCTTCGCCCCCATGGCCGCCACCAAGTGCGCCATCCGCAATATGCTCCTCCATAATGTGCGCGGCTCGATCGTCCACGTCTCCTCCATCAGCGTGCACACAGGTTACAAGGGGCTGGCGATGTACGCGGCGACCAAGGGTGCCCTCGAGGCCTTCTCGAAGAACACGGCGCGCGAGTGGGGCGAGCGCGGCGTGCGCTCCAACGCCCTCGTCGCCGGCTTCATGGAGACCGCCATGAGCGGCTCGCTCGACGACGCCACCAAGGCCCGCATCTACGCCCGCACCTCGCTCAAGCGCCCGACCGAGCTCGGGTCCGTGGCCGAGACGGTCGCCTTCCTGCTCGGCGACGGCGCCGCGTCGATCACCGGCCAGGCCATCCACGTCGACTCCGGCACCATCTGAGCCCGATGCCCAAGGCCGTCTTCAAGTCCGTCCAATTGGAGTCCGTCGTCGGCTGCGCCGGACCGGTCGTGCGTAGGTTGGACGAGGATGCCTCCGCCCTTTTCGCCGACGCCCCTGAGCAGGTGGCGCGGATCCGCGATTTTGTGGGCATCCAGTCCCGCCACATCGCCCCCGCCGGCATCACCGCCCTCGACCTCTGCGAGAAGGCCGCGCGCGTCGCGCTCGGCGGCCAGTCGCCCGACGCCATCGTCTTCGTGACGCAGACGCCGGACCACCCCCAGCCCTGCAACGCCAATATCCTCCACGGCCGGCTCGGCCTCGGCAAGGATGTCGCCTGCTTCGATATCAACCAAGGGTGCTCGGGCTGGGTCTACGGCCTCTGGGTCGCCTGTTCCCTGGTCGAGGCGGGCGGTTGCGAGCGGGTCCTGCTCTGCGCCGGTGACACCATCTCGCAGATCATCCACCCCAAGGACAGGGCCGTCGTTCCGCTTTTCGGGGACGCGGGCACCGCGACGGTTCTCACCCGGCGCACCGCACCCGGCAATCCCCTCGTTTTCTCGCTCCATTCGGATGGGACGGGCAAGGATGCCATCTGCGTGCCCCACGGCGGCGCGCGCCGACCCATCGGTCCGGACAGCTCCGCCGAGTCCGCCGATGCCGAGGGCAATGTGAGGAACCCCTGCTCGCTCCTCATGAGCGGCCTGGAGGTCTTCAATTTCACCCTTCGCGAGGAACCCGGAGCCATCAAGTCCCTGTTGTCCTCGGCCGGCCTCGCCGCCGCCGACATCGATCACCTGGTGTTTCACCAGGCCAACAAGTTCATCCTGACCAATCTCGCCAAGCGCGTGGGTGTGCCGCTGGACAAGGTGCCGATGCGCACCCTCGCCGAGTTCGGCAACCAAAGCTCGGCCTCCATCCCCTTCGCGATGGCCCATGAGCTCGCCACCTCGCTTGCCCAGGGCGAGCGCACCCTGCTGGCCTCCGGTTTCGGAGTGGGACTTTCCTGGGCCAGCTTCGTCGGCAAGGTCGGCCCAATCGCCCGTTGCCAGACCGTGCCCTTCGCCTAATCTGCCATCATGTCCTCCCCCGCCGCTTTTATCTCCGAGCTGGAGTCCTCGCTCGAGAACTGCCCCAAGGGTTCGCTCACGCCCGAGACGCGCTTCCGCGACCAAGCCTGGTGGGATTCCCTGGCCGCGCTCACCGCGCTCGCCGTCTTTGACACGGTCTACGGCAAGCAGCTGACCGCCGACCAGCTGCGCCAGTGCCACACCATCGGCGATATCTGCGCCCACGGCTAAGTGAGCCTCCTCCAAGGAAAATCCATCGCGACCCTCGGGTCCGCCGGCGGCATCGGGTCGGCCATCCAGGCCGAGGTTCATCGTCAGGGAGCCCAGGCCATCGCGCTCGGACGCTCGGCCGAGAAGCTCGCGGCCTTGGGCGACATCGCCCCGTCCAGAGTCGTCCTTGATTTGGCGCAGCCGTCCGGCTGGGATGCCTCCATTGCCGCCCTTCCCGCCCTCGATGGCCTGGTCATCTGCAGCGGCAAGCTCGACGTCGCGCCTTTCCGCACCACCTCCCCGGCGAAATTCGCCGAGGTCATGGATATCAACGTCACGGCGCCCGCCATGTTTGTCCGCGCCCTGTTGCGTGCGGGCAAGCTGAAGCCCGGCTGCGCCATTGTCTTCATCGGGTCCATCGCCGGCATCCGTGCCGCCGTAGGACACGTCGCCTATGCGGCCTCCAAGGCCGCCCTTCATGGTCTTGTGCGCACGCTCGCCCTCGAGCTCGCACCGCAGCGAATCCGGGTGAACCTGGTCTCCCCCGGACTGGTGCTGGCCGGCATGGGCGAGGCCATCCGGAGCTCCATCACCGGGGATCAGCTCAAGGCCTATGCGGCGAAGTATCCCCTTGGCCTCGGCAAAGCCGAGGATGTCGCGGGCCCCGTGGCGTTCCTGCTTTCCGAACAGTCGGGCTGGATCACCGGCCAGGACCTCGTGGCGGATGGCGGCGCCACTCTTTCCTAAACAATGAAACGATTGCTCATCGTGGGAGCCGGCGGCTTTGGCCGGGAGGTGTTCCATTGGGTCCGCCAGCACCCCGACCACGGCAAACTTTGGCAAATCGCCGGCTTCCTGGATGACAAGGGCACCGCACTCGAGGCCTACGACTACAGCCCCGGCATCGTCGGCACCATCAAGGACTACCGGGCCACCCCCGGGGACCTTCTGGTCGTCGGCCTCGCCTTGCCGAAGGTCAAGAAGGCCGTGGTCGACCATCTCCTCTCCCGCGGCGCGGAGTTCCTGACATTCGTCCATCCCTCGGTCGTTCTGGGTGGAAATGTCAAGATGGGGCGGGGCACCTTCGTCTGCCCCGGTGCCGTCATCACCTCGGATGTGTCGCTCGGGGATTTTGTGACGTTCAATTGCTGTTCCACCATGGGGCATGATGCGGTGCTGGAGAACTACGTCACCCTGAGCGGCCATTGCGATATCACCGGGTTTTGCCGTGTCGAGGAAGGTGCTTTCTTCGGCTCGCACGCGTGCATGATTCCCCGCACGAAGGTCGGCGCTTGGTCGGTGGTTGGGGCCGGCTCGACCGTGATCATGAATGTGCCGCCAGGAGTCACGGTCCTCGGTTCACCTGCCAGAAAAATCGCCACCTAAGCCGTCGGTCCCCTCTCCCCCAAAGGCCCGGAGCTCGAAAGAGTCCGGGCCTTTTGCTTTGCCAACCGTCCTCTCCCCGGCCGCCACCCTCCGCCTTTCCGCCCACTCCCGCTGGATCGCCGGCCACGACCTCGTCGTCGACGCCCCCCCTCGGAACTTAGCCGCTTTGCTTGAGGAGTGTGGAGCGTGGAGCGCGGAGCGAGATGTCCGTGTCTCTCTCGTGCCCCCGTCCCCAGCGATCTATAATCGCCACCCCCGCAAGCTCCGCTTGCGACTCCAGCGATCTCCAATCGCGACACCCTCTCTTAATTCTTAATTTCACCGCCCTATCTCCCCCTCGCTCCCCACTCCCCGCTCCTCCCGGGCCCCGCCCCCTTCTAACACCGCTACCCCGCTAGCAAGCTAGTAAGCCAACGAGCCAACGAGCCAACGAGCCAGAGAGCTAGAGAGCTATATGCGCCCCGCTCCCTTCTAACACCGCTAACCCCGCTAACACCGCTACCCCGCTAGCAAGCTAGTAAGCTAGTAAGCCAACGAGCCAACGAGCCAGAGAGCTAGAGAGCTATATGCGCCCCGCTCCCTTCTAACACCGCTACCCCGCTAGCAAGCTAGTGAGCCAACGAGCCAACGAGCCATACTCCCGAGCCCCCGTGCCCCTGTGCCGCCGACACCTGTCATAGCTACCCCGCTAGTAAGCTATTGAGCTATCAAGCTAGCGAGCTAGAGAGCTAGTGAGCTAACCTTCCCTCCCGTGCGCTTCCTCCTCATCATCGGCTCCGTCCTCATCCTCGCCGTCACCGCCATCGTCCTGAAGGTCGAGGTCTTCTCCGAGCAACCGCGCGCCTTCTCCGGCAAGCTCGAGGACGTCGTTCCGCGCGCGATGGCCGGCTGGCAGGTCAAGGATCTCCCCCTCGCCGAGTCCTCCGCCGCCCTCGCCCACGTCCAGGGCGTCCTCAACTACGACCAAGTCGTCCAGCGCCTCTTCGTGAAGGACGACATTCAGATCATCGTCTACGTCGCCTACTGGGAGCCCGGCCGCATCTCGCTCGTCGACGCCGGTTCGCACAATCCCGACTCCTGCTGGGTCGCCGCCGGTTGCCAACGTAGCGAGCGCGAGTTCGCCCAGCCCGGCAAGGTCGGCGTCCGCACCCTTCATCCCTACGAGTGGGGCGAATACGTCGCCCCCTCGGGCATGCGCATCCAGGCCATGTTCTGGCACATGGTAAACGGCGTGCCCAATCGCTACGAGGACCAGCAGGTCGGCTGGCGACATGGCATCGCCGGCCGCATCGAGCGCGCCGAGCTCGTCATCAAGGATATCCAGGCGCGCGGCCTCAACCAGCGCGCCGAACAGATGTTCATCCGTCTCTCCTCCAACAAGCGCCCCGCCGAGCTCCTCGCCAATCCCGACGCCCGCTGGCTCCTCGGCCAACTCGGCTCCCTCGGCATCTTCACCGATCAGCGCTGGCAGTAACCCTGCCTCGGGTAGGGACGTCTCTCCCGTGCCCCTGAGCCCCTGAGTTCTGCGGTATCAGCGGCGTCTGCGGTGTCCGCGGGCTACAAATCGCTGACGCTCGTTACCTCTCGCTCCTCCTGTGCCCCTGTACCCTGTGCCCCCGACACCCTGCTCCTATCATTGCCATCCCGCTAGTAAGCTAGTGAGCCAGCGAGCCAACGAGCCAGAGAGCCATACTCCCGAGCCCCCGTGCCCCTGTGCCGCCGACACCTGTCATAGCTATCCCGCTAGTGAGCTAGTGAGCCAACGAGCCAACGAGCCAACCAGCGACATCCCCCGCTCCCCGCTAACACCGCTAGCACCGCTAACCCGCTAGTTAGCCAACGAGCCATACTCCCGTGCCCTCCGCTCCGCGGTTGCGCCCCCATCCCCTTACCCAGTATCTTTCCAGCAGACCCCGCTCCCCGCTCCTCGCACCTCGCTCCCCGTACCCCGTACCCCGCTCCTCATAAAATGACCATCTCCATCACCTCCGGCTACTTCGACCCCCTCCACCTCGGCCACCTCGAGCTTCTCGAACTCTCCCGCAAGCAGGGCGATGCCCTTTGGGTCATCGTCAACACCGACGCTCAGGCGGCGCTCAAGAAGGGCAGGGCCTTCATGCCCGAAAAAACCCGCCTCGGCATCGTCCAGGCCCTGCGCGTCGTCGACCGCGCCGTTCTTTCCATCGACACCGATGGATCCGTCTGCGCCACCCTCGATCAACTCCTCTCCGAGGCCAAGGCCGCCGGCCACCAAGCCATCTTCTGCAAGGGCGGCGATCGCAACGCCGGCAACATCCCCGAGATGGAGGTCCTCCGTCGCCACGGCTCCCGTCTCGTCGACGGCCTCGGCGCCAAGATCGACAGCTCCTCCGCCATCATCGCCAAGGGCCGCTCGACCTAACCTCCCTCCGCGGGCCTCAGGTACGGAGGCCTCTCCGAGGCCTCCGTGTCTCCCTCGCGCCCCCAATCTCGATACCGGTGACAGGTAACCGGTGACCGGTGCTAGAACTCGCTCACGCTCGTTACCTCTCTCTCCCGTGCCCCTGTGCCCCCGTGCCGCTGACATGTAGGGACGTCTCTCCGAGACGTCCGCCCCGCCATGAAAACCTAAAGCTCCGACCCAGGAATTCCCTCCCCTCATTTCCCCTTACAAAGTGAGGCACCACTTGCCCCTAGCACTCTTTTGTCACGGAAAGAAATTCCTAAAAAAACGCGTTTATTTTGTCTAAAAATAAGCAAAAAATCTAACTTTTGTATCTTTTTTACACGCTTGTTTATGGGGTTTGACCCAACCCATCTAATGACTTAAATTAAGGGACTCTCCTCATGGCATTCTCTGCTAAGAGCTCTCTCGCGAGCTTCCTGCTCGCCGCCGCGCTCCTCCCCACGCCGGGCCGGGCTGCCGACGTGTATTTGGATCTCAACGGTGCCACCGCCGGCTCGGGCACCACCGACACCACTTGGGATGCCGCCGCCGCCATCTGGGGTGATGCCCTCGGCACCTCCACGCCCCTTGCCTGGGCTGCCGGGGATGTCGCCATCCTCGCCGCTGGCACCGATTACACCGGTACCCGCATCCTCACCGTCTCGGGTACCCAGTCCCTCGCCGGCCTGACCCTCAGCTCGTCCAACACCGGCCTCGGCACCCTGACCGTCACCGGTGGCACCCTCGACTTCGGCGCCGCCAACGGCTCGATCAACTTCTCCGCCTGGGGCGCGACCAACAACAAGACCCTCAACCTCGCCTCCACCCTCGCCGGCACCGGAGGCCTGACTATCCGTTCCTTCGGTGATCTTTCCGCGGGCGGGGGCGGCAACGGCTCCCGTTTCAATCTCACCGGGACCAACACTTTCTCGGGCGACGTCACCATCCTCTCCGGCCTCGTCGCCTACTCGTCCAACGCCGCCTTCGGCGCCGCCGCCAACCGCATCATCCTCAACGGCGGCGGCCTGCTCGACCCGAGCCTCAACGTCACGCTCAGTCGCGACATCGAGGTCCTCGCGGGCGGCGGCACCCTCCGCGCCTACGGCAGCGCGACCATGACCCACTCCGGCGCCCTCGTCGCCGCCTCCGGCGTCGTTGTCAACCGCACCGACGGCGGTACCGTCATCCACTCCGGCGACCTTTCCGGTTTCCTCGGCACTTACAACGTCCAGCGCGGCACCACCCGCATCGACGGCGCCTCCACCTCGCGCGGCACCTGGAACCTTGGCGAGGGCACGACCGGCGCCACCCTTGCCTTCGGCGGCACCTCCACGTCCAACCGCTTCGAGGGCACCGTCACCCAGACCGTCGGGGCCGCCAGCGCCGTTCGCTTCGTCGGCTCCTCCCGCGCCACCTTCGCCGGCACCGCCACCGGCCTCGCCACCCTCGGCGTCGAGAGCGCGGCCGACGCCACCGTCGCCGGCAGCATCACCGCCAACACGCTCAGCATGAGCGGCTCCGCCTCCATCCTGCGCGTGGTCGAGGGCGCCAATCTCAGCCTCAGTTACCTCAACCTTGGCGACGGCGAAAACACCTCGGGCCATCTCTACCAGACCGGAGGCACCCTCACCATCCGTTCCGGCGGCAGCGCCATGCGCCTCGGCCATTGGAACAACGGCGCCAACCGATCGAGCCTGATCGAGGTCTCCGGCGGCACCTTCGATGCCTCCGCCGCCGGCACCCTCAACGTCGGCTGGGATGGCAAGGGCGACATCATCGTCGGCGGCGGCGCCGGCGCCGCGCTCCTCAGGGCCAGCGCCTTCCAGCTCGACGCCAATGGCGACAGCTCGTACAACTCCACCCTGACCGTCTCCACCCTCGGCACCGTCGAGGTCTCCGGCGCCATCAACGCCGCCAGCGCCGCCGACCGCGTCAACCTCTCCGGCGGCACCCTCCGCCTCACCGCCGCGGCCGACACCTCCTGGGGCGCCACCCTCGCCGCCACCGCCGCCACCACCAGCGCGCTCGACGTCGGCGGCCGCGCCCTCAGTCTCTCCTCGGGCTCCCTCACCGGCACCGGAACCGTCAACCTCAGCTCCGCCACCGGCTCCCTCGTCTTCTCCCAGGCCGGGAACCACACCGTTCCCTGGGCGCTCGCCGGCACCACCGCCATCTCCAAGACCGGCGCCGGCACGCTCACCCTCACCGGCTCCAGCGCCCACACCGGCGCCTTCGCCGTCAACGCCGGCCGGCTCGACCTCGCCTCCGGAGCCGGGCTCGCCTCGGCTCTCACGCTCGCCTCCGGCACCACCCTCGGCGGCAAGGGCTCTGCCGCCAACGCCACCTTCCAGTCCGGCTCCTTCCTCAACCTCACGCCGTCCTCCGCCGGCTCCCTCGCCTTCGGCAACGTCAGCTTCACCGGCACGACCCTTCGGTTCGAAAACTACGCCGCCGCGGGCGCGCTCGTTCCCGTCTTCACCTACACCGGCACCCTGACCGGCTCTCTCGGTACCGGACTTGTCCTCGAGGGCGTCGCCAACTACCGCACCGCCACCTTCGCCGACACCGCCGGCGCCGTCACCCTCGACCTCGGCACCAAGAATCTCACCTGGAGCGGCACCGGCGGCGGCACCTGGAACATCAAGTCCGCCACCCGCTTCAACGCCGAGGCCGACACCTTCGCCTGGGGCGACCACGTCACCTTCTCCGGCGCCAGCGCCAACACGACCGTCACCCTCGCCGGCGAGCTCCGCCCCGCCTCCCTCACCGTCGCCGGCACCACCAACTATTCGCTCGTCGGGTCCGCGGGCAACTTCCTCGCCGGCTCCATGGCCCTGACCAAGACCGGCAGCTCCACCCTCACCCTCTCCGGCCCCCATACCTTCTCCGGCGGCACCGTCGTCTCCCAAGGCACCGTCGTCTACACCGGCTCCGACAACAACGGCCTCGGCTCCGCCGGCATCACTCTCGGCGACGCCAACACCGGCGCCAACGCCGTCTCCCTCCTCCTCACCAACGGTCGCTCGATCAACAATTCGATCACGGTGTCCTCCGCCGCCACCGGACCTGTCACCCTGGGCTTCTCCGGCAGCGGCGCCAACTACACCGCCTTCACCGGGGGCATCACCCTCCAGCGCGACCTCGTCATCCAGGCCGGCACCGGCGACCGCCTCACCTTCACCGGCGCCATCACCGGCACCGGCAACATCACCATCCAGGGCGGCCAGCGCGTCACCTTCGACGGCTCCAACTCCTGGACCGGCAACCTCACCATCACCGGCGCGGGCACCGTCTACCAGACCTTCAACAACAACTCTATCCCCGACACGGCCAATGTCACCGCCGACGCCGGCGCCATCTTCCAGATCTTCACCAACGACACCATCGCCGGGCTCAACGGCGCCGGCACCCTCCGGCCAGTGGCGGGCAGGCCCTCCCTAACCGTCGGCGGCAACAACGCCACCGGCACCTTCTCCGGCACCTGGGTCAACAACGGCGCCGATCACCTCAACCTGGCCAAGATCGGCACCGGCACCCAGACCCTATCCGGCACCGTCACCAACCCCGGAGACCTCACCGTTTCCGCCGGTGTCCTCGCCGTCTCCGGCACCGGCGAGTTCGGCCGCAACGCCCAGTCCACCACCAACTCGCCCACCCTCGGCCTCCGCGGCGCCGGCACCCTCCGCGTCGCCGCCGGCGGCAACCTCGTCCTCCGCCGCAACTCCGACTTCACCGGCACCGTCGACGTCGCGGGCGGCACCCTCACCCTCGGCCACGCCAACGCCGTCAACACCGCCGCCGTCACGCTCTCCGGCGGCACCCTCGCCTTCGACAACCGGGGCTCCTTCTTCACCGTCCTCGCCGGCGACGTTCGCACCGGCGGCACCCTGGTCACCCACACCACCACCGCCAATTACGCCTCGCTCCACGC
The DNA here is from genome assembly GCA_046315175.1 of Opitutia bacterium. Classification (GTDB taxonomy): domain Bacteria; phylum Verrucomicrobiota; class Verrucomicrobiia; order Opitutales; family UBA953; genus UBA8828. The sequence continues at coordinate 4,414 of JBKDBK010000160.1, read as the reverse complement.
CGCCTCGGGCGACGTCGTGGCCGCCTCCAACACCCACATCTACAACGGCCGCATCTACCTCACCGCCGGCCAGTGGTCCTTCGCCAAGAATTTCGACGACGGCGGCAGCGTCACCGTCAACGGCACCTCCGTCCTCAACAACGCCGTTTGGAATGCCACTGCCACCGGTAGCATCGACATTGCCGCTGCCGGCTGGTACGACATCGATGTCCGCGCCAACAACGGCACCGGCGGCGTCGGCCCCACCGGCGGCTGGACCAAGGGCATCGGCATCAAGAAGGGCGCAGCCACCACCGCCAATGCCGACTACGCCACACTCGACCTCGCCGGCCTCGCCGGCCTCGGCTCCAGCCTCGTCTACGCCAACGACCTCACCTTCGCGCGCAACATCACCGTCTCCGCCAACTCCACCGTCGACACCTCCGCCCTCGTCGGCACCGTCGGCTCCACCGCCGACGACGGCAACGGCGCGGGCGGCGACCTCACCCTTTCGGGCACGATCAGCGGCGCCGGCAACCTCACCAAGACCGGGGCCGGCACCCTCAACCTGACCGCCGCCAACACCCTGAGCGGAGCTCTCGTCGTCAACGGCGGCGCCGCCGTCGTCACCAACACCCTGCGCTCCGTCTCGGGCCTGTCCGTCGGCCCCGGCGCCTCCCTCACCCTCAACGCGACCAACCTGCTCGCCGACGGGCACGGCACCGCGCTCGCCGCCACCCGCGTCATCACCGTCGACGGCGGCACCCTCGTCTTCGGCACCGGCTTCGAGTCGCGCTTCGGCAGTGTCACCCTCCGCAACGGGGCCACCTGGACCTCCAACCGATCCACCTCGAGTTGGGATGCCCTCCTCGCCAACGTTTCGACCGGCGCGGCCACCGTGACCGTCGAGAATACCGGCGGCAGCACCGCCGCCTCCGTCCTCAACGGCACCGGCGGCATCCGCATGCAGGGCGTGCAGAACTTCGTCATCGGCGATGTCACCGGCAACGCCGACGCCGACCTCCGCGTCACCGCCGTCATCAGCGGCACCGGTTCCAGCGGCGGCGCCGCCGGCGGCATCAACAAGACCGGCGCCGGTACCCTCCTCCTCAACGCCGCCAACGGCTTCGCCGGGGCCACCACCGTCGGCGCCGGCGCCATTTGGGTCGGCGATGGCACCAACGCCACCGCCACCCTCGGCAGCAACAGCGCCGCCACCGTCGCCTCCGGGGCCACCCTCGGCTTCTTCCACAGCGGCTCCATCACCGTGGGTAACGTCCTCTCCGGCGCCGGCACCGTCGCCTTCCGCGGCACCGCCGTCAGCGGCCAGACCCAGTACAGCCTCACCGGCTCCAATACTGGCCTGACTGGCGCCGTCTCCATTCTCTCCGGCGCCCGCCTCAACGTCGACGCCGCGGCCGACATCGGGAGCGCCGCCGTCACCGTCGCCTCCGGCGGACAGTTCTGGGCCAATTCCGGCACCACCCTCTCCAACAACCTCAACATCCAGGGCGACGGCTGGTCCGAGGCCGCCGGCACCCTCGGCGCCATCCGCTTCAACTCCGGCACCACCCTCTCCGGCAACGTCACCCTCGCCGCCAACGCCCGCCTGACCAGCTATCTCTCCGGTGACACCGGCACCATCTCCGGTGTCATCTCCGGAACTGGCTTCGGCATCACCAAGACCGGCGCCGGCTCGCTCACCCTCTCCAACATCAACACCTTCACCGGCGGCACCACGGTGTCCGCGGGCACGCTCATCCTTAACAACGGCGGCCAGTCCGGCGTCATCCGCGGCACGGTCAATGTCGAGACGGGCGCCATTCTCCGTCTCAGCGGCGGCGACGCCACCGGCTGGGGCACCTCCAATCAGCTCACCGCGATCAACCTCGCCGGCGGCGAGCTCAACATCGCCACCACCTCCAACCAGACCCTGGGCAACGCCGTCATCACCCTGACCGGCGGCACCGTCACCGGCACGGCGGGCTCCAACCTCGACTTCTTCCAGGGCTCCTCCGCCCTCGCCTCCGCCGCCTCCGCCACCACCTCGGTTGTCTCCGGCGTCCGCCTCTCCATCCGCCAGACCGCGGGCCTCACCGTCACCGTTGCCGACGGCGCCGCCGCCGACGACCTCCGCATCGACTCCGTCATTCGCAACGACGGCTCCTTCGCCGCCGCCACCCTCACCAAGGCCGGCGCCGGCGCCCTCCGCCTCACCGCCGCCAACCTCTTCGCCGGCAGTTTCAACGTCAACGCCGGCACCGTCATCCTCGCCAACACCCAGGCGGCCGGGGCCGGCACGCTCAATCTTTCCGCGGGCTCGGTGGCCTTCGACAGCTCGGTTGTTTCCAACGCCTTCACCGTCGGCGGCCTGTCCGGCTCCGCCAACCTCGCCCTCGACAACAACGCGGCCACGCCCGTCGGCATCGCCCTCTCCCTTGGCGCCAACAACGCCGACACCGCCTACTCCGGCGTTCTCTCCGGCGCCGGCAGTCTGACCAAGCTCGGCAACGGCGCCCTCACCCTCTCCGGGGCCTCCGCCAACACCTTCTCCGGCGGCGTGCTCCTCTCCGCCGGCACCCTCGCCATCGGCAAGGCCGGCGCGCTCGGCTCCGGCACCGTCACCCTCGCCGGCGGCACCCTCCAGCCCTCGGGCAACGCCACCGTCGCCAACAACCTCGTCCTGCAGGCGTCCACCACCTCCTCCCTCATCGGCGCCGGCACCGGCGACCTCATCTACACCGGGTCGGCCACCGGCTCCGGCGCAGCCAACCTCAACTCGAGCGTCAGCCGCAGCGTCTGGCTCCAGGGCGATTGGAGCGGCTTCACCGGCACCCTCAACATCACCGTCAACGGCGGCGGCACCAACTACCGCCTCGGCGGGACGCCCGGGTCTGCCACTGCGAACGATGGTACCAACGGGTCCGATTTCTCCCAGGCCCGATTCGTCCTCGCCGGCTCCGGCACCGACCGCGGCCTGATCTGGAACGGCCTCGCCGGCGCCACCGTCCGCATCGGCGAGCTTTCCGGTTCCGGCGGCCGTATCGACGTCAGCCGTGCCGCCAACTGGTCCATCGGCCACCTCGGCACCAGCTCCACCTTCTCCGGACTCATCGTCGGCACCGGCAACGCCCTGACCAAGGCCGGCGCCGGCACCCTCACCCTCTCCGGCGCCAACACCTTCACCGGCGGCGTCACCGTCGCCGCCGGCACCCTTCGGATCGGCCACCAGAGCGCGCTCGGCGCCAGGAGCACGGCGGTGGGGGCGGTCACGGTCGCCGACGGAGCCACCGTGGATCTCAACGGCATCGCGGATGCGACCTACGGCTACACCCTGAGCGGCTCAGGGGTCGGCGGCCTCGGCGCCCTGGTCAACAACGGCGGCACCATCAACACCTGGACCGCCCAGACCACCAACCTGCGCCTCGCCGCCAACGCCACCATCGGCGGCACGGGCGAGTGGGGCATGCTCGGCGCGGGCTTCGCCGCCACGTCGATTGACCTGGCGGGCTTCACCCTGACCAAGGCGGGCGCAGGCTCCTTCCACCTCGCCAACACCACCTTCACCGCCGGCACGCTCAGCATCCAGCAGGGCAACATCTTCCTCAACGGGAGCGCCTCGAACACCAGCGTCAACGCCTCGGCCGTGGCGGTCTCGCTCGCCAACGTCGCCAGCGCCTCGCTCGGCCTCATGGGGAAGTCCCTCACCATCGCCTCGCTCGCGGGTGGCGGAGCCACGGGCGGCACCGTCACGCTGGGAGCCGGGACCCTGACCGTCGGGGATGTCGCCAGCACCGCCTATTCGGGCTCCATCAGCGGAACGGGCTCCGTCACCAAGGTCGGCACCGGCACGCTCACCCTCGGCGGCGCCAACACCTTCTCCGGCGGCCTAACCGTCAACGGCGGGCGGATCGACGTCGCCTCGCTCGACGCCCTCGGCTCCGGCGGCGTCACTCTCGGCGCCGCAGGCACCCTCGGCCTCTCCCTTGTCCTCCTCTCCGACTTCAGCCTCTCCTCCGAGTACGCGGGCGGCTTCTCCGGCACCGGCCTGCTCGACCTCGACCTCGAGGGCGAAAACGCTTTCTCGCTCGGCTCCTACGCCTCCTTCGGCGGCACTGTCCGCCTCACCTCCGGCGTCTTCGACAACACCGGCTTCTCCGGCAACATCGTCTTCGCGGGCGGCCGTCTCCTCAACGCCGGCAGCTTCACCGGCAGCGCGGTCATCACCGGCAACGTCACCGACATCTCTCAGCTGCCTACCGGCGGCAGCCTCATCCTCGAGTCCGGCGCCTCGATCGACTTCGGCTCCACCGCCTTCTCCGGCGCCATCACCTACCGCGGCGGCTCCGTCTCCGGCGAGGGCTTCACCGGCACCCTCAACGTCCAGGGCTCCAATGTCGCCGTCAGCGGGTCCTTCGGCAACGGCAAGCTCTCC
>JBKDBK010000159.1:0-2667 GCA_046315175.1 Opitutia bacterium | reverse complement strand
GCTCGTACCTCAACCCCGGCTTCGGTGTGTCCGGACATTTCTACACCTCGGACATCAGCGCGGCAAGGGGACTGAAGGATTCGCTCGGCAAGACTAGCGGCTCGGGACTCTTCTCGGGCATCCAGCTGCTAGGCGGCCTCGGGTCAATCAACGGCCAGACCAGCGACTCCTGGTATGGAAACTGGACTACCGACGAGGAGTTGAACCAGCTTCTTCTCTCCGGCCTGGCCATCGACTTCTTCGGAACGCTTGTGAAGGTGTCCTACGACATCACCTACCAGCGCTGGGGCTGGGATCCGGAAATCTACGCCCGTGACGTCTCCGGCGTCGGAGCCTAATCAATGCCCATCTTCCCTAGCAGCGGTTATTCGGCCTCCCCGGCAAACGGCGTCTTTGTCCGAAACCAAGGCGGCCCCGCTCCCATCGTCGAGGCCGACGAGCAGCCTTCGCAGGAGTTTCTTTACCCTTTCAAGGTGACGGTCAAGAAGGATGGGGAAAACTTCAAGGTTACGGTGCGGGCAGGGACGGTGAACAACCTCGTGCCGAAGATTGGCTCGAACTTCCTCGACGCCGAGACACCGCCGACGCTTACCCTTACGGGCGACGACACCCACCGCATTTACCTGAAGGCATCCTCGGCCTCCCCGCCTGTCTTCTTCCCGGACACCGTAGTCGTCGAGTCGGCGACAACCGACCAGTCCGACACCAACGCCAACGGCTATCTGAAGATTGCCTCGGTCGTCGTCAGCGGCGGGAACGTCACCGCGGTCAACCAGTTTGTCTACGCCTCGCAGGTGCTCGTCCGAGCCAAGCCCGGTACGGCGAACGCCCTCTGGTCTTGGTCTAGCCGATGAGCTACGGCCCCTATCCAGCCTGGAAGGGAGACACAACCTACGCAACGGGCGACCGCGTGTCGTTCGGTGGCTACATTTACGAGGCCATGACGAGCATCGCGGCCGGAGACAATCCGCGCTCTGCGACCTATTCCCTGCTCGGCGGCACGTTCCGCAAGTGGAGGGTCTGGGACTTGCCCGCCTCCTACATCATGGCTAGGCTTCGCGGCCTGCCCGAGAACGTCCTTTCAACCGATAGCGGCGTCGTCTCGCCAATGCCCGAGCAGATCCACTTGGTGCAGGTGAGGACGGAGTACCAGTACAACGGCTCGCCGGACGCCGACCTATACTTTGAGCCCGGCTCGAAGTCCTCCGCGGGCTATGGGATGCCGGCAGGGATGGACAGCAACTGGTCAGACCCGGAGGAGGGCGAACTGATGTACTCCTTTACGGCTGCGCGCTACGACGAGGGCAAGCCGTACGCCTACGACTACAACCTAGGCTCGGACTCGGGCATCATCTACTCCCCTACCACAGTCGCCGCCAAACTGGAATACGACGCCCCGAGCGACAGTTTCCTAGTCCTCCCCGCATGGCATACGGAGACGCAAGGGCAGATGATTTCCTGCTATCAGACCTTCTCGCGTGAGTTCACGTTCACCCAGCCCGGGCCGTCCACGGCCAGCCAGTTGACGCCCGAGTTCCAGGACAACTGGATCGCTGACGCCGACGCCCTCCCCTACGACGGTACTACAATCGAGACCGACCCCGACTACAAGGACGGCTGACGTCCTTTGACAGGGGGGCAACTTTAGAGACCGCCGATGGCAATCCTTACCACCCAGAAACTGTTCATCGACCTTGACTCGGGGAACGCCTACCGCGGCTGGAACGACTTCTCGGCCGCCCCGACCCCGACCTTCTACGAGGACGACACGGCCAAACTCGAGCTCTACCTTGTGCGCCGCACGACATCCGCGGCCTTCCCGATGGAGTCCTTGACCTTCCCGACCTCCACCATTTCAGTCGCCGTCGGAACGCCCGGAGCTGCCGCGGCCGCCGAGGGAACTTCTTGGACAGCCATTTCCACCCCTGCGGCCACCTGGTCGTCCCCGACTTTGACCATTCCCGCCGAGGCCAACGGCGGCTCGTTCACGCTGACCGCCAGCAACACAAGCCCCTCGCTCACGGCAGTCACTGGCGCGCTCACCCGCACGGCAACCGCCGCGCAGATCGAGGAGGCAATCGAGGCCGCCGTCAACGCCCAGTCCGGCTGGTCGCTGGCATCGGCAACCGTGACGCAGACTGGGGCTGGCAAGTTCAACATCTCGGTCAAGGCTACCAATTCTACAACGGTTTACACCCTGACGCTGGCCGTCACGTCCTCGCTCACCGGCCCAGCCGGATACTCGGGGGAACTCGCCTTCACGGCCGCCGCCGTTGACACCCTTCTCGGCAACAACGCCACCGTCTCCTCGACCTTCGAGGTTCAATGCACTGACTCGACCAAGGTGCAGACCTACCTGCAAATCCCCTGCATCGTCCGCAAGGTCGTCGACGCCGCCGTCTAATCTCGCCTGATGAGCTCCTTCAACTTCAAGCGCGGCGGCACGTTCTCGGGCACCGTCACCTACACGCCCCCGACCGGCGGGCTGGCGAACCTCCTCGGGACGACCATCACCTCGGACATCCTGGACTCCGCCGGCGTGGTTCACCCGCTTACCCTTTCCTTGAATAACACCGGGCTCATCATCACCTTCACCGACCCGGCCGTGGACACCTCCGCCTGGGCGACCGGCGCGGCGAAGTGGGACTTGCGCGTGCTCCTCAACAC
>JBKDBK010000158.1:0-3406 GCA_046315175.1 Opitutia bacterium | reverse complement strand
CAATCGTGCCACATGTCAACAGGTCGGGTACTCGACGAGGAGGGTCTCATGTTCATTAGTGTTCGCCGCTCCTTGTCCTTGGTCGAGTCCACCCAGCTGAGGTTGATTGCCCAGGTCAGCGTTATGGAGCAGGCAGGCGGTTAGCGGTGTCAGCGGCGCTAGCGGTGTTAGCGGGCGAGATCTCGCTGGCGCTCGTTTGCCTCGTAGGGCGGTTGGTGCGTCATTTGGGTTTTCGTTAGTCACCTGGGGACGCACCCCCGTAGGAACCTCCCTACCCATTGCGCACGAGGTGTCCGATGCCTTGGGTAGGGTCGACCCGCCGGGTCGACCGCGGCCCGCCCGGCGGGCGGGCCCTATCAATGCACGGAGCCTTCGGAGAAGACGCCCTACCAGTGCGGACGCCTAGGGGTAGGCGTACCCTACCTTGCCGCCCTCGGGCGGCGCACCTTGATGTCGCGAAACTTGGTCAGGTCGCGGTCGAAGCTGCAGGCGGGTGCGTCGATGGCCGCCGCCCAGGCGGCGACATGGCAGTCGACGAAGTCCAGGCGTGTGACTGCATAGCGGGCCAGGGCGTCCAGCAGGATGTCGCGGCCGGGGCAATCCACCGCGCCATGGCTGAGAAAGGTCTCAAGCAAGGCCTTGATATCGCTTCTGGCCACTTGGTAACTCCGCTCTAGCACAAAGACCGCCTCCGAGACCACCGTATCGGGCAAGACCATTCGCATGCCTCCTGCTTCCGCCTCCCGCACAAGCGCGACGGCATCCCGATGCTGGAGCTCGTCGGAGCGGAATAGGCGCACGACCACGTTGGTGTCGAGCACCAGGCGTTCCATGGTCAGCCGTGCTTGGCTCGCCAAGCCTTGAGCCGGACCGCCTTGTAGCGTCGACGAATCTCCTTCATCGACAGGCCCCTCTTGGGCTTGGCCGGGGGAGGCGGGAGCAGGGCCAGCAAGTCCTTGACCGAGGTGGTCGCAGGCTCGAGCGTGACCTTCCCTTCCTCGACCACGAAGGCGATCTTCTGGCGCGGCGAGAGGCGCAGGAGTTCGCGCACCTCCTTGGGCACGGTGGTTTGGCCTTTCCGGGTGAGCGTGGAGTAGTGTCGCATGACACCATTTTGCCCAGCCAAGGGTGTCAGGCAAGGAAAGTTATATTCATTACTTATAAGCATTAAGTATGGTGGTTTCACGCTCCTCTTTTGCACAAGCGCCGCCCTATGGGGCTCATTGCCTAGGTGCTTGTGGCGCAGGGTGGGGCGGTCTCTCCGAAACTGCCCCATACAATGCACGGACGCCTGGCGGCTGGCGTGCCTATCTTGCCCCTCCATCTCGTTCTTTGGTCTTGGTTTTTCGTTCCGCCCTTCGCCTCCTCTCCTCATCCTCACTCCCATGGCTCTACCCCCGCTCCCGACCGGCCTGCTCGCCCGGCGCGCCTTCCTCCGCAAGATGGCCCTGGTTCCCGCCCTCTTCGCCGTGCCCGGCGCCTTCGCCGAGTCGCTCACGCGCACACCGCGGCAGTCCGAGGGGCCCTTCTACCCGGACAAGCTGCCCTTGGACACCGACAACGACCTGCTCGTGGTCAATGACGCCGCCACGCCCGCCCTCGGCGAGGTCACCTGGCTCTCCGGACGCATCCTCGACGAGCGCGGCGAGCCCGTGCGCAACGCCCTGGTCGAGATCTGGCAGTGCGACGCCAACGGCGCCTACGTCCACTCCCGGTCCGGCAACGCCGCCAGGCGCGACGGCCATTTCCAGGGCTTCGGCCGCTTCCACACTGGCTCCACCGGCGAGTATCTCTTCCGCACCATCAAGCCCGTTGCCTACCCGGGCCGCACGCCCCACATCCACATGGCCGTCAAGATCAAGGGCCGCAAGGAGCTCGTCACCCAGTGCTACATCAAGGGCGACCCGCGCAACGAGAAGGACGGCCTTTGGCGCGGCATCAAGGACCCGCGTCAGCGCGACGCCGTCTCCGTCGCCTTCGACCCCCTCAAGGGCTCCAAGGCCGGCGAGCTGGCCGCCCGTTTCGATGTCGTGCTCGGCTTCACCCCCGAGGGCTGACCCCGTGCGCGCCCTCCTCCTTCTCCTTGCCGGCGTCCTTGGCGCCGCCGAAGCCGCCCCGCACGTCCCCCTCGAGTCCCGCCCCCTTCGCTACGCCAAGGATATCGCCGCCTTCGAGGCCGCCGACCGCGCCGCGCCCCCCGCGCCCGGCCAAGTCGTCTTCGCCGGCGCCAGCACGCTCCGGATGTGGTCCACCGCGCCGGCCGACTTCGCCCCGTATCCCATCCTCAACCGCGGATTCGGCGGCGCCTTCAGCTCGGAGGTCCTCGGCTACCTCGACCGCATTGTCCTCCCTCACAAGCCCCGGCTCGTCGTCTACCAAGCGGGCGGCAACGACATCTGGGCGGGCGATCCTCCCGCCGCGGCCCTCGACCGCGCCCGCCGCCTGATTCAGCGTCTCCGCGCCGCCCAGCCGGGACTGCCCGTGGTCCTTCTCGCCGCCCCTCTCGCGCCGATCCGGCGTAGCAAGTGGGAGGCATTCGCCGAGTTCAACCGCGGCGCCGCAGCCCTGGCCAAGGAGACGCCAGCGGTGTGGTTCGTGGACATCAATCCGGCGCTCAACCAGCCCGACGGCGAGCCGCGCCCCGACACCTACCTGCCGGACGCCCTCCATCCCAGCGCCGCCGGCTACACCGCCATGGCCAAACTCATCCGCCCGGCCCTCGACGCCGCCTGGAAGGCGGGCGAACCGGGGCGCTGATTCTCACTCCCCCAGCAGCTTCCTGAGCCCCGCCTCGTCGATCACGGCGACGCCGAGCTCCTGGGCCTTATCGAGCGTGGAGCCGGCCTCCTCGCCCGCCACGACGTAGTCGGTCTTCTTGCTGACGCTCCCGGACACCTTGCCGCCGGCCTTCTCGATGAGGTCCCGCGCCTCGTCGCGCGAAAGCGTGGGCAGGGTGCCGGTCAGGACGAAGGTCTTTCCGGCAATCGTGCCGACCGAAGCGGAGGACGAGGTCGTCTCCTCGAGGTTGAGCCCGGCCTCGCGCATCGCCTTTAGCCAGTCGCGGTGGTTGGGATCGCTGAAGTAGGAGAGCAGCGACTTGGCGATTTCCTCGCCGATGCCGCTGATCACGGTGTCGTGGCCCTTGAGTTCCTGGCCTTTCTTGCCGACGCGCTGGATGAGGTAGCTGTCGAGCTTGGCGTGGGCGAGGGCGTCGAGGGACCTGAAGTGGCGGGCGAGGTCCTTGGCGGTCTGCATGCCGACGTTGGGGATCCCGAGGGCGTGGATGGCGCGCCAGAGCTCGCGGGACTTGGCGGCGTCGAGGCCGGCCATCATGTTGTCGACCGACTTCTCCTTGAACTTGTCCAGCAGCGCCCAGTGCTTGGGCTCGAGGCTCAGGACGTCCGTC
>JBKDBK010000157.1:0-2092 GCA_046315175.1 Opitutia bacterium | reverse complement strand
GGTCGAGTTCGAGCGCGAGGCGCCGCGCGATGGCATTCAGCAGGCAGAACAGGAAGCCTGCGAGCATCATCCAGGCCATGCCGCGCAGTGTCGCGGCACGGCCTGGTCGCGCCTGGGGGGTGGTCACGCCGACGCGGTCTCGCGCGCCAGGACCCGGGCGAGCGCGGCATTGAACGCCTCGGCCGCCTCATAGGCGACCCAGTGGCCCGCGCCCTGGATCAGCTCGGTGCGCGCGCCGGGCCGCATCTCGTGCACCAGGTCGAGGCGCAGCTGCACATGCGGCCGCGCGATCGCGTCCTGCTCACCATAGATTGCGCCCAACGGCGCGCGGCTGCGCAGGCTCGCCTGCTTCAGCGAGTCTGTGCTGGCCCAGCCGCGGCTCTTGAAGCGCGCGCGGCGCGTATGGAGGTCCTGCATCGCGAGCGCGACCTCGTCGATGCGCGATGCGTCGGCGAACATCAGCGCGGCGAGGTTGTGGCGGTTCGCTGCCTCGCGCTCGGCGCCTTCCAGCGGGCGCACCTTCACCAGTTCGGTCGGCGAACGCTGGAAGCCAAGCGCGCCAGCGCCGACGATGGTCAGGGATGCGCAATGGTCGGGATCGGTCGCAGCAAGGTGGCCCGCACACAGCGCGCCGAAGTAGAACCCGACCAGGTCGTACTGCGTGTCGCCCAGAACGCAGCGCAAGCCGTCCCGCAGGATGGCCGCGATGTCTGCCGGCCCCGCGCCGGGCGGCGGCATGTCGCTGTCGCCCAGGCCCGGCAGGTCGGGGCAGATCACCATCCGCTGCCCCGTGAAGGCCGGGATGTTGCGAAGCCAGTGCCGCCAGGACCCCGAGCCGCCGTGCAGCATCACGAGCGGGCGCCCTTCGCCCCAGGCCCGCCACACCAGGGCACGGTCGCCGCAGGGCGTCTCGCCGCGACGGGCCGGCTCCCCCACGGCGCGAAGCGCCGCGTGCGGCTCCTCCCGAGCCGATATCGTTGTCCAGTTGGGCGAGTCCATGGCGAAAGGCATTCCCGCGTGATGCCGCCCATCCTATGGAAGGCGCGGCGCCGGTCCAGACCGCGGCGTCGGTGTCAGGCCGCGGTGACGGTCCGGACGGGCGGGCCGGCCGCCACGTCCTCCACGCCAAGGCGGCGCTCGAGGCTCGGCAGCGTCTCACGCGCGATGGCGATGACGGCGACCTGGAGGTCGGGCGACGGGTCCCCGCCGCGAGCGGCCTTCTGGAGCGCCTCGGCCTCGAGCGCGAGGCGGCTCGCGCCCAGCGTGCGCGCCGCGCCGACGAGGCGATGCGCCGCGTGCTGGACATGCCCGGCGTCGGTCTTCTCGGCGGCGGAGGCATTGGTCAACAGCGCCAACGACCGCCGCACCTCGCCGACGAACTCGGCCAGGATACCGTGCGCCGCGTGCCCGAGCTCACGCTCCAGCACGTCGAGCGCGGAGGTGTCGATGTAGGGCGCCTGCGGTTCGGCTGGCGCCGCTGCGGGGGCGGCGTTGCGACTGGGCAGGTGCTCCACGAGGTCGAGCAACGCCCTGCGGTCGAGCGGCTTGCCGAGGTGGCCATCCATTCCGGCGCGCCGTGTCGCCTCCACCTGGTCCGGCAGGACGGACGCGGTCAGCGCGATCACCGGTACATCGCAGGCCGGCGGCGGGAGCGCACGAAGCCGACGCGTCGTTTCGAAGCCGTCCATGCCCGGCATCTGCAGGTCCATCAGCACGACGTCGAAGTGTTGATGTTCGAGGGTGCGCAGCGCGGTCGCGCCGTCCTCGGCGAGCGTGACCTCGTGGCCCGCCGACTGCAGCATCGCATTCGCGATCTGCCGGTTCGCCAGGACATCGTCGACCACCAGGATGGCGAGCGAGCGCGGGGCGTGTCCGGCTGCAGGGGCTGGCATGGCTGGCGTTCCCTCATCGACAGGCTCGCAGGCGCGCAGCGGCAGCTCGATCCAGAACAGCGCACCACCGCCCGGGCGCTCGTCGCACCCGATGCTGCCCCCCATCAATGCCGCGAGCCTCGCTGAGATGGCAAGGCCGAGGCCGGTGCCCTGGCCGTCCGTGCCGCCGCTGGGCGCGAGCTGCACGAAGTCCTCGAACA
>JBKDBK010000156.1:0-19035 GCA_046315175.1 Opitutia bacterium | reverse complement strand
GGCCAAGCCCCAAGGATGGTACGCCGCGCCATCTTTCCAACATCGTCGTCATGGGCATGGGCGAGCCCATGGCCAACTACGACAACCTCATGGCCGCCCTGAGGGCCGTCAACGCCCCCTGGGGGCTGGGTTTCGGCGCCCGCCGCATCACCGTCTCCACCTCCGGCGTCGTCCCGAAGATCCTCCAGCTGGCCGAGGAGCCCTTGGGGCTTCGCCTCGCCATCAGCCTGCATGGCGCCACCGACGAGGTGCGCGAGAAGATCATGCCGGTGAACCGCAAGTGGCCCCTCGCGGAGCTCCTGCCCGCGTGCAAGGCCTTCGCCCGGCGGCATGGACGGATGCTGACCCTCGAGTACATCCTCATCGACGAGGTGAACGACGGGCTCGACCAGGCGGAGCGGCTGCGCGACATCGCCCGCGACCTCCACGCCCACGTCAACCTCATCCCCTACAACACGGTCCAGGGCCTTCCCTGGAAGCGCCCGAGCCTGACCCGCCAGGCGCGCTTCGCCGACATTCTCCGCGACGCCGGGGTGTCCGTCACCCTGCGCCGCGAGAAGGGCCACGACATCGACGCCGCCTGCGGCCAGCTGCGCCTGCAGACGGAGAAGGCGCTGCGTCTCGACCTCCCCCCTCCCGCCTGAGCCCTTGCCGGCTCAGGCTCCGGTCATCGCCCGCGCCGCCGCGGCGAGGTCGGGCGCCTTGAAGAAGGAGGTGCCGGCGACAAGGGTGTCGGCGCCGGCCGCGCGGCAGACCGCGGCGGTCTCGGCGGTGATGCCGCCGTCGACCTCGATGCGGAAGGACAGGCCTCGGCGGGCGCGCTCCGCCGCGACCCCGCGGACGTTCTCCGCCGCCCCGGGGATGAAGGCCTGCCCGCCGAAGCCCGGGAAGACCGTCATGCACAGCACGAGGTCGACCGCGTCGAGGTGGGGGAAAGTCGCGCTGGGGTCGGCGTCGGGGTTGATGGCGATGCCCGCCGAGCAGCCCAGCTCGCGGATGCGGGCGAGGGTCCGGGCGATGTCGTGGTCGGCCTCGGCGTGCACCGTGATGCGGTCGGCCCCCGCCTTGGCGAAGGCCTCGACGTAGCGGTCGGGGTTGAGCAGCATCAGGTGGGTGTCGAAGTGCAGCCGGGTGCGCGGCCGGAGCGCCGCGAGGACCTGGGGTCCGAAGCTGAGGTTGGGCACGAAGTGCCCGTCCATGATGTCGAGGTGGACCCAGCCGAGGCCGGCGCGCTCGATGGCGGCGACACCCCCCGCGAAGTCCGCGTGGTCGGCGGCGAGCAGCGAGGGCGCGAGGACGACGGGGTTCATGTCACCAGGCGCCGATGGCGGCGTCTCGGACCTGGGCCGCGACCTCGGCGCACAGCCGGGGGAGCAGTCGGGATTCCTCGCCGGCCAGGTCGCCCGAGGCGTCAAGGATGCCCGAGGCCGAGAAGTCGCGGTCGCGGAAGAGGGTCCTTCGGCCGTCGGCTGAGCGGAGCGTGCAGCGGACCGTGAGGGTCACGCGGAAGGTCTGGTCGAGGGCCCCGTCATCCGCCCGCCGCGCCGCTCCGACCCTTTGGTAGGCCACGACCTCGGCCTCGAGCGGCGCCCCGCCGGCCCGGACGCGCAGGCGCGCGTCGGAGGCGAGCGCCGCGCGAAGGGCTTGGTCGAGCGCGGCGTGGGTTCCGGGGCGCGGCGTGGCGTTGCGGCCCGCGCGCTCCTCGATGTCGCGCTGCGCGGGCGCGCGGCCGAGCCGGTAGGCGGAGCATCCCGCCAGGCAGGCCGCGAGGGCGGCGAGCGCGAGCGGCCTCATCGCTCGCCGGCCGCCCGAGGCGGCTCCTCCCGGAAGGCGGGCGCGGCGGGCGCGGCCTCGCTGGGCTTGGCCGCGGCGGCGCGCCTCGGGTAGCGGCCGAGCACGCGGTCGGCGAGGGTGGCCGGCGCCTCCTCGCCGGCGTCGATCCGTGCGATGAGCGCCCCGGCGTCCTTGGCGGAGTCGGAGTCGGGCGCGAGGGTGATCGCCGAGGCCGCCATCAGCCGCGCGGCGGCGGGGTTGTTGCGCCGCTGCCAGTAGAACTCGGCGAGGCGCAGGCGCGAGGCGGCCATCTGGTTGCGCAGCTCCCGGATGCGCGCCGGCGCGGCGGCGGCCTCGGGGCTCGAGGGGTATTGGCTCACAAGGTTCTCGAGGGCGAGCAGCGCCTCGCGCGCCGAGGCTTGGTCCCAGTGGGGGCCGGGGGAGTCGGCTGCGCGAAGCTCGGCGAGCCGCGCGAGCACCTCGGGCAGGTGGGGCGAGTCGGGGTGCTCGCCGACCAGCCTCTCGAGCGACTCAAGCGCGTCCTCGGGGCGCTCCAGCTGGAGCGCGAGGCGGGCGTGCTCGACCAGGGCGGTGTCGGACCGGCGGCCGCGCGGCGCGGCGCGCAGCGCGTCCTGGTAGGCCTCGAGGGCGAGGGCGCGGTCGGCGAACCAGGGCATCCAGCCTCCGAGGCGGCGGGACTCGCCCGAGGCGAGGCGGCGGGCGAGGGCCAGCTGGAGGTCGACCGCGGCGTCGAGCTCGGGAAAATCGATGCGTCGGCTGGTCAGCCAGCGCAGGTCGGCCAGGGCGTCCTCGAATTGCCGCCGCTCGGCCCGCGCCCGGGCGCGGATGAGGCGGGCCTGCGCGGCGGCCTCCGATTCCTCGGCCGGGTCGACGGCGTCGTCGGCCTCGCCGATGGCCTCGCCATTGCGCCCGGAGTCGAGGGCGGCCTGGGCGCGGTTGAGCGCCGCGAGGATCTCCGCTCGCTCGGCGGGATCGGCGGGCAGGTCGGTCGGCCTGCCCTCGGCAAGCGCCCAGGTTCCGTCGGGGCCGCGCCGGAGCTCGGCGAGGGCGGGCGACGTCGCGAGGAGGGCCAGCGCGAGGAGGAGGTTAGCGGGTCGGTTCATGCCAGCGGAGCAGGGTGGCGCCCCAGGTGAGTCCGGCGCCGAAGGCGACCATGAGGACGAGGTCGCCGTGGCGGATCTTTCCCTCGCGCCAGGCTTGCTCGAGGGCGAGGGGGATGGAGGCGGCGGAGGTGTTGCCGAAGCACTCCAGGTTGAGGGGGAAGCGGTCCATCCCCAGCCCGAGCTGGGCGGCCACCGCCTCGATGATGCGGACGTTGGCCTGGTGGGGAATGAAGCAGGCCACCTGGTCGGAGGCGACGCCTGCCTCCGCGAGGACTTTCTCGCAGGAGCTCGCCATGACGCGCACCGCGAGCTTGAAGATCTCCTTGCCGTTCATCCTGAGGTAGTGCTCCCGGGACGCGAGGGTCTCGGCCGAGGCGGGCTTGGCCGAGCCGCCCGCGGGCGCCCAGAGCAGCTCGGCGTTGGAGCCGTCGGCGCCCAGGAGGTTGGCGAGGATGCCGACCCCGGGCGTGTCGCAGGCCTCGACGACCGCGGCGCCCGCGGCGTCGCCGAAGAGCACGCAGGTCGAGCGGTCCGTCCAGTCCACGACGCTGGAGAGCTTCTCCGCGCCAATGACCAGCGCCCGGCGGTAGCGGCCGGCGCGGACCATGTCGGTCGCGACCTGGAGGGCGTAGATGAAGCCGGAGCAGGCGGCGGCGAGGTCGAAGCAGGGGATGTCGCGCCGGAGGCCGAGCTTGGCCTGGATGAGGCAGGCGGTGGAGGGGAAGGGCAGGTCGGGCGTCATCGTGGCCACGACCAGCAGGTCGACGTCGGAAGGCGACAGGCCGGCCCGCTCCAGCGCCTGGGCGGCCGCCTTGGCGCCCATGTCGGAGGGGTTCTCGTCCGGCCCGGCGATGCGGCGCTCGCCGATGCCCGAGCGGGTGCGGATCCACTCGTCGGAGGTGTCGACCGTGCGGGAAAGCTCCTCGTTGGTTACCCGGCGCTCCGGGGTGTGGACCCCGACGCTGCGGATGATGACGGACTTCGGGGCGGGCATCGACGGGGCAAGGGAAGGGGGTTTGGCTCCCGAAGGGAACGCAAAAACACCTCAGGCGGCCGGGTGGGTCGCGATCACCGCGTTGGCCGCCGCCAGCTCCTCCCGCATGCGCCGCCCGGCGCCGGCCTCGAGCGCCTCGCGGCCGAGGCGGATGGCGCTGGCGATCCCGTGGCGGTTGCTCGACCCGTGCGCCTTCATGACCAGGCCGTTGAGCCCGAGCAGGGGGGCGCCGCCGTAGCGCTCGGGCTTGAGATGGCCCTTGAGCTCGCGCAGCAGGGGGAACATCGCGATGCCGCCGGCCAGGTAGACCGGGTTGTAGCGCACCTTAGGGCCGACCAGGTCGCGCACCATGTAGACCATGCCCTCGAGCGTCTTGATGATGATGTTGCCGGTGAAGCCGTCGGTCACCACGACGTCGCAGACATTGCCGAAGACGTCGAAACCCTCGACCGGGCCGACGTAGCGGATGCGCTCGCCCATCGCCTTGAGCAGCGCGTGCGTGCGGTTGATGCGGTCGCCGCCCTTGCCCTCCTCCGTCCCGACGGTGAGCAGGCCGACCCGGGGGTCGGCGATGCCGAGCGCCGACTGGGCGTAGATGCGGCCGAGGACCGCGTTGTGGACGAGGTGGTCGGGCGTGGCCTCCGGGTTGGCCCCGACGTCGAGCATGACGAAATGGCCCTCGCGGCGCGGCATGATGGCGGCGAGCGCGGGCCGCTCGGCGCCCTCCATCGCGCGGAGGCGGATGGTGCCGGCGCCGACCAGCACCTTGGTGTTGCCGGTGGACACGATGGCGTCGACCTCGCCCGCCTTGAGCATCTCGACCGCGACGAGCATCGAGGCGTCTTTCTTGCCCTTCATCGCCGTCATCGGGGTGTCGTCGGGGGCGATGATCGACGGGGCGTGGCGGAAGCTGACGTTGGCGCTCAGGCGGATGCGATGCTCGCGGGCGAGCGGGCGCAGGATCTCCTCGTTGCCCACCAGGACCAGCTGGTCCTCGGGGCCGACCAATCCCTCCTTCAGCGCAATGGCGACGGCGGCGACGGCCTCCGAGGGGCCCATGTCGCCGCCCATGCAGTCGACGGCGATGCGGTGGGCGGCCTTGGGTGTTTCCATGGCTCGGGCGCTAGGCCCGGCGGGGTCAGGCGCCGGTGTCGATCACCTGGCGGCCGCGGTACTTGCCGGTGACCGGGTCGACGCGGTGGGGACGGCGCAGGGCGCCCGACTCGGCGTCCTTGACCAGCTTGGGGGCGCGGAATTGGTTCTGGCCGCGGCGAAGCCGGCTGCGGCGCTTGGACTGCTTGCGTTTGGGATTGGCCATGGCGGACGTCGGTTGTGAGGGTCGGTGCTACCGACCCGCCCCCCCACGGTCAAGTCCCCTTTCCCGCGCTTGCCCCTGGCGAGCCCCCCGTCGACCATGGGTCATGCCCGGCCAGCCCGCCCTTTTCCTCGACCGAGACGGCAACCTCATCCGGGATCACCACCACACCTCGCGGGTCGAGCAAATCGAGCCGCTTCCGGGGGTCCGCGAGGCCCTGCATCGCTGCATGGCGGCCGGTTACGGGCTCTTCATCCTGACCAACCAGAGCGGGATAGGCCGCGGTTTCTTCACCTGGGACGATTATCGCGCCTGCCACCATCGCATGCTCGAGCTGCTTGACCTGCCCGCCCCGGGTTTCCTGGACACCATGGCCGCCCCCGAGCGCCCCGACGAGCCTTCCCTCTACCGCAAGCCGAGCCCTCGCTTCATCACCGAGTCCATCGCCCGCCACGGCCTGGACCCTGCTCGTTGCTGGATGGTGGGGGACCGAAGGACGGATTGGATGGCGGGGCTGGCCGCCGGTATCCGCGCCTGCGCGGTCAGGTCGGGCGCGCCTTTTAGGGAAGGCGATGAGCTGCATGCCCGCGAGAACGGCGTACCGATCAGGGCGGACTTCCCGGAATTTGTCCGGCGAGACCTAGGCCTGGCCTAGGCGCTTGATCGCCAAAAAACAAAGGGCGCCATCGGCGCCCCTTGGGTGGTGCTGTCGCTGCGCTTAGGCGGCGGGAGCCGTCTCAGCGGGGGCGTCGGCGCCCTTCTTCTTTTTCTTCTTCTTGCAGCCGCAGTCATCGCAGTCGCCCTGCTCGACCGAGGTCTTGGGCTCGCACTTCTTCTTGCCCTTGTCGCAACCCTTGTCGCAGTCGTCGCCGCAGGCGAGGGACTTGGGCTCGCACTTCTTCTTGCCCTTGTCGCAGTCCTTGTCGCAGTCATCCTGGGCGGCGGCGGGAGCGGCAGGGGCGGGCTTGGCGGGATCGCACTCGCCATCCTTTTTCTTCTTCTTGTCCTTGCAGCCGCAGGTCTCGCAGGCTTCGGCGCCACCGACGAAGGCGGCGGGGGCGGCGGGAGCGACCTTGGGCTTCTTGGAGGGGCAACCAGGGCAGGATTCGCCATCGTCGGCGCGAACCGGCGAGGCGAGGAGGGCGAGCGCGAAGAGCGCGGAGCCGAGGAGGGTGAGGCGGGTGTTCATGTTTGGGAGAAGGGTTGCTTAAAGGATAACAGCGCGGCCGCGGGTTAGTTTCAGCAATTGCGAGGTTGGCGGCTTGCCGACCCTCGTCAACCGTCCTCGCTCATTTGTGGCGATCAAGCAGCTCAGCCAACTGCTGCGCCGCCTTGGGCAGGCCGCTGGCCGGCAGCCAATCGGATCCAGCCCGCATCTCAAATATGTAACCCTTTGTGCTGCAAGAGGTTGACCTTAGTCCAGGGAGGGCTCTCCATTCCTCGGTTCTCGCCTTGCTCGGCCGGGGTAGGGCAGGGCCAGCTTCGTGGATGTACAGGACGATGTCGGGATTTGTAAGGGCGACGGCTTCGGCGTCCCATTCCGGCCAAAGGCCTTGGGTTGGAGACGGGCGTCCTCCTGCGGCGCGGATAACCCATGAGAGATAGGAGTCGGGACCGGCGAGCACGCCATCCCAGATGATCAGCACGCGCCGGCCCGAGGGTGGGCGAAGGAGGTGGCGGGCGCTTGCCAGCTCGGACGCGCGGGCCTTGGCGTTGGTCAGGTCGCCGAGCAGGCGGATGTCGGCGGCCGGCGAGTCGGGCGACTCCGCGGCGAGGACCTCGACGCGCATGCCCGCGGCGCGCAGTCGCTCGGCGAGCAGCGGGTTGGCGAGCCGCGGCAGGATAACGAGGTCGGGCCGCAGGGCGACCAGGCGCTCGAGCTCGGGTGCGAAGGCGTCGCAGATGCGCTCGGCCGGATGGCCCGGGGGCAGCTCGCACCACCGGGTGGTCCCCGCGAGGCGGTCAGCCCGCCCGAGGTCGACGAGGATGCGGGTCGCCGCCGGGGAGTAGGACGCGATCCGTCTGGCCTCGCCGGCGGTCGCGATCGCGGCTCCCAGGAGGAGGCAGGCGGCAAGGGCTCTCATCGCGCGGCGAGAACCCTGGCCAGGCGCAGCGCCGAGGCCAGGCTCCGGCCGTCGGCTGTTCCCTTGCCGGCGAGGTCGTAGGCGGTGCCATGGTCCGGGCTGGTGCGCGCGAAGGGAAGGCCGAGGGTCAGGTTGGCCGCCTCGGCGAAGTCGACCGCCTTGAGCGGGGCCAGCCCCTGGTCGTGGTACATCGCGACTAGTCCGTCGAACTCGCCCGCCAGGTGGCGGGCGAAGGCGGTGTCGCCGGGAAGGGGCCCCTTGATGTCGAGCCCCTTGGCGGCGAGCCGCTCGACGGCGGGACGGATGACGCGCTCGTCCTCGGCGCCGAGCAGGCCGCCCTCTCCGGCGTGTGGGTTGAGCCCGCAGACGCCGATGCGGCGTCCCTTGCCAAGCCTGGCGAGCAGCTGGTCCAGGGCCTCGGCGGCGCGGGTCACGGCGTCCGCGGAGAGGGCCGCGGGGACCTCCGACAGCGGGAGGTGCCAGGTGGCGAGGGTCAGCGTCATGCGGCCGCCGGCGAACGCCATCACGGGTTGTCCGCCCCATCGCTCCGCGAAGAACTCGGTTTGGCCGGGGTGTCGGAAGCCGACCGAGGCGAGCCCGGCCTTGCTCACCGGGCCCGTCACCACGGCTGAGAACTCGCCGTCGCGGCAACCCTCGGCGGCTCGCTCCATCGCCGCCAGCGCGACGCGGTGGCCGTCGCTCTCGGGCTTGCCCGGCTTGGCCTGCCAGCCGTCCGGCCCGACGACGACGCCCGGAACCGGAAGCGATGCCAGCCAGGAGGCGGGGCCGACGGGCACGAGGTCGCGGCGCTCGGAGCCGAGCAGGCGCGCGATCAGCTCGGGACCGACCCCGGCGGGGTCGCCGCAGGTCAGGGCGATGGGGCGGCGGGCGCTCATGCGGGGGCGGCGAATCGCCCGCGGCGGCCGCCCAGGAAGAACCGGAGGAAGTCCGCGGCCTCGGCGGAGCGGAAGGTCCCCGAGGCCAGCGCCGCCTCCGCCCGGGCTGCGCAGGAGGCGCCGGGGACGAACACCGCGTGGTAGGCGCGCTTGAGCTCGGCGACGGCCTCCGCCGAGGCGCCGCGCCGGCGCAGGCCGACGAGGTTGAGCCCGGCGACCTCGTTGCGGCCGTGGGCGAGCAGCTGGGGGGCGACATCCTCCGTGATCACCGCGTTGCCGGAGACGAGCGCGCCGCGCCCGATTCGGCAGAACTGGTGCACGGCGACGCCGCCGCTGACAAAGGCCCGCTCGCCGACCTCCACGTGGCCGCCCAGCATGCAGCCGTTGGCGAGGATCGCCCCGTCGCCCACGACGCAGTCGTGCGCCACATGGGCCCCGGCCATCAGCAGGCAGCCGGCGCCGACCCGGGTCGCGCCGCCGGCGACGGTGGCGCGGTGGATGGTCGCGTGCTCCCGGATCACGGCGCCGTCGCCCACCTCCGCCAGGCTCGGCGTGGCGGCGTCGAACCCGAGGTCCTGGGGGTCGCCCCCGATCACCGCGAAGCTGTCGACGCGCACGCCCGATCCCAGCCGGGCCGAGCCGCGCACAACCGCGTGGGCGGCCAGGACGCAGCCCGGGCCGAGCGAGGCCCCCGGCTCGACCACGGCGAACGGGCCGATGCGGCATCCTGCGGCGACGCGCGCGCCGGGCTCGACGAGGGCGGCGGGATGGATCATCGGGAAGGGCGGTCGGGGAAGAGCTCGAGCTGGGCCGACTTGACCATGTCGTAGACCCGGAGGAGGCGGAGCAGCTGGAGCGTGTCGGACTTGGCGTAGCTCTGGTTCGACTCCACCCGCTGCACCATGCTCTCGAGGATGGTGCGGAAGGTCAGGACATGGTCGACCCCGTGCTCGCGCAGCAGGGCGATGCTCTCGGCCCGCTGCGGCTCGGCGGTCGGCAAACCTGGTAGAACCAGGATCTTGGTCAGCCCGCCGCCCGCCTCGTCCTCCGTCTCGCCCAGGTCCGCGAAGGCCTCGCGCGCGGCGTCGACCGCCTCCTTGCGGACGAACTCAAGCAGCTCCCCCTTGCGGATCATCGACGGCGTGACGGCGCGCGTGGTGTGCCATCCCTTGACCGCGACCACGGCCCGGGAGATGGCCCCCAGGTCGGCCCCGAAGATCTGGAAGGGCGGCGAGGTCCCCCGCCGGGGCGAGGGGTTGATGACCAGGAGGTCGGACTCCTCGTCCGCGCGCTTGCGGCGGGATTGCACGGCGTACTTGCGGGACTGGCGGACAAAGAAGCCGCCGAGCTCGAAGTATTCCCGCACGAGGTTGTCGTCGAAACCCGCCACCCCGGCAGGATTGCCCGCGCCCCGCCCGGGGTCAACGGCCTAAAGCCGGCACGAGCGCGTAGCCGGCGGGGCCGATGGCCAGCGTGAACTCCCCCTTCAGGCTGCCGGCGCGCACGGCGGGCACCAGCTCGCCGAGCCGTCCGGTGCGAACCGACTCGTGCAGCTTGGTCAGCTCGCGGCCGACGCCGGCCGCGCGGTCCGGTCCGAGGATCTCCAGCATCTCGCCGAGCAGCGCGTCGACGCGGTGGCATGACTCGTGGAGCACCACGGTTTCCGCGGCGGCGAGGACCTCCTCGGCGAGGAAGCGGCGGCGGGCGGCGGATTTCGGGGGGAGAAAGCCGACGAAGCGAAACGCGTTGGTGGGAAGGCCGGATGCGGAGAGCAGCGCGATGGCCGCGTTGGGCCCCGGGATGGGCGAGACGCGGAGGCCTCGCCGGGCGCAGGCGCGCGCCGCGCGGAAACCCGGGTCGCTCAGCCCGGGCGTGCCGGCGTCGGTGACCACCGCCACGACCTGACCGGCCGCCACCCGGTCGGCCAGGGCCTCGGCGGCCTCCGACTCGTTGTGGTCGTGGTAGGCCGAGAGGGAGCGCGCGCCGATGCCGGCGAGCCGGAGCAGGTTGGCCGTGGTGCGCGTGTCCTCGCAGGCGACGACGTCCGCGGTCGACAGCGCCTCCCTCGCGCGAGGGGAGAGGTCGCCGAGGTTGCCCAAGGGGGTCGCGACCAGCAGGAGCATCCCGCCGGGCTTGGGCCCCGGCGCGGGCATCAGCGAGGGGGGCCGCCCGGGGCGATGCCGGGAAGGCCGCCTTCCCAGTGGGCGGGCTGGGCCTGGGGCAGGTCGCCTCCTCCGCCTTCCTCGGCCGAGGCGCATCCGGCGAGCAGGGCCGCGAGCGCCAGGAGCAGGAGGGCGGAGGAGGCCGCGCGCACGGTGCTTACTTGGCCGAGACCTTGCCCGTGAAGGGCACGAGGGTCAGGACCTGGCCGCGGGCGAGCGCGCTCAGGTTGGTGTTGGGCAGGATCTGCGCGACGCTGAAGGAGGGGCTGACCTCGGAGATGCGGACCTTGCCGACCGACTTCTCGTTGACGAAGATCTCGAAGCCGGCGTCGCTGCGCACGCCGACCTCCTCGCCAACCGAGAAGCTGATCAGGCCCTGGGAAGGCGAGATGGCGACGACGCGGGTGGTCAGGGTCTCGGGGGCCGCCTCGACCTTGACCCCGCCGTTGTCGACATAGTTGGGGTCGCGGGGGTAGGGGGGCTTGCTGCCCGTGTTGTTCTGGATCCAGTTGTAGAGCTGGACGTACTTGTTGGTGACGTCGTTGCGGGCGTCCTCCATCTTGTTCTTGGCGGCGATCTCGGAGTCGAGCTGCTCGCGGGTGAACATGGCGGCGATCTGCTCGGTCTTGCGGGCGACCTCCTCGCGCGCGGTGTTGAGCTGGCTGGAGAGGGAGTCGCGCTCGCCCGTCACGGTGGCCAGGTTGGTGGCCAGCTCGTCGCGGCGGCGGGTGAGCTCGGTGCGCTCGCCCTCGAGGGTGGCGACGTTGCGGTTGAGCTCCTCGATGCGGGTCTTCTTCTCGGCCACGTCGGCGACGAGGTCCTTGATGGTGCCCTCGTGCTCGACGACCTTGGCCCGGCGCTCCTCGAGGATGGCGTGCACCTCGGGGATCTTGTTGACGCGGGAGTCAAAGTCGTTGCCGGCGCCTTCCTTGACCAGGACGGCGGTCTTGGCCATCACGAGGTCCACCTTGCCGTTGAGGAGGTAGACGAACGCGCCGCAGGCGACGGCGGCGGCGATGCCGAGGAGGCGGATGGCCAGGTTAGTCGACTTGGTCATGATGCGTTGGGGGAGGGGTTGCGGTGACGGAAGCGGGTGAGGGAGGGGTCGGCGTGAGGGTTGCACTCGAGCCGGCCGTTGCGCGAGAGGCGCAGGCAAACTTTGAACACGGTTTCCCCACCCCCCTCAAGCCCTATTTGAGCGGCTATTTCGGGCGCGGATAGCCATTCGGAGGGCCTTCCCCCCAGATGGCTGCGGGTGGCGGCCGAAAGGCGGAGGGCCTCGCCGGCGGCCTTTTTGCCGGCCTCGACGCCCGGCTGGTGGTAGGCGTTGAGGTTCAGGAGCGAGGCGTAGAGTCCGACGGCCCGCTCGAAGAGCGCCAGGGTGCGCCCGATGGCGCGGGCGTCCACGGCGCCGAGGGTGATTGTCAGGCTGGATTTGCCCTCCGCGGAGAGGGCCTCGCGGGTTCCGAGCAGAAATGCCTGGAGGTAGTCGCCGCTCGTCACGCCCGGCTCGACCTCGGGGGAGGGGCCCTCGCGGTCGCGCAGGACCTCCACGAAGACGGCGAAGAAGTCGTCCGGCCCGTCGCGCAGCTGCTGGATGTAGGCGTGCTGGTCGGTCGAACCCTTGTTGCCGTAGACGGTGAGCCCTTGGCGGACGAGCCTGCCCGAGCGGTCGTGCGATTTGCCCAGCGACTCCATCACGAGCTGCTGGAGATACCTTGAGAGGAGGACGAGCCTGTCCTTGTAGGGCAGCACCACCATCGCGCGCTTGGCCTTGCCCTCGGTGAGGTGAAGCCAGGCCCTGGCCAGCTGGGCGGCGGGATTGCGATCGGGGTCCGGGTCGCGCGTCAGGGCGTCCATCTCCGCCGCGCCGGCCAGCAGGCCCTCGGTGTCGAGCCCCTGCAGGGAGGCGGGGACAAGCCCCACCGGCCCGAGCACGCTCGTGCGCCCGCCGACCCAGTCCCACATCGGGAACCGGGCGAGGAAACCCGCGGTCGAGGCGGAGCGGTCGAGCTCGCTGCCCTCGCCGGTGACGGCGACGGCGTGGCGGGCGAACGCGAGTCCAGCCGCCTTCCAGCGCGCCTCGGCCTCGCGCATGGCGTTGCGCGGCTCGGGGGTGCCCCCGGACTTGGACATCACCACGGCCAGGGTCCGCCCCAGGCGGCCGTCCAGGCCCTGCAGCACCCGGTCGAAGCCGTCCGGGTCGGTGTTGTCGAGGAAGTGGAGCCGGAGCCGGTCCCCCGGCCCGCCCAGGGCGTCGGCCAGGAACTGGGGACCGAGGGCCGAGCCGCCGATGCCGATGCACAGAAGGTCGGTGAAGGGCCCGTCGGCGCCGCGCACCTCGCCGGCATGCACCCGGGAGGCGAAGGACGCGATGGAGGCCCAGGACTCGCGGATCATCGCCGCGGTCGCCGCGTCCGGAGCCAGCCCGGGCGCGCGGAGCCAATAGTGCCCCACCTGGCGCCCCTCGTCGGGGTTGGCCAGGGAGCCCGCCTCCAGCTGGCGCATCTCGGCCAAGGCCGCCTCCAGCGCGCGGCGCGAGGCCGGGTCGCTCTCGGGCAGGCGGGCCCGGCTGAGGTCGAGCCAGAAGCCGTGGTCGAGCTCGGGCCAGGTCATCAACCGGCTGCTAAAGCGGGCGAAGGCGTCGTCCATCGCTCCTTTCATTCCATTCTCCCGGCGCGGGCGCAAGCGTTCTTGCTCCCCGGCGCCGCCCCGCTTTGCTCGGGCCATGACCCCGCTGCCCCGTCGCCGCTTCCTCGGCCATCTCGCCACCGTCTCCCTCGCCGTCGGCCTTTTCTCACGCCGGCTCGGCGCCCAGGCGGTCCCCGAGGGCGAGATTCTGGGTCAGGGTGGCTTTCGCTACCGCATCCAGCGCGACTGGGGCAAGGTCGAGGGGCGCACGGTGAAGGACTGCCACGCGATGGTCCAGGACCGCGCGGGCCGCCTTTACCTGGCCCAGACCGACAACTCCGCCACCTCGAGCAACATCCTCGTCTACGATCGCTCCGGCAAGCCGGTCGAGGCCTGGGGCAAGGATTACCCCGGCGCCCACGGGCTCGTCATCAGCGACGAGGGCGGCGAGGAGTTCCTCTACATCACCGACACCTCGCGGAGGCAGGTGATCAAGACCACCCTCGCGGGCAAGGTCGTGATGACCCTGGGGCGTCCGAAGGGGGGCGCCTACGCCAATCCGAAGGCCGGCTTCACGCCGACCGACGTGGCGGTCGCGCCCAACGGCGACCTCTATGTGATGGACGGCTACGCGAGCTCGCTCGTCACCCGCTTCTCGTCCAAGGGCGAGGAGATCGCCGTCTTCGGGGCCGGCCAGCTCAGCCAGCCCCACGGCGGCTCGGTCGACACCCGCTCCGGCTCCCCCGAGCTCCGCATCGCCTCCCGCCAGCACCGCGCGATCAAGCGCTTCGGGCTCGACGGCAAGCTGCTCGGCGAGGTCGCCCTCGCCAACGGCTTCCCTTGCTTCGTCACCCAGCCCCGCCGCGGCGCCCACAGCTACGTCCCCCTCATCACGCTCAACCGCAACTGCCATCCCGAGGAGCGCGGCTGCGTGGCGGTGCTCGACGCCGACCTGCGCGTCGTCTCGCTGCCCGGCGCCGAGGCCCCCGTCTACAAGGACGGCGCCCTCCAGCCGATGGCCCTCTCCGCCAACAACCCCTTCCGCTATCCGCACGGGGTCTGCGTCGACGACGAGGAGTCCCTCTACGTCGCGCAGTGGAACACCCACCGCACCTTCCCGGTCAAGCTCGCCCGGGTCTGACCGCCGGGGACCTCAGCGGTCGGTCACGGCGCCGAGCGAGGCGGAGGACACCAGGCGCGCGTACTTGGCGAGGGTGCCGCGGGTCTCCTTGGGCGGCGCGGCCTTCCAGGTCGCACGGCGCGCGGCCAGCTCGGCCTCGGGGACCTCGAGGTTGAGCTCGTTGCGCACGGCGTCGATGGTCACGGTGTCGCCGTCGCGCACGAGGGCGAGCGGGCCGCCCACCGCGGCCTCGGGCGTGATGTGGCCGACCACGAACCCGTGGGAGCCGCCGGAGAAGCGCCCGTCGGTGACGAGCGCGACCGCCTTGCCCAGGCCCTTGCCCATGACCGCGCTGGTCGGCCCGAGCATCTCGCGCATCCCGGGGCCGCCGACCGGCCCCTCGTTGCGGATGACGATGACATGGCCTTCCTTGACCGCCCCGTCGAGGATGCCGCGGAGGCTGGCCTCCTCGGACTCGAAGACGATCGCCTTGCCGGTGAAGCGCAGGCCCTCCTTGCCGGAGATCTTGGCCACCGCGCCCTCCGGCGCGAGGTTGCCGCGGAGGATGCGGAGGTGGCTGTCGGGCTTGATCGGGTTGGACATCGGCCGGACGACGTCCTGGTCGGCGCCGTAGGGTCGGACTCCGGCCAGGTTCTCCGCCACCGTCTTGCCCGTGACGGTGAGGCAGCCCCCGTGGAGCAGCCCGGCGTCGAGCAGCTGGCGGAGCAGCGGCTGGAGGCCGCCGATGCGCACGAAGTGGGCCATGTTGTACTTGCCGCTCGGCTTCAGGTCGCAGAGCACCGGCACGCGACGGCCGATGCGCTCGAAGTCGTCCAGCCCGAGGCTGATGCCGGCCGTGTGCGCCATGGCGATGAGGTGGAGCACGGCGTTGGTCGAGCCGCCCAGGGCGATGACGACCGTGATGGCGTTCTCAAACGATTCCTTGGAGAGGATGTCGGACGGGCGGATGCCCTTGCGCAGGAGCTCGACCACGGCGGCGCCGGCGCGGGCGCAATCCTCGAGCTTGGCCTTGGAGTTGGCCAGCTGGGCGGAGCTGTCGGGCAGGCTCAGGCCGAGCGCCTCGATGGCCGACGCCATGGTGTTGGCGGTGTACATGCCGCCGCAGGAGCCCTCCCCGGGAATCGAGCAGGACTCGATCTCGCGCAGCTCGCCCTCGGCGATCTGGCCGCCGGCGTGCTTGCCGACGGCCTCGAAGACCGTGACGATGTCGGCCGCCTGCCCGCGGTGCAGGCCGGGGACGATGGTGCCGCCGTAGACGAAGACCGAGGGTCGGTTGAGCCGGGCCATGGCGATCGCGCAGCCGGGCATGTTCTTGTCGCACCCGCCGATGCAGACCAGGCCGTCGAAGCCCTCCGCGCCGGTGACCGCCTCCACCGAGTCGGCGATGATCTCGCGCGAGACGAGGGAGTAGCGCATGCCCGTCGTGCCCATCGAGATGCCGTCCGAGACGGTGATGGTGCAGAAGATGACGGCCTTGCCGCCCGCCGCGTCGGCTCCCTTGCGGGCCTCCTCGGCCAGCCGGTCGATGTGCATGTTGCACGGGGTGACCATCGACCAGGTCGAGGCGACGCCGACCACGGGCTTGGCGAAGTCGGCGTCGGAGAAGCCCACGGCGCGGAGCATCGCCCTGCTGGGGGCTCGGTCGGGTCCGTCGACGATGACGGAGGAGTAGCGGCGGAGGGCGTCGGGGTCGGGCATGGCGAGTTGGATTCTGCGGTGGACAGGCGGGGTTGTCTCTCCCACCCTGCGTCCGGCCGCAGACATAGAGTCCCCGGCCCAGAAACCGCAACCTTTTGCCGTGGAATTCAACCTCAAGCGGGTCCTCAAGGCCCTCCTTCTCTCCACCTCGGAGCCGATCTCCATCAAGGACATCCAGAAGGTCGTCCAGCGCTACCACGATGAGCGCCGTCCCCCCGAGCCCGGCGCGGCCGTCCCCGCGCCCGCCGAGGGAGCCCCGGCCGACCCGGCCTCCGTCCAGGAGGTCATCCAGGACATCATCGACCAGGTCCCGACCCTCATCACCGCCACCCAGATCCGCGAGGCGATGGAGCAGCTCGACGCCGAGTTCGCCGGCGGCGGCGATGTCTGCCGCGTCCTGCAGGGCCCCGAGGGCTTCCGCCTCGTCGTCGCGCCCGCCCATGCCGAGTGGGTCCGCCTTCTCCGCGGCGAGGTCCGGCCGCAGCGTCTCTCCCCCGCCGCCCTCGAGACGCTCGCCATCGTCGCCTACCGCCAGCCCGTCACCCGGGCCGACATGGAGGCCATCCGCGGCGTCTCGGTCGAGAGCGCGCTGCAGCGCCTCCTCGAGCTTGAGCTTGCCCAGGTGACGGGCCGCGCGGACCTGCCCGGCCGTCCGCTCACCTACGGCACGACCGATCGCTTCCTCGATTTCACCGGACTCCGCTCGCTCGGCGAGCTGCCCGCCTCCGACGTCCTCTCGCCCGCCCAGATCTCCGAGTGGATCGCCCGGGCGACCGCGCCTGCCGGGCCCACCGAGGGCGAGCTGGGCCTGGCCGAACCTGCCGAGCCGCCCTCGGCTCCCGGAGCGTGAGCCTCGACGACCATCGGCGCGAGGTCGACCGCATCGACCGCGAGATGCTCCGGTTGCTGGGCGAGCGCCTGCGCGTCGCCCGGGCCATCGGCGAGGCCAAGGCCCGCTCCGGTTCCCCCATCTACGCGCCCCATCGCGAGGAGCAGGTGCTCGCCAGCCTCGTCTCGGCGGCCGGCGACCTGCCCCCCGAGGGGGTGCGTGCGGTCTTCCGGGAGGTCATCTCGATGTCCATCGGGGCCCAGATGCCCGCTCCCGTGGCCTACCTCGGGCCCGAGGGGTCGTTCACCCACCAGGCGGCCCTCCGGGCCTTCGGATCGAGCGTGCCCGCCCGGCCGCAGCGCGGCATCGGGGAGATCTTCCACGCGGTCGAGCGCGGCGAGGCGTCCTACGGCGTCGTGCCCGTCGAGAACTCGACTGAGGGCGTCGTCAGCCACTCGCTCGACCTGCTCGCCGAGTCGCCGCTCAAGGTCGTCGCCCAGCTCACCCTCGAGGTGGAGCATTGCCTCGTCGGCCGCGGCCCGGTCGAGGGCGTGCGCCGCGTGCTTTCGAAGGACATCGCCCTCGCCCAGTGCCGTTCATGGCTGGCCCGTCATCTCCCGGGCGCCGAGCTGGTTGAGACGGCCAGCACCGCCGCCGCCGTCGAGGCGGTTGCCGGCGACCCCGCCTCCGCCGCGGTCGCCGCCGCCTCCGCCGCCTCGTCCCGCGGCGTCCCCGTGCTCGCCCGGGCCATCCAGGACCGGCGCGACAACGCCACGCGCTTCTTTGTCATCGGTCCCAAGCCCAATCCCCCGGGATCCAAGGACGAGGTGACCAGCATCGTCCTCGCGCTGCGCCACGAGCCGGGCGCGCTTCAGGCCGCGCTGAGCGCGTTCTCCTCGCGCGGCATCAACCTCCTCCGCATCGAGTCCAGGCCCAGCCGCCGCCAGGCCTGGGAATACCTCTTCTTCATCGACTTCCCGGGGCACTGGGAGTCGGCCGGCGTCCAGGCCGCCTTGGCCGAGCTGACGCCGCGCTGCGAGCGCGTCACATGGCTCGGGAGCTATCCCCAGAATCCCGCCTGAGGCGGCTTCGCCTGGCCGGCCTGCTCTCGCTGGCCGGTCTCGCCGTCTCGCTGGGCGCGATCGGAGGATGGGCCGCGTGGGCCTCGCTCTCTCCCCGTGCCCGCTACCTGGTGAGACCCGAGCAGCCGGTGTTCGGCATCACGGTCGGCTCGCCGGTGCGCGTGCAAGGCGTCGTGGTCGGCGAGGTCGCCGCGGTCCGGCTCTGGCAATCCGCCCCGGGCGGCCCGTTCCGTCCCGAGCTCGCCCTGTCCATCGACCTGCGCCGCTACCCGGCCGCGCGCGACCTCGCCGCCGCCGTCCCGGAGGGGCTCAGGGTCGAGTTCCTCCCCGTCAACCCCGCCTCGGGCTTCCTCGAGGTCGACCTGGTCTGGCGCCCCGGCTCGCCCATTGCCCGCGCGACCGGCGATCCCGAGGAGCTTCCGACGCTCCCGGCCTCGCCCTCCGCGGTCAGCCGGGTCGCGCGCTTCCTTCTCGCCGTCGCCGACGGCGACCCGGCCCGCGCCGCCGCCGAGCTGGGCGCGCGCCTCGCCGCCGCGGAGGAATCCCTCGCCGACTCCTCCGGCTCGGCCTCCCGGGCGGCGGAGTCCGCGCGCGGCCTGCGCGCCCTGGCTGAGGAGCTCGAGCGGGGCGCCGGCGCCGACGCCCTCGCCCTCTCCCAGTCCCGGCTGGCCGAGGCGCGCGAGCGGCTCCGCTCGGCCGGCCCCGCCCTCGACGCGCTTGCGGCCGACCTCGGCGAAGCCTCCCGTACCCTCCCGGCTTCCCTCGCCGGTCTCGCCGCCACCCTTCGCCAGTTCCTCGGCGAGGCCGGTCCGGCGCGTCCTCCCGAGGCCCCCGACGGCCGCTGAGGGCACTCGGGGCTTGCCGCGGCGGGGCAGGGTGGGGGATATCTTCGGGCCAAGCAACCACCCCATGGCCACGAGCAACGCACCGATGGACGCCATCCTCAACCTCTGCAAGCGGCGGGGGTTCGTCTTCGCCTCGTCCGACATCTACGGCGGGCTCAACGGCTTCTTCGACTACGGTCCCCTCGGGGTCGAGCTGAAGAACAACATCAAGCAGGCCTGGTGGCAGGACTTCGTCCACCGCGCCGACGACATCGTCGGCCTCGACTCCTCCATCATCCACCATCCCGCCACCTGGAAGGCCTCCGGCCACGTCGAGAACTTCACCGACCCCCTGGTCGACTGCCGCGAGTCCAAGATGCGCTACCGGGCCGACCAGCTTCACTTCGCGCCCGTCCGCGTCGCCGGCGAGACCCTCGGCTACGTCTCCGTCCTCGAGGACGAGGGCATGCAGGCCAAGGCCG
>JBKDBK010000155.1:0-2009 GCA_046315175.1 Opitutia bacterium | reverse complement strand
CCTCCAACCCCTCCAGCCAGCGTCGCAACGCCCGGTGCACCTCGACGGCGGACTGCGAGCGAAGCTCCAGTCGCGTCCGCTCCCGCGTCCTCAATTCCGGCAGCCGGAGGTTCTGCAGCAGCGCCTCCGCCGGGGCCCCCGCCACCGGCACCGGGTTCACCAGCGGCCGCGCCGGGTACGTGATCCGGTAAATCCGCCCGTGCGTCTTGTCCCGCAGCGGATCGCGCGCGCTGTGCTGCATGTGCCCGATCAGCGCGTTGTGCCAGTCGGCCACATAAAGCGAGCCGTCGGGGGCGAATTCCATCGCGACGGGACGGAAGTTGCCGTCCGACGAACGGTAAAGGTCCTGGCGATACGTCAGCCGGTACCCCGTGCCGTCCTCCGCCACCGCGTGCTGCTTCGCACCGAGGAACCCGATCGTGTTGTTCAGCAGCACATCCCCCTGCACCACGTCCGGGAAATGCCGACTGCTCACGAACTCCAGCCCCGCCGTCGGCCGCACCCGCTGCTCCCTCGGCGCCAAATCCCGCGGCAACGGCGCAAACTCCCCGAACGGCACCGCCAGCCTGGCGGGCGCCATCCACCGCAGCCCGGGGTCGGACGTGTCGAGGAAGAAGTCCTGGCCGTAGGCGTCGAACGCCACCCCCCACGGGTTCGGGATGCTCAGGCGCGCCGTCCGCTCCAGCCGACCCGTCCTCGGCTCGTACCGGAAGAAGCCGCCGTTCGTGCTCCGCACCACGCCCCAGGGCGTCTCCACATGGCTGTGGAGGAAGGTGCCCTCGGATAAGTAGAAGGCGCCCGAGGGGTCCGACGCAAACGCGCTGATCGCATGGTGCGTGTCATGGTCGTCGAACCCGCTCAGCACGATCTCCGGTCGATCCGCCCGCCCGTCCCCGTTCATGTCCCTCAGCAGCACCAAATGCTGGCCCTGCGCCACATACACCCCCTGGGGCGCGAACTCGAACGACAGCGGGAGGTGCAGCCCGCGCGCGAAGACCGTCTGCTTGTCCGCCCGCCCGTCCCCGTCCGTGTCTTCCAGGATCAAAATCTTGTCGTCCGGACGCGCATCGCCCGGCCGCCACTGCGGGTAACTCGGCATCGTCGCCACCCACAGCCGCCCCCGCCTGTCGAACCTCACCCGCACCGGGTTGATCAGGTCGGGGAAGCTCGCCTCCGACGCAAATAGCTGGGCCTTGTAGCCCGGCGCCAGCGTCAGCGCGGCCAGCGACTCCGCCTCGCCGAGGTAGTTCGGCCGCCCGTTCTTCGCGTTCGCCGGGTTGTAGTTCGTCTTCACCTCCGGCAACACCGGCGTCCCCGCATCCGCCCCCGCCAGGTCAAGGCGCTCGCCCGTCGCCGCCGCCCAGATCGCCCGGTCGCGAATCGCCACCAAGGCCTCCAGCTTCGCCAGCTCCGCCGGGAAATTGCCCGGTCCAAAGGGATTATATCGGCGCCCATGCGCGTGCACGCCGTTCGGGACCTTGTGCAATTTTTCCCAGTGCCAGTCCTTGTCCGACACCGCCGCGGCCACCTTCTCGGTATCGCCCCGCGGCGTCCCCGCCACGAACACCGCGTCCACCAGGGCAGTCCCAAACAGGCGGTGCCCCGCCTCGTTCCACCGCATGCCATCGGACGTCAGGGGCTCTTGTCGGAAATTGAAATCCCCGCGGCGTTGCGCCTCCGCATCGGCATCGTACGCCTTGAGGCTCAGCGCATGCAGGTCGACAAACCCCAGCCCCCGCGCCGCCGCCACCTCGCGCATCACCCCGGCGTACAAGGCGAGGTTGCGGTTCACCGACTCGACATGGGCTGAATCCAGCGCCGAGCGCCAACCCTCCAAGGCCGTCGGCACGACCAGCACGATGCGGGGGGTCGACTTCCCATTGGGCCTTTGCGTCGCCATATGATCCAGCCACGCCGTCAGCTCGCCGCGGAAGGCCGCAACCCCGACGGCGCCGGCGAACGACTCCCCAGAGCCGAACCACGCCAGCACCACGTCCGCCTTCACCGCC
>JBKDBK010000154.1:0-63337 GCA_046315175.1 Opitutia bacterium | reverse complement strand
GCCAAGGCGCGGCTGGCGTCGCTGCCGCCAGACATGCAGGCGATGATTATGGGCGCGCTTGGCGCCGATCCGCTTGTTGCGTCGGCGTTTCTCGCGGTGTTGGGGCAGGATTTCGCGCCGCTCATCCAAGAAGCCATGCAGCAATTCGGGCCGCAGGCTGGCGGCGGTGACGCAGCCATGATGGGCATGGGCGGCGGCGATCCGATGGCAATGCAGGCCGGTGGCGCTGGGATGATTCCCGGCATGATGGGAGGGTAAGCGGATATGTTGGGCTCAATCATTGGGGCTATTATCAGCTCCAACGCGAACAAAAGCGCCGCATCCGCACAAGCTGCGGCATCCGAGCGAGCCGCCCAACTCCAAGCGGATGCGCTGCGGGACTCTACCAAAATGCAGGTGGATGCAGCCGAGAAGGCGCAGGCGGAAATGCGCGAAGCGGCCAATCGCGGAATTGGCGCCATTCGGGCGGGCACTGTGCGATTCATGGACACCATGCAGCCGCTTACGCAGCGCCAAGCCGAGTTTTACAACCCCAATTTCAGGCTTGGCTTGACGCAGAATCAGACTATTGCGCGTGAGGATTTGCAGCGCACAGGCCGCGCCAGCATTGCGAAATCGGGTTTGCGCGGCGCTGGGCGCGCGGGTGCGGCGGCAATTCTGGATGCTGACCGGCGTTTTTTGGCAGCGGCCGCGGCAGATAACGACCAACTCAATCGTAATGCCGAGACGACCAATATCAATTTGCGGGAGAATGCCGCCAACAAACGCGATGCGGCGACCTCTGATATGGCCCGCATGTATGGTCAGGAAGGCGGTTCAATCGCCAATACCGAATTGATGCAAGGCAATAGGATTGCCGAAAGTATGTCCGACGTGGGCCGCGCCACTGCCGCGAATACGGCGCAAATCGGCCAAGTCCAGGCGTCCAATCAGCTTCGCATGGGCGATGCGTATGCCAGCGCCAGTCGGGCCAATGCCGATTTATGGGCCGGGGTAGCAGGCCAAGCCGGGGGCATGGCGGCCGGTTACGGCGTTGGCAGCGGTGGCCTGCCAAGCTGGGCGATGCTTTTGGTTTGATGGTCGGGAAATCCATAGCGGGGGCATGTCGTGAGCGGATTATACAGAAGCGAAAACGCATTTGATCGCGGGTTTGATCGCGGTTTCAATCGGTTTGCGAGCCTTGAAGATCGTGCCGCACAGCGCGCCACGGACGAAGCCATCCGCCGCGGCTTGCAGCGGTCGCTAGGGGCTGCGCCTTCGACCGGGGCGGCCGCAGTCAATCCCACGGCCGGCGTTCCGGTCACTCAATCCAGCGTCACGAATGAGGCCGCGCCGGGTTCCTTGCCGCCTCCAGTGCCAGCGCAAGGGGCAGGGGCCGCGCCGGCTGGTGCTGGTGGTGCAGCGCAACCGCCGAGGGCGCGTGGCGGCGCTGGACTGCTTGAGCCGGTAATGCAGGAATTGGCGCAGGTGCGTGGCGGCGGCCGGGCGGCCCTGGGTGTGGCGCAGCAGGTATCGCAGACAGAGAATCGGCGGCTTGAGCGTGACGAGCGTATGGCGATGCTGGCGCTTCAGCGTGGCGACCTGAATACGTTCCGCTTTTTCGGCGCCCGGGCCGGGATCAATCTGCCGGACCAGGTTCTGAATAATGCGGATCAGCGGCGGCTTATTGGCGAGGCTGGGCTGATGGCAACCCGCATGTATCCGCGCGATGCGGCGCGGCAGCGGAATTTCATTGACACGTACCTGAACAGCAATGGCGACTTTGCCGCAGCGCGTAATGCGGCTGGTTCTGGTGGTGGCGGGCAGCCTGACGCGGGACGGCGCAGAGGGCGCGAGCCTGCTCCCTCGTTTCGTGATGGCGTTGGGCCAGATGGTCAGCGGTTGTTGTATCGGGTCAGGCCGGACGGAACGGCGGCGCCTGTGACGACGGAGGACGGCGCCCCACTGGAGCGCCCCGTGCCCGGGCGCGTTGCTGGACCTCGGGCCGCCGCAGAGCCAAGGCAGGGCGCCCGGCAGCAGCAGGAGCAAATGCTGATTCGCGCGGGCGTTGCCCCGCAAGAGGCGGCGCGCATTGCTGGCGGGGCGCAGGCTTCGGCCAATACGATTGCAAGCGTCTATGGCGGCCTCGCGCGGTCTGGCGCCAGTCAGGCCGATATTGATAGGGCGATGGAAGTGTTTGGCCCGAACTGGCGCCGTGCGCTTGGCGGAGCAGCAACCGTGGCGCCTCCGCCCCCACCCCCACCGCCACAACCTAGCTGGTGGCAGCGTAACAACCCCTTCGGCAGCAGCGCGACGCGCGTGGCGCCCCAGGAAGCGCCCGCGCCGGCCGCGCCGATTGGCCAGAGCGGGATGCAGGCAGAGCCTCCAATGGCTGGCCCCCAGGGCATTCCGCAGCGCCCGCTTGGGGTGCCGCCTGGTTCCCAATGGAGTCCTGGGAGGCAGCAATTCAGAGATCCTATGGGGCGGCTTTATGACCGCGACGGCAATCCGGTTCAATTCTGACGGCAGGAAGAACACGCATGGATAGGCTTGATGATTTTGTGCCGCTTCCGCCTGACAATCAAATGGACGATTGGGTGTCGCTGCCGGAGCCTGCGCCACAAGCGCGCGGGCGGATTGGCAACCCCGGCATTCGAGCGGTCACGACCATGCAGCCGCAGCTTGGCCCGTTGCCGGGTGGCTTTGACCCCGTTCCGCCGCCAGCGCCGCTTGACTTCAATCTGAATCGCAGTCGCCCGCAGGAACCGGCGCCGGTTGATAGGCCTATCCTGCTTGACGATGCGGGCAATGTGGCGCCGCGCGCCCTCACGCCTGGCGAGCAAGCCTATCGAACCATGGGCACTCTGCCGCGTATGCGCGACCAATTCCTGTCGGGTGTGCAAACCCTGTATCAAGGCGGGCTGAGT
Organism: Opitutia bacterium; assembly: GCA_046315175.1. GTDB lineage: Bacteria > Verrucomicrobiota > Verrucomicrobiia > Opitutales > UBA953 > UBA8828. The sequence continues at coordinate 60,431 of JBKDBK010000154.1, read as the reverse complement.
GTTCCGCTGACGCAGGCTTTCGCGCAGTTGCAAGAATTGGATCAGGTGGACGCGGCGACCGATCCCGCTACGCTGTCCCCGCGCTTGCAGCGTTTGGCTGGCCCGGAAATGCAGGCCGAGCGCGAAAGGCTGCGCGCCGATGCAGAGCGCAGGATGGGCGGGGCGATTGGCAGCATTCTTTCATCGCAGCAATACCAACAGACGCTTGCCGCCAATCCAAATGCGCGCGATTTGGTGGAGGCCGGGAATCAAGGCCGCTGGCGCGATGTTTGGGCGCTGCTGAAAAATGACCCTGCCGGGATCATCCAGCAAATGAGCGTGGAAAGCCTGCCCATGTCAGCGGCAAGCATCATCCCAGGCATGGCTGGCGCTGCGCTTGCGGGCCGCACCGGGGCCGCCGCCTTGAGTGGCGTTGGTGGGTATCTGACCGAGGGCGGCACCAGAGTTATTGAAGCCCTGAACGAAACCATGACCCGCTCGGGCGTGGATATAGGGGATGCGCAGGCTGTTCAAGCCTGGCTGCGAGCCAATCCTGATGTGATGACACTGGCGCAGCAGGAGGCCGGTCGCGGCGCCCTGGGGCCAGCCATTGCCGACGCGATCATGATGCGGCTGGCGCTGGGCATTCGTCCCGGCATAGGCGTGGTGCGGAACGCCGGACGCGTAGGAGCCAACGCGGGGCTTGAGGTTGGTTCCGAAATGGGCGGCGAGGCTGCGGCGCAGTTGTTGGCGCGCGGGCAGGTGGATAAGCCGGGCGAGGTTTTGGCCGAGGGCCTTGGCGCTTTCCCGCAAACCGTGGGTTCAACGGTAGTTGGCACGATTGCCGATGCGCGGCAGAGACCGGCGCAACCAACCGGAGCGCCCCCCCCTACGCCTGGGCAGATGGCAGACGAAGCCATTTCGCAAGTCGCCAGCGTTGCGGCACCTGGCAGCACAACCACGATCAATGTTGGCGGGCAAGTACGCACTTTGACCCCCGCCCCCGGTTCGGCTGGTGGGACCGGCGCGGCTGCGGTTCCGCCCGCGGCGCCCCCATCGGGCGAGCCGTCGCCGCCGCCTGGGGCAACACTTCCCTTGGCGTCTCCCCCAGGCGGGGCGGCGGTCCCCACGGTTCTGCCGAATAACACCAGGCCTTCGCTTGAGGAAGCGCTGAACACCCCAACGCCTACGCCCGAGCAGCAAGAGCAGCAGGCGGCGCAGGAAGAAGCGCAGTCAGAGGCCGATCGCGCGGCCGGGGTTCAGCGCATTGCGGGCAGCCTGCCGCCTGGCTGGACCGTGGACGACGAGGACCAGATCATTCAGGTCTATGACCCGAATGGTATGCCGGTCACGCAGCTCATGCGCCCGCCCGCGACCGAGCAGGATTTCGCGGCCCTTATGACCGGGCTCGCGGCGCAGAATCAGGAAGGCGTGGTTGGCGGCTATTATCCGCAGCCGAACCAGGCGTTGCCCGCGCCCGAAGCGCCGCCAAGCGCGCCGGTTGCGCCACAGGCAGCACCCACGCCGCCGCAGACTGAGGCGCCCTCACAGCCTGCGCCAGAGCCGCCCCAGCCACCCACCACGCCCGCGCCTGCGCCCGATGCCATCACGCGCCGCATTGAAACTGCTGCGCGGCGCCTGAACATCACCTTGGCGCCAGGCGATGTTGCTGCCGTGCAGGGCTACATGGCGGAAGAAGGCTTGTCGGTTGACGCTGCCCTGCGGCGCGTTGCCCAGGAAGCCGAGGCACCCCCGGCGCCCGAGCAAGACGCGGGAGAAGAACCCAGCCAGCCCCAAGCGCCAGCGCCCCAGCCGGAGGCCGAGGCGCCCCAGGATCGGCCCTCTACGTCACGGCCCCCCGCCCCAAATGTCACAACTCCGGCGCCGACCCCAGGCAATCCAACGGGTTCCGATGCGGGGAATGTCACAAGTCCGGCGCCCGATGTCACAACTCCGACCACGCGAAGCGCCAAGGACGAGGCGATCTTCAAGGCCGAGGTGGAGCGAGCGCGGCGGATGGACCCCAATTTCCGGCGCATGGACCTGCAAGGGGGCTTGCGTCTCATCGAGATCCAGAAGGCCAACGGCGGCACCGAGCAGACCATCTGGTTCCCCGATGGCAACTTCATGCGGCGCGGCACCGATGGCAGCGGCCGGCCGTTCCGCGAGTTCAGCTTTGACGCGATTGACCCCCGCGCCGAAATGTGGCCCGCGCTTAACCGCATGATGGCCGCCGCCCAGGCGGCGATGGGAGGCAACCGCCGCCCCCCGCAGCCTGCCGCGCCGGCGCTGCTCGCCCCTTCGGAAACGACCGGAGAAAGTGACCAGCCCCCGGCAGCGCCCGATGTCACAACTCCGGCGCAGCCAGCGGCGGCAACTGCCCCGGCTTCCGACCTTGAGGCCCGCAAGGCAGCGGCCAAGGCCAAGTTTGCCGCAGCTATCAAAGCGTCCGGCCAGCGCGTCAACGCGGGGATTGATCCCTCGGTGCTGGCTGCTGGCATTGAACTCGGCCTGATTTACATTGAGGAAGGCGTGGTGAAGTTTCGCGCCTGGGCGCGGGCGGTGCTGGCCGATGCGGTTGAGATGGGCCTTGACCCCGAGGCGGTGAAACCGACGCTGAAGCCGATTTACCTTGCCACGAGTGCGGAGGTTGCGGATGATGTGGCCGACCTGATGGATGATCGGGCTGCTGTTCGCGCCTTTGACCTCAATGCGCTTGAGCAAGCAGAAGGAGAGGACAATGCTGACCAAGGAACAGGTGGTGAGGCTGCGGATGGAGGAGCGGCGGCGCCGCAACAGCCCGGACCTGATCCACAACCGGGATCTGCACAGTCGAATCCTCCGGTCGTGGGAAACGGAACGCCCGGCAATGTGGGCGCGCCTCAGCCAGCAGAAAATGACGGAGACGATGGCCTTCCTGGCACAACACCGAATGTGGGAGGAACAGGACCGGCTTCTGGCAGCGGGAATGCCGATAACGGACGCCCGGGAGCAAGCGGAACGGGCGCATCTGATGCTGGGACCGGAGCCGGAGGTGGAGCCGCCCCTGGAAGCGGAACCGTCGGAGGAAGCGCCGGGACCGTAGCTACGCCAAGCCCAGCCGGACCGACGGCGGGCGATTTCCACATTGACGATCCTGCCGCGTATCTCGGTGGCGGGGCGGTGGCGCGGTTCAACCGCAATCGTTTGGCGATTGAGACGCTGAACGCGATCACCGAGAGCGACCGCCCCGCGACGCGCGATGAGCAAGAAAAGCTGGCGGCCTACACTGGCTGGGGATCATTTGGCCAGGATTTGTTCAAGGGATCATGGAACAACCCTGACCCACGGCCAGGCTGGGAGGAGCGCGACCGCTGGCTTCGAGGTCACCTTGGCCGAGAGGCTTGGCAATCTGCGCAGGCCAGCATCATCAATGCGCACTACACCGACCCGCCGATTGTGATGGCGATGTGGGAAATGATGCGGCGCGCGGGCTTTGAGGGCGGTCGCGTTCTTGAGCCGGCCGTTGGCAGCGGTAACTTCTTCTCGCTGATGCCGCTTGACCTAAAGGCCCGGAGTGAACTGACCGGCATTGAACTTGATCTGACGACTGCTGCAATCGCGCGCTTGCTGTTTCCGCAGTCCAACATTCAGCAGAAAGCCTATCAGGATAGCCGCACGCCCGATGATTTCTATGATGTGGTCATTGGCAACTGGCCATTTGCCGGGCAAGTCGTCGCCGACCGCCGCCACGGTAAGCTGAGGCCAACGCTGCACGACTTCTTCTTCCTCAAGGCGCTGGATCAAGTGCGCCCAGGCGGGATCGTGATTGGCATTACCAGCAATGGGACCATGGACAAGGACGGGACTCGTGTTCGCGCGCATCTGGCGCGGAACGCGGAACTCATTACCGCCATTCGTCTGCCATCCGGCGCTTTTGAGGGATATGCCGGCACAGCGGTAGTGACGGATATTGTGATACTGCGGAAGCGCGCTACGCCGCTTGCTGAGACGCCCGATGAAGCCTGGGTGAAGGCGTCCATGGTGCCGACGCCAGCGGGCACCGATGTTCGCCTCAACGGCTACTACCAGCAGAACCCCGACCGGGTTCTTGGCACAGTCAATTTCGGAAGCGGCACTACGCGCGGATCGGCTGGCCTGATTGTGGACCGCCCAGCGAATTTGCTGGAGCGATTGAACGCGGCAGTTTCCTTGGTGCCGGAAGGCGCCTACGAGCGCGACCGCAAGAACGACGGCATTTCCTACATCACGAACCACACGGACGACCGTGAGGGCGCGCTGGTGTTTCAGGGCGACGAGCCTTTCATTGTGCGCGGGGAGCAGTTGGCGCCAGCCGGGCAGGTGGCTTCCTATGCCGTAAAAAACGCGAAGGAAACGGCAGCGCGCGTCAAGCAGTTGCGCGATTTGGTGGCAATGCGCCGCGCCTATGCTGATCTCATAACGAAGGAGCGCGCCGGCGAAGATGCCGCGACAGAACGGAAGGCACTGCGCGGGCTGTTTGAGGCTTTTGAGAAGCAGCATGGGGCGCTGCGCGAATCCTTTGGGATGCGCTACCTCAACAAAATAGAGGATCCATTTTTCCCGGCGCTGGCCGCGCTGGTGCAGAAGGACGGCACCCCTGCGGCGATCCTGTCCCGGTCCACAATTCGGGTTAAGCCGCGACTTGAGAACCCCAGCATCACCGACGCCTTTGTGCTGGCACGGCAGCAAAGCATCCGCCCGACGCTGGCTGAGATTTCCGACCTGACCGGAAAGCCTGCCGACGAAGTAAAGGCCGCCCTGATTAAGTCTGGCGCGGTTTTCGAGGCGGTGAGCGGCGACATTGAGCCGGCCGATCTCTACCTATCCGGCAATGTGCGCATGAAGTTACGCCAGGCGGAGGCCGCTGTGCGCGAAGGGCAGAAGCACCTCCAGCGCAATGTGGATGCGCTGAAAGAGGTCCAGCCCCGCGACGTGCCCTATTACGATATTGAGGTGCAGTTTGGCGCGACCTGGGTGCCCGAAGATGTCTATGAGGCTTATGTCGCGCACATGCTGAACCGCCGCGACACCGAGGGCGTGAGCATTCGATTCACACTCGGCCGATGGAAGGCGCGGCTCACTGGATTAAACAACCTGTCTGCCGCCCGGAGTGGGTTCGGTATGGACGACCGCCGCGTTCCATTTTCGCGGTTGCTACAGGCGGCCATCTCCAACCAGACCTTGAAGGTCATGGCGATGGACCCCCTTACCAAGACGGAGTATGTGGACCAAGACGCGACCAAAACAGCGGCCGACCGCATTTCCAACATACGCTCGACGTTTAAGGAGTGGATTTGGAGCGATGTAGAGCGGCGCGTGGCGCTTGAGCAGTCCTACAACGAGACGCGCAACTCCCACGCGACACCTAAATACGATGGCTCGTTTATGGCTTTTGAGGGCATGGCGCTGACGCTGGGCCGCGGTGAGTTCCAGTTGCGCCAACATCAAGTCAATGCGATCTGGCGCGCGGTGGTCAATCGGAAGTCAATCAATGCCCATGAGGTAGGCACCGGCAAGACCTTCACCATGGGCGGTATTGCCGTGGAAAGCCGCCGCTATGGCATTGCCAAAAAGCCGCTGATCTTGGCGCACAACGCCAATAGCAAGGCCGTAGCGACTGAAATTCAGGCCATGTATCCGGCAGCGAAGGTGCTTTACATTGACAACCTAGCGCCTGCCGACATTGAGGTGCAGCTTCGTCGCATTGCCAACGATGATTGGGACGCGGTTGTCCTGCCCCATTCACAGATTGACCGCCTCGCTTTGTCGCGCGAGACGCTCATGGAGATTGCCAGGGAGGAAATAGAGGCGCTTGAGGAAGCCGCCATTGAGGCCGCGTTGGAGGACGGCAGCAGCCTCGACGTGGATCAGATGAATGACATTCGGAATGGGGACAAAAAAGCCTCGGGAAAACTCCGGTCGCCGACTGCGAAGGACTTGGTTCGCGCCCGAAATTCGGTCCTGAATAAGATTGACGCGCTTGCCATACGCGCCAGCCGCGACAAGGCGGTGCAGTTTGAGAACCTGGGGATTGATATGATCCTTGTGGACGAGGCGCATGAGTTCAAAAAGCCGCCCATCGTCACCGGCATGAAGATGAAGGGGTTGCAGACCGCAACCTCGGATATGTCAATCGCGCTGAACTTCTTGACCAGCTACGTCCGTCGGCAGAACAACGGCAACAATATCCACACATTCACCGGCACACCGATCACCAACACCCTTGTCGAGATTTTCCACCAGATGCGTTACGTCATGCTGGAGGAAATGAAATCTGCCGGCGTTGATACCTGGGACGCTTGGTTTGGCAGTTTCTCCCGCGAGGTGCAGGACGTGGAGCTTTCTGCGGCCGGCGAATACGAGCCCATCACGCGCTTGGCAGCCTTCATCAACGTGCCCGAATTGCGCCGTCTTGTTGGGCAGTATCTCGATGTGGTTTTTGGCGACGACATGCCGGAGATGCAGCCTCGCCGGACCAAGAGCGGCAAGACTATGGCGTCGCCCGATCTTTCAGAAGCCGAGCGGGCCGAGTTGGAAAATGGGCGCACCGATGGTGCGACAGACCGTCCCTACAAGAAGGTCATCAACGTCACGTCAGAAATGACCGACCTTCAGGTGACGCTTTTTGAGCAATTCCAGGCTGACGCGCGGCGATTCCGCAACGCGAGAGGCAAGGCGCGGCGCGAGCTGATGATGGCGGGCGATCCGTCCAGCCCTGTCATCGTGGAGGGTGGGGCCAATCTCGCCAGCTTCGATGAGCGCATGTATGACCGCAACCGCCTTGCCGACAGTCCGCTCCATGGCATGGAGGGTAAGGCTGACCTTGATCCGCGCAGTAAGGTGGCTCAGGTCGTTAAAAACGTGATGGAGGTCTATCGCTCCGACCCGCGCGCCAATCAGGTCATCTTTGCCGACCAAGGCTACAATACGATGGCCGAGCGCGCAATTCCGCTAAGCGATCCGAAGCGCACGGTAAAGGTCAGGACGTTTTCGGCAATCAAGGATATGGTGGAGCGGCTTGTCGCCGAGGGTATTCCGCGCGAACAGATTGCACTCGTCACTGGCGGCATTAGCGCGGAAAAAAAGTTTGAGATTTCGCAGGCCATGAACGAGGGGCGGCTGCGCGTGGTCATCGGCTTGTCCAGCACGCTCGGCGTCGGCGTCAACATGCAGCTAAACCTCCGCGCCATGCACCATATGGACGCGCCCTACATGCCTGGCGACCTTGAGCAGCGCAACGGGCGCGGTTGGCGGCAAGGCAACCAATGGAATACGGTGCTGGAATACCGCTACATCACCGACCGGCTTGACGGGCGGCGCTGGCAGATTCTGGCGATTAAGCAGCGGTTTATTTTGGCCTTCATGCGGGACAACAACGCCGCCCGCGTCATTGAGGGCGAGGCGGCGGCTGATGCGCCGTCTGATTTCTTGGAAAGCTTTGCGGAAGCTGCCGGCGACCCGCGCGCCCTGATCCGCGAGCAGATGAAGCGTAAGCTGGAGCAATTGCAGCAGGCCGAGCGGATGCACGGACGGGCCATCGCCGACGCCAACAGTATGCTGCGCGAGCAACTATCTAGGCAAAAGAGCCGGTCCGATTGGCTGGAAGCCGCCACCAAGGAGGGCGGCGATCTTGATGTGATTACCTCGTTCATTGAGCGCACGAAGGGCGATGGTTTCTCGGCTACGATTGGGGGGCGGGCAGCCACCAAGCGAACAGACGCAGAGCAGGCATTACAGGCCGCTGGCGCAGAGCTGCGACAAGGGGACGCAAGCCGTCCGGTAGGCCAAATCGGCGGCGTCAAGGTCAGCATTTCCTGGCCCAAGCTGGCGACTGCACCCGAAATCAAAATTGTTCTCGGTCGGGAAGAGTTTGAGGGCAAGAGCATCGCAAGCATAGAGGCTCAGATTCGCAACTATCCGTCGCAAATACCGCGTGTGCGCGAGCAAAAGGCCGAGGCTGATGCCAGCATAGAACGGTTGCGCGAGGTGGTTGCCGCGCCCTTCAGCCGCAAGGCGCAGTTGACCGCCGCTAAACAGGCGCTGGCCGAACTTGAGGCAGATCTTGCGGCCAATCCGGTAGCACCGCCTGGCTGGCTGCGCATCGGCACACCGCGCGATTCCACAGTGTTTTGGCGCGGTAAGCCGTTTACCGTCACGGGCCACCGCTGGACCTCGGACGGCTGGTTTGTTCTGGCTGAGGATGAACGCGGCGGCGTCGTTATCCCCTACATGGAGGCGACCGACCAGCAAGGCATTCCCGCCTACGAGGAACGGAAGTTCACGCCGCCCGTGGTGGTGGACGCAAAAAATCCGGGCGGGCAAAGCGCGCCGCCTGCGACGCCCCCAGAGACCGACGACGGCACCGGCTCCCTCTACGCCAACCCCTTTGATCCCGCTTTGTTCATGCGGCTGTTTGGTCGCCCAGCCGGGCGGGCGGTGCGCGCGGCGGCGGCGGGTATGCGGGAGCGCAACGTCGCGGCGGTCAAGGCGAATTGGGCCAACACAAGGTTGCCGCCTGGCGTGGTAGTGGACGATCCTGCGCAGATGCGTGATCTGACGCCGTTTCTGTCTGTCCTGCGCAGGCCCAGCCGCATGTTTCGGAAGTGGCCTGCGGTTGCGGCCCTGGTGGATCAGGGCATTGCGGCCGAGCGGCGGATGAACAACTGGCAAACCCGCATGGACAAGCGGGTGGAACTGACCTTGCGCACCCTGGAAAAGCAGAAAGGCGACCGCGCCAAGGTGACGGCGGCGCTGTTTGATGCTGACGCCAATGAGGTTGATATTGCCCGCAAGGACGTGGCTGATAAGCACTTTGCCGCCCATGACCTTTCCCCGGCAGAGGCGACCGCGGCGCGCGAATTGAACGCCCTGGTGCGTATGAATGCCCGCCTGGTGGACAATCACAGGCGGGCAATGATGCCCAAGGTGCGTAAGCGGAAGGCCGAGATTTGGGTTGCCATGACCTCCATTATGGATCGGGCTTCGGTCAAATCGCCGGAATACAAGAAGCTGTACGCGCGGCGCGGGCGGCTGAACGCCAAAATCCGACACAACACCGGGGATCTTGCGGCCCACGCGGCGGAGATTGAAAGCATCAATGCGCAGCTTCGCATGATGCGCGCGGCCGATCCGACGATACAGGAACGAATGGCGGAATTGCAGACCGAGTATGATGCGCTGGAATCCAGGCTGGCCAATACCTCGGTGCAGCGCCGGCCTGGCTATTTCCCTCACAAGTTTTTCGGCTCCTGGCGTATGTTCAAGATGGAGGGGGTGGACGAGGAAACCGGCGAGCAAATCCGCACGGAAATCACCAGCGACCAGGGCTTCTACGACACGGAAGAACAGGCGATTGAGGCGGCCAGGGCTTACCTCAAGGCCAACCCCGACGCCAAGCTGCGCATCGAGCGCAAGGTGAGCATGATGCCATCCGGCGCGGGCGGGGCGGTGCTTTCGGATGCTGAGTATTCAAGGCTCCGCCGTGGCCTGGAGAATGCGACCGGGATTGAGGGGCAGGCACTCAACGACGCGCTTTCAGGCGCGGCGCGGCGCCGGTCACGCCGGCGGGTGTTCACCGCTGCCATGTTCCGCACCGGGGCAGAGGGGTTCAGCCAGGATCTCCAGCGCGTTCTGAAAACGCACAACTCGCAGTCGGTTCGCTATGTGGAGATGGACAAGCTGAAGTTTGCCTATGTGGCCACGACCGAGCGCCTGGGCCTGTCACCCTCTCGTGCGCGGGCGATGGAGATGGAGGGCAAGGCCGAATTGTTCCGCGCGCTGGAAAGCTGGTGGAATGATGTCAACGGCAACAAGCAGCAAAGCGAGGCGGTGGTTGACGGGCTGCTTCACAAGATGGGCCTGCCAGGCTCTACCCTGGCGGCCTTTGCTGGTGGCGTGGCCGTCATGGGCGCGTCAAACCCGATCCTCGCCACGGCTTTCGGCGGATACCTGGGCTGGCGCATGTATGGTGCAATTCGCAAGGGCGGCGATTTTCCAACCCGCACACTGATGGGCGATCTGACCTCAGACATGGCTCACCTGAAGCTGGGGATGCTGGTCAATATCGCTTCGTCGGTGGTCAACCTCTCGCAAACCCTCATCAATACCTATCCGGTGTTGGGCGAGAAGTGGACTGCCATCGGCGTCAAGCGGGCGGCGCTGGCCATGAAATCGCAGATGGAAAACCGCGATAAGCCTGGCCTGATGAGTCAGGATGCCATTTTGCTGCGCCGCGCTGACGTGATGACCGATATTTCAATCCAGGCCGATGCAGCGCCGTTGCTGGCAGAAGATGCCGGTTTTGTGAAATCGCTCAAGCGCGTGTCTATGGCCCCATTCATGGCGGCGGAGCATTTCAACCGGGCAACCGCCTTCCTTGGCGCGCTGGCGCGGGCGGAGGCTAAGGGCCTCTCGCCGGCGGCGGCTTTCCAAGAGGCGCAGGAGGTATTGAAGAAGACCCAATTCCACCAGGGCATTGCCGATCGGCCGGAATTGCTGCGCGTCACGGTGCTGAAGCTGCCGACCCAATTCAAAAATTTCATGATCCAGCAACTCGGCTTTGCCTTTGACCTTGCGGCGGATTGGCGGAAAAACCCCGCGCCGATTGCGCGCTTTCTGCTGGGCTTGTTCCTGGCGGCGGGCCTGATTGGTATTCTGCCCTTGGCGCTGGCCGATTGGATGCTGGATTATGCCTTTGGCGTCAGCCCTATCAGGTGGATGAAGGACCGGGCTATTCGCGCCGAGATCACGGGCGAAATGTCGGGCACCATGGCCGATTCCCTCATGCGCGGCTTGCCCACGCTGCTGCAAATGGACCTCTCCGGGCGCGTTGGCATGGGCCAGGGCTTCATTCCCAACTCGCCGGCCGATCTGATGCAGGGGCCTTTCATCGGCACCGCGGGGCGGCTGAAGGAATTGGCGTCCAATAATCGGCAGGAAATCGTGGATTACCTGGCGGCGATCTCGCCGGCGGCCAATCCTCTGCGAATGCTGGAGGCTGCGGCCAATGGGGCGACGATAGACAGCGCCGCCTTCTGGTCTGGCCAGAATTTCTTTGACGGCCGCACCCTTTCCCGCAACCCGCAAATGCGCGGGATGCCTGAATACAATATGACCAATACCGAATTGACGATGCAGGGCGCTGGGTTCCGCCCTCTGCGATCCTCATTGATTGCGGATGATCGGGAAATTGCTCGCGCCAACCGCAAGGAAGGCCGCAAGGACGTGAACGCATACCTTCAGGAGATGGTTCAGGCGGAGCGCAACGGCCGCCGCGAGCGGATTGAAGAAATCCGCAAAGAAGCGGCGCAGAATGGCGTGAGGATACCCCCGCAGCGGGTTACGGACGCCTTGCGCGATGCGCGCCGGGATCGCCCTGAGCGCGACCTGCGGAACGCGCCGCGGGATATGAGGCCCGAGATGCGGGAGCGGCTTCGCGGGATTGATAGCCGCGACCTGGGGCCGCCTTTGGCGCGGTAGGCGGCGCCCTGCGTTCATCCGATCAGAGAGTGAGCAAGTGACATGGATCAGATGTTTTTTGGCGCGCTGATGGGCGCGCTGCTTTTCCGCTTGCGTGGTGCGGCGGCGTTCCATCGCATCACTGGACGCGGCAAAACCACGGCCGATGCGGTTTGGGCTACAGGGTTGGCAGTGATGGCTTGGCCCGGTTTATGGGAGACCCCGGCTTTGGCGGTAATGCTGTGGCTTGGCGGGCGTCCCGGCTGGTGGCGGTCTCTGACGCTGGGCAGGAATCCGGCAGATGGTCCGGCATGGCGGCAATGGACCCGCCATACGGCGCGCGGCCTATTGTGGACCGCCCCTGCGGCATTGCTGGCTTGGTGGCTGGGCGCGTCCCCGGTGCTGCTTGTGTTGGCTGGATTGGCTTGCGCTCCCGCCTACGAGGCTGGGTGGCGCTTGGCTGGCCGGGCTGGGCTTGGCGGGACTGAATGGGGCGAATACCTTTTCGGCGCCTGCGTGGGTGCTGCCTTGCTGCTGACATTGTAGCTGACCTGCGGCGCTTGTGTCGGCGCCCGATCTCCGCAGTCAAAGCGGGCCTTGGCCCGATCATAGTGGTAGCGGTCCACAAGGACCGCATTGCCCTCGCTCGTCCGTGCGTGAACGGTCTCCCCAGCGATTTCTTCCACCACCAGGCCGGCGGCCATGTGGCGCAATAGGGTCAATTCCAGATAGGGCCAGGGTGCCGGTTCTGCCATAAATGAGAACATGGCGAGAACGGCGGGCATCCGCAAGGCGGGCACATACGCTGTGCGGGCGGAAAATTGAGGATTAATCCGCACCAATGGCGGAAAGGCTGTGTCCGATTTGCGCCTCTATCGTGCCAGTAATGCCCGTTTTGTCCCTTTCCGTGAGTCACAGTCGGCAGGGGGGCTTGCGCCATGTTCCTATATTTTCTAATGGTTTCAGGTGTCGGGGCGTGGCGCAGCCTGGCTAGCGCGCCTGTTTTGGGTGCCGGTGCGCTGCCGAATTTCTTCTTTTCCAGCGCAGCATTTTCCCGCCAAGGGGTGGTAATTGCGCCAGATTCAAGGCGTTGTTAGTGTCCTGTATTGATGAGGTATCTTCGCGTGGCGATTACCGGCCGAGAATGCTCATAGGCTATCCTTTCTTTCATCTGCGCGTACAATTCCGGGTGCATGATGATTGAGTGAGGCGTCTTCCAAATGGCTGGCACCTTACGAAACTCGCTGCCAAATCGCTTAAGCAGCTTCTTGTGGACCCGTCTGCTGCGATGGCGGCTGGCCGGAAACAGCCTCTCAGTGGTTTCTTTCAGCGCCATGTTTGACACGATGATGGGCAACCCACCCAGGCGGTCAGTCATAGCGGCAACGCTTCCTGCCGCGCGTCGTGGACCGTGCCGCCGGTCTCGATCGGCTCAAAGGCGGTGCAGCGTGGGCCGAGTGTGGCGTCTGTCACCCATTCTTTCGGGTAATCAGGATCATCCACATCAAAGGCCATGGTGCTTGCCGCGATTTCACAGCTATCGCCTTCGCCGGCCTGAAACGCGGCATCGCGCCAGCAGCGCCCGCACCAGCGTTCCATGAAATCCATGCCCTCACAGCCGCTTGACGGGCGGTAAGATCGGATGGTGGCCACGGTCATAGCCCGGCCTCCGTCATTGCATCCGCCGCGGCTTTCAGGGCCGCGACCATGCGTTGAAACTCGGCGCCATCGCGCGGGGTGAGGCTGAACGGAATGTGCGCGCGCATGGGCATGTTGTATTTGCCGCCTTTCGGGGTAGGACAAATCTGGCCCTCAAGATGAGCAAATGTGGTCCAGGCGTCGTGATTAACCTCCACGCCTGATGCGCGGTTATACGTGCGCCACTCAATCCGGTGCGGTGTCAGCGCCCGTTTCATGTGGCCTTCGAGCTTTTGATATGGTCGCTCCCCAAGCGCGCCGAGCATTTTGCATTGCGCTTCGTATTCGGCGCGTGCGGCGCGTTCAGCCGCTTTGGCCTTGCGGTATCCGCTTGTGTCGCGCGTTTTCAGGGTTTCAATTGCTTCGTTGATGGCTTTGGTCATTTCTGATCCTCCAGCGCGGCGGCAATCACCGCATCGGCGACGGCGCGGGCGTGAATGTGGTTCATCCCAAGTTGCCTAGTCATTCCTTCCGGTTGCTGCACCTCGACATAGCCTTCGGGCAGCGCGCGAAGGAATGCGGCGATGATTTTCGCGGGCACCTCAGAACGAACCTTCATGGGGCAGTCATCTGGGGTGGCGCAAGGGCAGTCGCCGTCTGCATGACAATAAACAGCGCGGGCCTTATCCGGCGCGGCGCGGATGGGGTCAGTCATTGGTTTGATCCACAATGACAGGCACGCCGGCGCGATTGACCGCCAGTATGACGACTGCGCTAAGCGCAGCGTCACTAAGCACAATAGTGGTAGCGTTTCCGTCGCGCTGAAATTCCAACACGTTGTGTTGCCTTTCTTCGTCTCTGATAAGCGTTACCTTGTCGCCGTTTTCCCTAATCTGAAGGCTCCATGCAGGAAGCGCTCGCTTATTCATGGCTTTGCCCTGTCAAAGCTGATTACCCAAACCCAGGCGTTTGCGTCCCAGGCGCCGGGGCCGTGAAGGCCCATCCAAATTGACCGGAAGCCGTCCCTCGCAGATCGATCAAGCCAAGGTGTCGGCGGCATTCGCTTCGGCTCAATCATCCAGTCTGGTGCAGTCTCGCCAATGGCCTGCTGATGGATCAGATCGCCATCTCCCAAATCTCGATAGCCCTGCCACCACGGCCCCGGAAATGGACGCGCTTCGCTGCCCTCCGCCCGCGCGTCATCCTCTGAGATATCCTGCAACCGTTCCACCCGGACGCCCTTGACTTCGAGTGTGATTCGCGAAGCCCAGCGCGGCATATGGATTGATGGCTTGGAGCGGTAATCCTCAATTTGTCGCTGTTCTGGTTTTCCAGCGACCCCGATCACCTGATCGGCGGTGTAGTGAATTGGCTGCGGTCCATGATTATCGGCCCACAATTCAGGCTGAACCGCAAAGTCCTCCCGCACCCAAAGCGTATCGCCGGGCGCACCATAGGGGGATTTCAGACCGTATTCGCCATCATCCCAATGCGCGCCGAAGATTTCTTTTCCCGGCTGCATGTCGCCGTGCCGGTCAATTACAGTGGGGTGGTAGTGTTCGACTGTCACTAAGGCGTCAGGCCACGGCTGGACTTTCATAATCCGCCGCGTTTGGGTTTTCCGGCCTTCCAGAATGGCGCGGACCATTTCGGCAGAAAATGGAATTGGGCGGTCAGACATTGCCTTCACCCGCCTTCACTGCCTTAGTGAATCCTGCGTTCAGAATCCGGCAGGCGGCAACAAACCATGCGGGCTCCTTTTCCTTGTCCCCGTTTTGTTCCACGGCCAACTGCAAAATGCCGATAAGCTGATTCCTTTCGGCTAGAATCTTCGCCGCGCGGGTTTCATCTTCCCGATCACGCGGCACCAGCACCATGCCGGACGGCGTGTCGGATAGCGCCTCAATGCTAGCCGCTATCTCCGTTGCGGCTTGGCCGGCAGCTTCGTAAATGTCGGATTTCAAGCTCCCGTGCATTGGGACAATCGTGGCGTAGTGCCTTGCTCGGCGCACCGCTTCACTCAGCGCACTTTGTCTTGCCCAATCAATCCGCGCGTCCACCTCTGCTTTTGGCAGGAACAATTCTGCAAGCGCGCTGTCGTTCATCCATACAAGGCTCATGTCGCCCTTTTTATATAGGGCGCTTTGCTGTGCGATGGCTTGCTGTTCCGGCGTTGCGGCAGCGAAGATGTAGGGAAGTTCGTCACTCATTGCCTTCACCTTTCAGCGCGCTGATGGTAGAGACACAATACATCAACCAATTGTAGGTTGATGCTCCGCGCTGGCGGTCTTCATGCCCAAGTGGCGTGCCGGCAGCAGCCTCCTTAAAATGCCGTTCCAATTCTTCCAGCGCATCCTTGCGCGCCGTGGCGAGGGCGGCTGTCATGCCAGTAAGGAAGCCTGAAAGCCGGGTGTTCTTGTCGTTCCTGCGCTGATACAACTTCGCTAATGCGCGGCGCTGGCGGGCGATGCGCGTTTCCAGTAACAGTAAATGGCGCGCGTGCCTCATCTGCATTAGCGACACTTGCCGGAAATAATTGTCACAGACAGTGCCACGCCTTTCGACTTCGGCCCGCAGCGCATCACGCTCGGCAGCGAGGTCGGTTATAAGTTGACGCATTTCTTTGTATTGTAAGGTTTGCAAATGATCCGCGAAACTACTCAGCCTTGCCAGCCGTTCCGCTTCTTCTGTGGTGATGGCATTCATGCGGTTTTGTCCTTCTTTTCTGTGGCTGGCAGAAGCGCGGCGCGCTCAAAGGCGGCGGCGACACGATCAACGCCCTGTTCCAGCCGTCCCGGCATGAGGCGCGCATAGCGGGCGGTCGTGGTCACTTGCTGATGATGCAGCGCATCGCCGACCAAGCGCAGGTCTCCGGTCGCTTCCAGCAGCCAGGCCGCGAAGGAATGCCGCAGATCGTGAATCCGAAGCCCAGGAACGCCGACCGCCTTGGCAGCAGTCTTGAATGACCGGCGAATGTCGCGGATTGGGCGCCCGATGTTGGCCGGGCTGGCGCAATGGGGGCAGCCGCACGGCGCGGCTCCATACCTGAATACCGGCCCGGCCCGGCGCTTGTCGGGGTCAGGCTCCATCCGTTCCAGCAGCGCGACGGCAGGCGCCGATAGGCTCACCCCCAGGGGCTTGCCGCCCTTGCCGATCAGCAGCGCGCGGCGCATGTCCAGCGACACGTTCTGCCAGTCCAGCAGCAGCCAGTTATTGCGCCGCAGCCCCGTCAGCAGCGCCAGGGCAATCGGCGCGCGGGCGTGGGGCACGATGGCATCAACCAGCGCGCGACCTTCCTCATGCCGAAGAAACCGATCCTTGGGCGGCGGTTCGCCCTGCAAGTGCGGCTTCATGGTCCAGGGACCAACCTCGGCGCCGGCAATCTCGCGCGCCCATGTGCAGACCGTGTTCAGCGTGGATAGGTAGCGGTTGCATGTGCTGGCGCTGGCCTTGCCTTTGGTCTCGTGCCCATCGGTCACGCCCTCCCCGTCCCGCAGGCCGCGCAGCAGCCGAGCGACGGTGGCGTTGTCGAGATCCGTAAGCGCCGTGGTGCCGCCCAGGATACGAAGGATGCGCGCCAACTGGTATCGCTGGCCCGTCACGCCATACTTGCCGTGCTGGCCGCGGTCCTTCCACCATCCCGTGAACGCTTCTTCCAGCGTCAGCAGGACGGGCGGCTTTTCCCCGAGCTTGATCCGGCGCCATTCCCGATCGTGGATCGCTTGCGCGAGCCGGGCGGCATCGGCCTTGTCGCCAGTCCCGCAGCTTCCGCGAAGTCTATGACCTTCGATGCTGAAATCGTAGTGCCAGAAGCCCGAGCCTGTGCGCTTGGCGAGCCATTCTTCGCCGGGTAGTGGGGGCGCGGCTTTGCGCCGGGTGCCGGCAGCGCGGCGGGGTGCGGTGTCGTTGTCCATTGTTCTCTCCTTTTCAACCATTCAACCAGGGCAGCGCGGCGGTATCGGCGCCGGTTGCCTATGCGTTGCGAGGGCGGCGGCGGGTCCAGGCGGCGGAGCGTTTTCACGTCCACGCGCAGCAGCGCCGCCGCCTCCTTGGCTGTCAGGAGCGATAGTTCTGGATCGTCGTCGTCTCTCGTTGTCACCTTATTGCTCCCGAAATGGGAGCGGTTAGCGGGCAGCCATCCAACAGCCACTTACCGCCAGGGTTAAGGGGTGGTCACACGCGAACAGGCAGAGGCCCATCTTCCTGTTCGGCGGGTGTCTCGGTCGCGCCAGCGGCGCCTTGGGCCACTGGCTGCATTTCGCCCATGAATTGCCGCACCAGCCTTTGGCGGGTGGGCGACAGGGCGGTGTATTGCTCCAGCAGCCGAATGGTCTCCGGCGTGAGCAGGGAAAGCACGTCAGCGGTTGGGCTGGCGGTGCTGGTCATGGAGGGGATGCGCGCAGAAAGCCCGCGGAAGCCTTCAAAGAACCAAGCCAGCGGGTAGCCCAGCGCCTGCGCTACCGCATAAAGGCGGCTGACATACATCCGGTTGGATGGCAGTTCCCATTTTGTGATTTGCTGCTCAGACAGGCCGATCTCCTCAGCCAGCTTGGCCCTGGACCAGCCGCGGCTCGTGCGCGCTTGCCTCACGCGTCCGGCCACATGCACATCAAAAGGCTCCAGGGCGGCCGCACGGTCTATGCGTTTTCCATCTGCGGTAATCATTCAGTGTTCCTTGTCGTCAGCGGCGGTCGGCACAGTGAATGCCACCTCCAGTTCCTTAAGAAAGTGCCGGCCACTTTCCGGCATGTGCATGGTGAGGACGCGCGCCTCGGAGACGCGGCCAACGCGACGATCAGCCACGGACACCTCGCCCTCAATCCGCAATTCGGCTGGCGCGTGGCGCGGCAGGTCAATCGTCACGCGCCGGAGCGTGATCTTCGGATTGATTGAATGCTCGCGCTCAATGGTCATGGCCATAAGAAAGTCCTTCCTTGTGAGGGTTTTGCCTGCTCCGCCTCCTTGCGCATAGTCGCCACGCAAGGAAACGCGACAAGCATATAGCCCCAACAGTAGCGGCTTTCTAGCAAAACTTTCGTATTGCGGAAGGCGCAACTCAGACGTGAGCATTGGTATTTGGCTCTCCCGTTCTAGTAGGGCAGCGCCGTGACGACGCCCTTTTCAATCCAATGCACGGACCCGAGCCCGGCTTTGGAAAGGTGCGGCAACCGCTCCGGTGATTTGTCGGGCACGGACATGGCGACCAGGGCTGGAATGCCGCTTGCGCGGATGGCTTTGAGGATTCCCGCGCGGAGATCCGACACAAGCACGTCCAGGCGATCCACCAGCAGCATCTTCGCGCCTTCGGCCTTGGCGATGGCAAGCGTCATGACGAAATTGGCTCGCCATTTCTCGCTTTCCGACAGCAGCGCGAAGCGGCGCCCGTTCAGCGTCAGTTCCATGCTCTCGGTCAGCGCGACAGGCGGAAGCGTGGCTTCGCTGGCAATGGTGGCCATGGTTTCGTTCCAGGCCGCCAGCGCGCGGGCCGCGACCACGGCGCGAACGCCGTCCTCGGGGTGCAGGGCCTTGAGGGCTGGCTGCATCTTGGCCCATTGGCCGAATATGCCCTCCGCCTCCAGCATTGCTTTGACCGCCAAGAGCCGTTCTTCGAGCCTGGCGACCAATTCCCGGGCCTGCGACAGCGCGCCGCCGTCAATCGCGCTTTCTGCGATGGCCTTTTCAATCCGGCGAACCTCACTTGCAGCCATCGCGGCGGCGGATAGGCGCTTAACATGCTCCGCCAGAGCCGCTTCAATCTCGTCAATCGCCGCCTGGGCGTCGGCGGCGGCCTTGTGGACGCTGGCGCTTTCCTCCCGCCGCTCGCGCGCTTCAGCGGCAGTCAGAACAGGCTTCGGCGAGGCGCGAAGCTGGGCGGGGCCTTTGCCTGCCGGGGCAATGACCTCAATCGCCTTACTGCAATGCGGGCAGGCAAGCGCGAAGTCCTCCGCCGTCACGATGGACACGCCCTGTTTCGTGAGCCGATCCTGCGCCGCGCGCCGCTCCGCCAGGATAGACCGGAGGTCTTTTTCCTTGGCTTCCAGCACGGATAAATTGGCAGCCTGTTCCTTCAGCAAGGATAGCTTGTGCGTTTCCACCGCGCCGGCGGCAACCAGCCTCTCACGCGCCTCGCGCGCCTTGTCCAGATCCTCCGTGACGGCTTCGACGGTGTAAATCTCGTCCGGCAGGAGAATCGCCGGGCGCCAGTTTTTGCTTTTGAGGGGGCCGAAAGCAACGCCGGCCACGTTTTCCCATGCGCCTTTCAGCTTCGTGGCGGCTTCCTGGGCGGCTTTCAACACAGAATCCCAGCCGGACACGTCAATCCGCGCCCAAAGGGCTTCGGCCTGGTCCGGGTTGCCATCCTGCGCCTTCAGGAAAGCGCGAATGTCGTCCACGGTCGGGGTGGCCTTGGCGCGCAAGGCAAACTCGGTCGCCCTGGTTTTGGATTCCTGCGCGGACCATTCGCGCGCACCGATGCCAAGCGGGGAACCAAACCCGCCAGCAAAGGGCTGGCCGGTGCTTTCCACGGTGCCGGCCGGCCAGACTACACGCTGGCTGCCGGTGCCCCAATCCAGCAAGGCAACGCCGAGGTCGGCGCCCTCTCGGACAGCTTGGCCGCGCTGGGCTTTCTGCGCCAGGCTGCGGATGGAAGCATCGGCAAGGGCTGCGGCTGCCACGGCTTGCAACAGCGAGGATTTACCCTCGCCGTTGCGGCCGCCGATCAGCGTGATCCCCTTGATTTCAAATTCAGCGTTTTCCACGCCGAGGACGTTGCGGATTCGGGCTTTCAGCATAATCAGGCTCCGAAGTTAAAGGCGTCGTCGGTTGCGGGGGCGGCGGGCTCGTCGGCTGGCGGCGGTTCTGCCCGCTTGGGTGCGGTGGCGCGGCGGGGAGGCTTTTCAGCTTCGTCGTGCTGCGCTTCCTGCCGACCGGGATCAGCCACAGCGCCATCGCGCGCGGCCACAGGTTCTTCGGGTGGCACGTCCACCACGCGCCGCCCGCGGCTCGCATCATCGGTCGTTGAGGCTGGCGGCGGCTTGGCGGCTGCTTCATCGTCATTGCCTGCGATCGGGTAGAGATCATCCGCATCCGCCAAGCCGTCCTGAATGGCGGTCAATTCGGCCCAAATGCGGGCCATGTGTTGCGCGCTCCACTTGGCGACTATGCGGCCCACCACGCGCTCAACGCGGTTGGTATCCACACCCAAATCGTCCAGCCGGCTAAGAATTGCCGCACGAGCGGCTTCCGGGTTCAAGGCGATGCGATCCAGCAGCGCGCTTTTGGCGGAGTCCTTGGCTTCTTCGCACAGGATCGGCAGCGCCTGGATGATGACATTGCGGATGGCCTTGGACTGGCCAATTTGGAAAACCAAATCGGCGGCGCGGTCTTTGTCTTTCATGCCGGTGTTCTGGCTTTTGCGCTGCTGAAAAAGGCGCGTGAGCGTGAAACCGGTTTCGTAATCCATAAAGCGCGCGGCGAAGGTGACGTGGCTTTGGGTTTCCTGGGCAATGACCGCATCCACGCGGCAGTTGCCGTAGGCGGTGGCTACCGCCATGGCGCCCTTGATGCCGAGACCTTCCACCAAACTCTGCCGGTTGTTGGCGCGGTCATTGACTGACCAGCTATAATAGAATTTCTGGCCTGCGGCGGCGGCGATGGTTTGGACTGTGCGCATGATGGCGCCCATGTCGCGCTTTACCGCCACCTTTTGCGCGGTGACGATTGCGGCCATGGCTTCATCCAGCGCAGGACCAGGCTGACGCGGCGCGAGCATGGGCGCCTGACCGGCGCCGCCGTCGTCAAAGTTGGGGCGGAAAGGGTTTTCCATATTGGCCCTTTCGCGTGTGATTGTCTGAGACATGATGCTTGTTCTTTCTTTGCAGGATTAGAAGATGGGAAAGGCGGCCTTGAGGGCTGACGGGTGTTGCAGGCCGCGCGCTTGGCCTATGCCAACATTGCCGAGGCTTTGCTTTTGATTGACCTCGGCAACGGCATTGGCCACGCGGCGCTCTTGGTCGCGCAGGTAGCAGCCCGCAGTCCACAGCAGCGCGGCAGCTTCAATCAGGCTTTCGCCCCGCTCGTTGTGCAAGCGGCGCAGCAAATCCATTTCAATCTCAGTATCGTCGCGCGGGCCGCGTATGTAGATCGTGACTGCGCCCATGGTGAGCGACACTTGCCGGACGCCATCGGCGCGGCCATGAAGCAGCGCGGCGGCAGTCGTGACGGCGCGCTCAAAGGCGGCTTCATCATTGGCGCGGTCGCCCTCAGGTGCGGATGCCTGCATGGCATAGGCCAGCGCATCCGCCGAATCCTCTACTCCCCGGCGAAGATGCGCGTCGTTTGGGTGCTCCATGGTGGTTTCGTTCCTTGTTGGTTGTTTCAGGTGGAAGCGGGCCGGTGCGACTTGCACCAGCGAGAGCCCCAAGCGGGGCACCATCGCGCCGAGCAGAGGCTAGACGCGGGGTTGGCACGGAAAGCGTGGGCGGGCGGCTCCCCGTTTGGATCGGCCTGCCGTGCGCGGAAATCCTCGGTATCGCGCATCAAGGCGCGAATGGTCTCAAAGGCGTCCCGCTTGGCTTCGGCGGCATCAAATTCCAGCGATTCCGGCGCAGGCTGTTCCTTCTTGAGCGGAACGCGCGGAATGAAATCTTCCATCGCCTTCTGCGGCTGAAAGCCGTGCGCCTCAAGGATCAGCAGATAAGCGCCGTATTGGCTGGCATTCGCCCGGCGCTGCGTTCCGGTTTTGGTATCGCGCAATACCTGGCTGTCTGTTTTGGTTGCCGCCAGGGCGAGGGCGTCCACCTGGCCGGATAAAATCCATGTGGGCGACATGATGGCTTCAAGCCGTTCTTCCACTTCCAGCGGGCGGATTTGTGGGGCCACATGGATCAGGTAGGTTTTTATCATCCGCGCCACTTGCTGCTCGGCGGTGTTCACCGATGGTGTGGTTTCATCCCAGGCGGCGCCTTCGGTCTGGATGCGCTGGCGCAGCCCTTCAATTCCGGCCTGCACCGCATCATTGGCAGCAGATTCAATGCCCGCGCGCTTTTGCTCCAAGGTATAGGCATTGCCAGCATGGACGCCGGAACCCACTAGCGCGCCGGCGCTGCTTGGTTGCGCGCGGGCAAGGTCATAGCCTGCGGCGGTCACTTCATCTGTGAGGTGACGCGCGGCCCATCTGCGAGGGCAGTCCAGATATGTCGTCAGGCTTGATGGCCGGACAATGCGCTCGCGTGGGGCGGTCATGGCATCCACCACGGCCCGAAAGCCATCCATGACGCCACGAGTGCCGCGCCCAGGATGCTGCCGAGAAACGACAAGGCCGCGACCGCGCTCTTGAAGCCATCAATCATCATGGCTGCACCTTCTCGGCTGGTTCTTTTATCTCAAAGTCCGGGATGATTTCGTGCAGCCCATCGTCAACCCAGCAAAACTCCGACACGTCAACTTCCACCGCGGCAAGCGCGGGAATCTCTTTGGCCATGGCCGCAAACGCGTGGTGAGTTTCGATCCAGTTGTGAAAATCCTTCAGCGCGTGTTCCAACTTATCCTGCGGTATCGTCAGGAAATCGGCTGGCGTCTTGATGATGTAGCGGGGATGCTCGCTCACGGCTTCGCCCCCATCAGCGCGCGGGCTGCGCGGATCGCTTCATCCAGCGCATCAAGCAGTTCGGCGTTCCTTCCGTTGGCCTCAATCTCGGATCGCCCGACCCTGAATTTGATGGTGACAGTAAAATCGCCGGGCATGTCGCGGTGATCCATGTGTTGCCAGATGCGCAGCGCGCCAAGGGCCATCGCTTCGCGCAGGCTGGCGCCGAGAGCGTCCACGGCGGGGCGGGAAAACGCGGGGATCAGGTTCATGGCTTCACCTTGTATGCTGCGACATCATCCACGGCGGCGATCAGCGCTTCACCCCAGGCGCGGGCTTCGTGGGGTTCAAGTGAGGCGGCATCGCCGGGTATGTCCCACCTGCATCTGATGCCTCCGCAGGTGACATCGCTAAAGACCGTTACGCCGACAAACCCCGGTTCCAATAGTTCAACGACATCGCCATGAATGTCGTCCACTAATCCATTGGGGCGAAGCTGCTTGCCGATCGGGATTGCTCGCCGGTTCATGCCCCTTCTCCCAACGCAGCAATGCCTTCTGCGGTGAGTCGCCAGGGTTGATGTGACACCGCCCACCCAAACGGCGGGACGACAAAGTCAGGCCAGCGATAAATGACCTCCAGCCTCACATCAAAGGGCACATCTTGCACTTTTCCCGCGGTGGTGAGGTTGCGCAGGATTTGCACACGCTCTAGCTGTGTTGTTGCCTCGCTCATGGCAGCACCTTCTTTTGCACCCAAAGCATCAGCAACACGCCGGCCCAAACAACGAACCCGAACCCTGTGCCGATGGCGCAAAGGGCAATCAGACGCGACATGATTTCGTCGAATTTGTTCATGGCCCGCGCCCCTTTGCCTTTGCTTTTGGTTGCGGCTGAACCTTGATCGGCGGCTGCTCGTTCCGCACTTCGCCCATCAGCCGGTGAACCTCGCGCCGCAGGAGGCTGGTGGCGTTCATCACGGCATCCACGCCCGAGCCTTTGCGCAGCAGCGCCTTTGCCTGCTCCTGCTGCGCCAGAACACTTGCGTTCGCAATCTCGGTCTGCTGTTCCGCCGACAGTTCCGTGTTGAATGGGATGGCCTTGTGCTTGGGCCGGAAAAGCCCGCCATTGAGGTTAAGGTCACTCATGCGGCACCCCCCAGCGCGCGGCGGTAGAGTTCAAGCAGCCTTTCCTGTTCTTCCACTTCTGCCGGTTCCTGCTGGCGCAGGCGGATGACCGCGCGCAGCACCTTCACATCAAAGCCAGCGGATTTTGCTTCCGTGAAGATGTCATTGATGTCGCTGGATAACGCCTTCTTTTCTTCCTCCAGGCGCTCGATGCGATCCACGATGGACCGCAGCCTTTCGGCAGCAATCCCGCCTACTTCGGTGTTTTCATGTTTGCTCACTTCGTATTCTCCTTCAGGATCGCATCAACCATTGCGATGCGGCGGCCAATCCACCGCACAACAGGGACAGCCATTGAATTGCCCAACGCCTTGTAGCGAGGGCCATCAGGGCACTCGGCGGCAGGCTTTCCGCGCCAGGGGATAAGCGTGTAATCGTCAGGAAATCCCTGTAGGCGCTCGCATTCGCGCGGGGTCAGGCGACGGACGGCGGCGGCATAGGCAATCGCTGGCGCGTGGGCCTCGGCTGCAAGCGGATGGCAAGCATCGCCCGGCTTTGGGTTGCTGAAATTGCCGGGGCTGGTGATTTGCGTCGTATCAAACGCCACGGCTTGCCCTTGGTGGCTTTGCAGCGTCAGCGCGCAATCGTCGGAGGTATGAAGGCCGATGCTGCCGCCTTGCTGGTGCGCAAAGGCGGTCGTGATGAACGTCTCGCTTTCAAAGTCGCATTTGAAGCCTGATCCCGGCTGCGCCAGCAGCGCCGGCGTCACATCAATGGGGCCGCTTGTGCGGTTGCCACCGAAGGCAACCAGCGTTTCATCAAGCGGATTCGGGCCATGCCCGAATGACATAGGCGTATTGGCCTGCACAGGAATGAAGGCGCCGCTATTGTCTAGGTCGGTTGTGCGGAAGCCTCCGCTTTGAGAGCTTCCGCCAAGCGTTCCGGCAACGCTTTCCCGCGTTTCGCGGCGCGGCGGAGGATTCCCTTGCAGGCTCGCGCGCTCAAAAAGAACCGCCGCGGCACCTCGCCAGCCTCCAGAATATCCGACAAGGAACACACGCCTGCGTCTTTGGGCCACTCCGAAATATTGAGCGTCCAGCACTCGCCAGGCGCAGCCATACCCGAGTTCAACCAAGCCGGTAACGATGGCGCCAAAATCCCGGCCCTGGAAACTGGACAATACTCCGGGGACGTTCTCCCAAAGAACCCAGCGGGCGCGTGTCCTGTCAGCAAGGCGCAGAAATTGGAGCGATAGGTTGCCACGGTCATCGCCCAATCCGCCTCGGAGCCCGGCGATTGAGAATGATTGGCAGGGAGTTCCGCCAACGAGAAGGTCAATTGGTTCATATTCGTCAGCCTTGATCGTGGTGAAATCGCCATGCAGCGGCACATGAGGAAAGCGGTGATGCAGCACCGCGCGAGGGAAGGCTTCGATTTCTGAGAAGAACGCTGCGCGCCAGCCCAAAGGCTCCCAGGCGACCGTGGCGGCTTCTATGCCAGAGCAGACCGAGCCGTAGATCATCAGCCGAACACCAAACGCGCAGCGATGGCGCCCAGCAGGGAGGCGGCAAAGGACGCGACAAAAGACGCGCCCGCGATCAGCACCAGTGCCATCCAGGCTTCGGAGATCCGCTTGTTCATGAGATCCATCCGATCGTCGGGCCGCTTCGGTGGTGGCGCTGCCAGACG
Source organism: Opitutia bacterium (assembly GCA_046315175.1). Taxonomy (GTDB): domain Bacteria; phylum Verrucomicrobiota; class Verrucomicrobiia; order Opitutales; family UBA953; genus UBA8828. The sequence goes on along the minus strand of JBKDBK010000154.1, from coordinate 34,935 downwards.
AACCAAGCGAAAGACATGGCGCCGCGCATGTCGGCGGGCGCTTCGGTGCGGCCCTCGGCCTTCAAGCTGCCGTGCAGGAGCGTCACGCGACGGGCGAACACCCACACACGCGCCGGCGGATTGAAGCGGAAGATGGTTGAGGCGCGGTCTTGGCCTTCGAGGAACGAAAGCCGGAGGAACAGCGCGATTACGTCCGGGTCCAGCGCAAGCGCCTTCCGAACAAAGTGCGAGGCGAGGTTGAACGGCGGATTGGTGACGATTGCCCGCGCCTTGGTGCCGTCAATCTCGGGCAGGTCGCGCTCAAGCAGGAAGTCGCGCCCGGCCTCGTAGCGCCCATCGGCGCGGTCGTGCAGGTCGGTCCCAATGACCGGGTGGGCGGTATTGCGGCGCAGGGAATTGACCATCGCGCCATCGCCGCAAGCAGGCTCCCAAATCGGGCCGGGCAGGTTTTCCCGCTCCGTCAGCGCCGCGACCGTCCAGGCTGGGGTGATCCACCAGTCAGCGTCCTTCCGCGGCGCCAGCCTGCGTTCCACCGCCATGCGATTGGCTTTTGGTCGGTCGGCTGGGGGTGCTGGGGCTTCTGACATCACGCAACGCGCGTCCTTTTGTGACCAAAACCAAGGGCGGGAAGGGCGCCGGCTGCGGCCTGGATGGGCGCCGCTGCCTGCTGGAGATGGGCATCTGTGCAGACAACCAGCGCCCCTACCCTTGCGGAGTGTTTTAACAAAGAAATTCCGCAAGACGGAGTTTTAAGCAGGCTTGCCACCCGCGTCAAGCGTGGGTTATACCTACGCGGAAGATTTTTCGGGGGCGCTTTAGTGCAAAAGAAATCAACTGCTCGGCTGCCAGTGCGCCGTCGTGCTTCACGCAAGGCAAAGAAGAACCCTGTTCTGCTGCGGCAGGTGGCGCGCTTCCTTGAGGCCGCGCTGCCAGGCGATCACCCAGACGTGACCTGGTTTGGGTTGAAGGCGGAAACCTCAAGCGAGCGGGAAATGAAGCTGCGGGCGGAATTGGGGATGCCCTTCGGCTTGCCGCATTTCTTCGTGATCGTGCGGGGCCTCACGGTGGCGATCCATATCCGGTGTGAGGGCGATCCCCGGATTGGTCTGCATCGAGAAATGCGGGCCTTGGCGCTAAAGCGGGCCGGGGCTTCGGTGCATGAGGCCGGCAGCGTGGATCAGGTGGCGGCCATCTTGCTCGGCCACGGCGTCCGGCTGGCGCAGAACGCTACCGCCGCTGCATGAGCCCCGCCCCACCATCACGCAAGAACCGGACGATCCTGGGGGTGACGAACCACGCGCGAGAGCGCATGGCCGAATACTACGGCCGCGATCTGACCCGCGAAGAATGGCTTGCCGTGGTGGAGTCCATCGTGATGAGGACGGCCCCGGCGCTCAGTTACTCGGACAAAGATGGCTATGTCGTTTACGCGGTGCCCGCCATGGGCACCACTATCCGCGTGATCTGGCGCCCCGACAAGGCGCTCATCATTACCGTGCTTGGCGAGGATCACGCCAACCATCGCAACGTGGCCGGCTACCAGGCCAATGCCAGGGGTTTCCTGAAGGCAGCAACATTTCCCGCACGGTTCAAGCGCGGAAAGAAGATTGAAGCAAAGACGCGCTGGCAGGTGCCGCGCCTTTCCCAAGACGACCAAGACCATGACGGAGGCGATGAATGACAATCCTCGCAACGGTGCGGATTGATGGGCCGCCGACAGCCAAAGGCCGACCACGATTTACGCGCCTAGGCCGTGCCTACACCCCAGGCAAAACGCGCGAGGCCGAGGGCTATATCCGCCACCAGATTGTTGAACAGGCGGGGATGCTGCGCCTTGAGGGTGCGCTGCGCGTGACCGTGGCCTGTTTCATGGCCGTGCCCGGGTCTTGGTCCAAGGTGAAGCAGGCGCAGGCGCTGACTGGCGCCGTTCAGCACATTGGGCGGCCCGATCTGGACAATCTCGCCAAGGCGGTTCTGGACGCCGCCAATGGCTACCTGTGGTGCGATGATTCGCAGATTGTCGCCCTGGTCCTGAGTAAGTCCTATGCCGAGCGGCCAGGGGTGCGCCTGACGGTGGAGGCGGCATGAAGTATTTCCGCTTCCATCTGGGCGATTACACCCAGGCAACGGCGCATCTGACCTGGCTGGAGGATGCCGCCTACAATCGGCTGCTGCGCGTTTACTACGCCAATGAAGCCCCCCTGCCAGCCGATTTGCCGACCATTTTTCGGCTCGTTCAAGCCCGGACGAAGGGCGAGAAAGAGGCTGTTGTCAGTGTGCTAAATGAGTTTTTTTTCGACGTTAACCACGAGTATCGGAATAAACGGGCTGACGCTGAAATCGAAGCGGCCAGAAACAAAAGCCTTAAAAATCAAGCAGCTATCAACTCTCGGTGGATACGAACGAAATACGCAAACGATACGGACGTATTACGCGATGAATACGAATGTAATACTATCCAATACCCAATAACCAATACTAGTAATCCCTTAGAGGTAAAAGATACCTCTAAGGGATTGTCGCCGCCCGATGGCGCCGACCCTTCGCCCCCAGGTTTGGATTTGGTTGAACCGCCGGCGGCCCCCTCGCTGAACCAGGGCCGCAAGCCCAAGCCCAAGCCGCCCGAGGTCACGGCGGATGTGCTGAACGACATGGCGGCGGCCTGGAACGACATGGCGCGCGAGCATGGGCTTCCCCAGGTCAGCGAGGTCACGGCCAAGCGCGCCACCATGCTCCGGGCGCGGATCAACGAGCGGTGGAAGGCCGATCCCGTTGAGAAGTGGGGTGCCTACCTCAAGGCCATCGCAGCCTCGCCGTTCCTCCGGGGGGAGAATCAGCGCGGTTGGCGGGCCAATTTTGATTGGGCCATCCGGCCAGACAGCCCGGTTCGCGTGGCCGAGGGCAGGTATTCGCTGGATGGGCTGGGCTGATGGTCGCGCGCATCCCTGACCCGGCCAAGCCCTTCGTGGTGGCCGATAGCGTGGCGGAAATCATGGCAGAAGCCGGGATCAACCTTGGCAAAGCCCGGCTTTCGGCGGGCCGATCCGTCAAGGCGCGCTGCCCGGCCTGCGGCGGCGGCAAGACGCGCGAGGACTCGCTGTCCGTCAAGCTGGACGATGATGGCCGCGGGCTGGCCTGGCACTGCTTCCGCGCCACCTGCCAGGGCGGCAAGCTGATACCCGGCTCTGGCCGGATTGCCGAGGCGCAAGCCAACCGAGACCAGCGCGACGACCGGGACGACACGCCAATTGAGCGGCCAGTGGTGCGGCCCAAGGTGGAACCGATTGAGGAACGCCGGCGGCCGCCCGGCCTGCTGGCATGGTTCCGGCTGCGGGGGATCTCCGAGGAAACCGTCGAGGCCTTGCAGGTCTATGGCGCGATGAAGCGGTGGCCGAAGGTGGACCCGGAGGGCAAGGAGATCCGCGACGAGGAAGGCCAGCGGGCGTTTGAAAACAAGCCGACGGTGGTTTTCCCCTACGCCTGGCGCGGGCAGGTGGTGAACCGCAAGTTCCGGTCCCCGCACAAGCAGTTTGCCCAAGACAAGGACGCCGAAAGAACCCTTTGGAACGTGGATTCCGTCACCAGCGACGACGAAATCCTGCTGGTGGAGGGCGAGATGGACGTGCTGGCGCTTTGGGAGGCCGGTTATCGTCAGGTGGTCACACTCCCCGATGGCTCGCCGGGCAAGCTGCTGGCCGAGGATGATCCCAAGCGCGCCACGGATGCGCGGTTTGAAGCTCTGACGACCTGCGCGGAGGTGCTGGCGCCGATCAAGCGGGTGCTGATCGCCACGGATGCAGACCTTGGCGGTCGCAATCTGGCGGAGGAGTTCGCCCGTCGCCTGGGCCGGGTAAGGGCCTACCGGGTGGACTGGCCGGAGGGGTGCAAGGACGCCAACGAAGTGCTGCTCCGGCACATGCCGAAAGCCGAGCGCGGGCAGCGCGATCCAACCGAGGCGGAATTGGAAGCCGGGCGCGCTGATTTGCGCGCGGCGGTCGAAAGCGCATCCCCCTGGCCGCTAGAGGGCCTTTTCTCGCCTGAACCCGGCGCCCTGGCGGCTTTTCTGAGGGGGGGGCGCTACCCTAGCGGCCTGGATTGCGACGTGCCCGCCCTGGACGCTGTTTTGAAGCTTCCAGCCGGGCCGGGGTGGCTGACGGTGGTGGCGGGGATTCCCAGCCATGGGAAATCCTCGTTTCTCCGGTGCTGGCTGGTGCTGCTGGCCATGCGGCACAAGTTCGGCATCGCCTGGTATTCGCCCGAGGATAACCGCCCCGAAACCCTGGCCCTGGGCATTGCTCACGTTTTCATCAAGCAGCCCCTCATGGATGTCGGCAGTTACGCGCCCGATGCCCTGCTGGCCAAGGCCGAGGATTGGATCAGGCGCAACGTGGTCATCATCGCGCAGGACAATCCTGACGTGGACCCTACGCTGGACTGGTGGATGAAGCGGGTTGAGGAAGCGAAAAAGCGGCTTCCGCACATCGGGATCGCGGCCATTGATCCCTGGAACGAGATTGAACACTCATACGACCAGCGCAAAGAGACCGAGACGCAATACCTGGGCCGATCGCTGCGGCGGTTGAAGGCTTGGGGGCGGTCAGAGGGAATCGGTGCCGTTATCGCGGCGCATCCGACCAAGCTGGCGAAGGATGGCCGAGGGCAATACCCGGTTCCCGACCTTTACGACCTGAGCGGCGGCGCGAATTGGAACAACCGGGCCGATTTGGGGATCTCGGTTTACCGCCAGGAGGACACGGGACTCATGCAGGTTCGGTGCGTGAAGGCGAAATACCCGGGCTTTGGCCAGCGGCTCGCGGATGCCGTGATGCCCTACGACAAGCGCACGGCGCGCTTTGGCTGACACACCCACAACCATGAAGGAGAACCAGGCTATGACCGAGCAGGAGAAAGTGGACCAACTAAAGCGCGCGGTGCTGCTGGCGCTGGACATGCGGGCGCGGCAGAAAGCCTATTTCAACCATCGCAGCCAGGGCAATTTGATTGAGGCCAAGCAGGCGGAGGCGGCCTTTGACAAGATCGGCCACCAGGCTCTCCACCAGGCGCTGCAACCGTCCTCAGTTCATCCATTGGTTGAGAAAGCTCGCCTTGAAGCGCTGGCAGAGATGCAAGCCAAGTTTGCGCCTCCGAAGGTTTTTCTGGACGAAGCCGGGCCTGTTTGTGATGCCGTTTGGGAGGGGCTGAAGCCAAATGAACCAACCACACACGGTTGAGCAGCTCGTCATTCGGCTCGAGGAAGCGGCGCGTGTGCTGCGCTTGGTTGCGCTAACGCGCGGCTCTCGCCCCCCGAAAAATGCGGGCTCCGGCTGGCCGGACTATCGGCGCGATGCGGTCGAAGCCTATGGCTACCAGACAGCATCGGCGGGCAAAATCCAGCCTAGTGCGGCTGAAATCGCAGCCATGGACGAGGTGTTGCGCTGGATGGCCCAGCACTGGTCGCCGGCGGCGCTTCATGCGGCGCGGTTGCCGCGCGATGCCGGGCAAGTAGCCTGGCAGCGCCTTACCCGGGTGCCTATCCCGAAGATCGCTACGCAGCGGTGGGAGCGGTATGGGCTGCAACGGTGCCTCAAGGGCGGGCCGCGGCCACCTGGCGGCGTGTCTCGTGTCTCGATTATGCGGCTGGCGGATCTAGCCATTCGCCACTTGGCGCGGTGCCTGGGGATTGGGGTGCTGGGTGCGTTGCCGGAACCAGAACCGCCCCGCGTGGTGATGGGTGTCGTGGTTGAGTTTGTCACTGAGGAAACGGTGCAGGTGGACGAGCAGGGCCGCCCTACCTTCCGCACCACACACGCGCGGGCTCGGCATGATTTGGTGAAGCCTGGGCGCGGGCAGGGGTGAACAGACAGAGGGCTGGAATATGAAGCAAGCACCGAAACCGCCGACCATTGAAGAAATGCTTGAGGCTTGGCGAAGCCTAGATCAATACGGCCTGCGTATCTTCATGCGGTGCGGCAAAGTCAGGGTGCTGTTACATCGGCCGCCGCTGCAACAGTTTTGGGCAGAAGGAAGCGTGGGCGACGTGCCAGAAGCCTATGCCTATAGCATTGATTTTTCAGCCCGTGCGAGTAGGCACCGCTGCAATGGCGATTGGATTACAAAAATTGAGTTGATTGGCAACGAGAAGGTGATCCTAGTGCAATACTATCCCGATGACGCGAGGCTGACCTTTGAGGAAATAGCGCGCTGAGAACATCGCGCGCGCGGGCAGGGGTGAACCATTTTCCTGATGCCGGGGAAATGGTCGCGGGTGAATATTCACCGTGTCACAAGGCCGGGCCGGAAATGTCACAACTCGGCCAACCGCCCCAGCAAAATCAAGGCTTTTGCCCCTTTGAATATCACAACTCGCCGGGCGGCATGTCACGGCTCGGTGAATATTCACCCTGCGCTCTTCTTTCCTTCTCCCTTTTTTTCTCCCTTCCTTCTCCCTCTCCTTCCTTGCTCCTTCCTTTCTCCTTCCCGGCAAGGCGCTATCGTGGGTTTAGCGTGTGTTCTCGGTGGGAAATCTTCATTGGGGGAAGGGAGCGAGGGAAGGCAAAGCTTTCCTGTCCGGGGAAAGCCCTGCCAATTTTTCACCGGGTCCCGTCTGTTCGGTCGCTCGGTCGGCAAGCTGCATCGCGCCTCGATCATAACATCAGCCGGGGTCGCCCTGTCGGCATGGCGGCGCGTAGTCTGCGACGGTCAGAACCGCAGCCATGCAGCCGACTGGCGGTTCCTTTTCGGGTTCTGGTGGTTTCAGATTGCCCGTCCTGAATGACCGGAAGGCCGGCCATCCATTGTGCCATGCCATTGGCTTGTCGCGTTGCCTGCCTGATCCCTTTGGTCGGCAGGTCGCCCGGCATAGGGCCGGCGGCTATGTGTGGAGGCAGTCAGAAGCGCAAAAGCCCCGCCCTGGTGGGGGCGAGGCTTCTGGTGATGTGGCTTATGAAGCCCTGAGTGCGATTATGGCGCGCGGGCGGTTCTCGCCGGCTTTTTTTGGGCGCAATGCGCCACAATGGCTTGAGGTCCAAATCCACCATGGTACCACATGGCAAACAGAAAGTGTGCTCAATCAGGGTGTAAGGCCGCGTTTGCTGGGCCAACTCCAGGAGATCGGCGGTTATCGCGCCGTAGAGGCTGTTTCGCGGCGAGATCAGGCGCGCGGCGACTTCGAGGGCGGCGGTCACGCCGTGCTGGCGCATTGCCAGAACGTCGGCGCTGAATTGCCAACCTTCTAGGTCCACGATTGATTGAGTTAGGACTTGTAGGTCTTTCGTTAACATGGGGCGTCTTTCCCGTTGTCATGTGACCGGAATCTAAACGCCACGCGTTTTCAGGTGCGGCGCAGACTCCGGGGGTCAAAAAACCCGAAAGACGCGGGCCGCATGTGGTTTTGGAAACAGGCTGCCGCCTGTCTCTTGGACATATCCACATGCCCCCCGGAGGCATTTGCGAAACTGGAACGCTGTCACGCTGCGGGGCGGTCTTTCGATGGGTTTTTGAGTCCCGCAGTCGTTATAATCGCGGCCTGGGATGGCGCGCAAGCCCTAATTTACCGCAAGGGGGCGCCTTTGCTGTCAACCGGTCGCCAGCCTTGCTCAAGCAGGCAGGCATCCACGGCGCGCTGGCGCGGCGCGTGGTTGAAGTCTATCGTGATTGGCGCGCTTGGCGGCAGGCTTGAGATGTAATTCACGCGCCGATTGGTTTCGCGCTGCTGAACGCAGTCAACCGTGTTTCCGAATCCGGTGCAGGATGTTCGGATGGTGCTGGGGCTGTCGTTCTGGATGAAGATTTGCTGCGGCGTCTGGCGCTGCGTCTGGTGCGTCACCAGTTCGCGCGGGAACGCCAGAAAGGCGCGCGCCTCGCATTGTGACCGGGCGATCTGCAAGTCGGCCTCGCTTGCGCCAGGCTTGGCCCATTGCTGGGCGCAGCCCGCCAGAAGGCAGGCTGCGGCGATTAAGGGGGTTGAGCGGTTTCTCATGTGGTGGGTTCCTCCTCGCTGTCGGTCAGCCTTTCGGCAAAGTTCAAGTCATAATCAGCATCGGGAACAGCCTGGAACCCATGCCATTCCTCGCTGAGCACGGCCTCGTAGATCTCCGCGTGGCTGGCGCCGATAAACCGGCTGGCCACCATAGGGCGGCTACCAAGTGGGCTGTTGCGCGAAAATTGCGTGATCCACAAGACAAACCTAGGCCATTTGCTGCCTGCCGTGCCATCTTCCAGCCGGATCTCGTAATCGTGCCCGTCGGCGGTCAGCAATGCCTGGGCGGCTTCCTCCAGCGTTAGCCTTTGCGTGGCGTTGCCGGAATCGTCGCTGCGGTAAACGGTGTAGGTGGTCATGGGCTTGACTCCCCTATGCTGCGGATTTCAGGCGCCGGGCCATCAGATCGGCGCGGATTGTGAAGGCGATGGTTTGCACCATGCTTGCCTCGTCGCCAATCGTGCCGTCCGGCATTGCCACATGCAAGGGTTCATCCTCAAGGCGGCTTCCCTGCATGGCCTGGTCGCCACGGACCCATTGCGAGCGCAGGCGGCTCAAGCCCTGGATCGCGTCGTCCATTCGGGGCACCTTCCGCCCAGCTTCGGCGTGAGGGCTTCCCCAGGGGCGCTTTTGGTGGCTGGCATAGATGCAGAACGAGGCTGAAGGCCAGAGCAGGGCCACGGCTTGCCCAAAGCGCCGCATGGCGGGTTCAATTTCATCGGCTTTGCGGATTGTGACCAGCAGGCGGGGGAAGTGACGGGTCATTGCAAAGCTGGTGCAGATCATACCGCGCTCCAGTAGGGACGGGTGGGCTGCCAGCGCCATGAGGCAGGGTGGCTTTGCCGGGTTCATTGGGCGGGTTCCTCTTCTTTCATGAGTTCAATTTCATAGTCGGGGTTGCTCACGCCTTCGGTATCCACTCTGAAAACCAGATCGCCATCCTGGTATTTGATCTGAGCCTCCTGTTTTGCGGCGGCCTCGGAATCGGCTTCGATCTCAAACTTGCAAGTGTAGAAAATGCGCTGACGCGCTGTCACAAGGTATCGTGGCACGGTGGTATCCTCCTGTCCGTGTTCGGGGCTGGATTGCCTCGCCGGGCTGGCCAATGCCAGCCGGGCGAAGGGCGCGCTCGGCGCCAGGATTGGGCTGGCGCCGGGTTGGTGGGTCTCGTGCGCGGTGGAAGGAAACGCGCATGGTCAATTCACCGCATCGGATGAATCGGGCGCCGTGCTGGTCGCGTTCTGGTTTTGTCGCGCCATCTCCGCCAGTTCGCTCAGGTGGCGGTCGTATTCCAGTCCCGCCATGTCCTTCATCGCCACCAACAAGCCCTCAAGCCTATGCTTAAGATCAACCGGCCCACTTTGGCGGATCACCAGCATGATCGAAGCAAGGGCGGCTGAAAGGGCAAGCGTCGGCCCCCTTAGCCCTATCGCTTGATTGGCTTGGATCAGGCTTTCAACCTAGGCTTGAGCGCAAATCCGCATGGTGACGGCTTCGGAGGGCGTGTTCATTGGCCGGCCTCCGCCGCAATCGGCTCACGCAGCGCGCGGGCCGTGTCGTCGGCCATCAAGCCAAGCTGAAGGTGGTGCTGGGCGGCGGCTACGTCGGCGGGGTCAAGGAACACCACGCCAACATCCTTCAGGTATCGCGTGGCGAGGGCCATCAGGGCTTCGGCCGCACCGCGAGGTAATGTTACCCGCACATCAGGATAGCGTGAGCGCAGCGGGGGCGGCGTGTCGTCCACCGGCAGCACGTCGCTTTCACCAATGTCGTGGTGCATCTCCGGGCTGCTGGCCCTGTCAATCTCGCTGACCGGCTCCCACTCCACAAAATCCAAGTCGCCAATCGTCAGCGCGGATCGCGCTATGTGAATGGCTCCATCTGCGCTAGCAGCGTCCACTCGCATGGTGCCTTGTTGAGTCGCAAATTGAACCATGCGGTAGATTGGCACCAGCCACTCGCGCATTTCATCGTTGCTCATTGGTTGGTCTCCGTGTCGGCTTGATTGCCGTGTCAGCCTCGCATCGCGGCGGGGCTGGCAAGGCAGGGGGCCAAAGCCCCCAGCCAGGGTTAGCCTCCGATCCAGGGGCAGGCCGGCATGGTGGCCATGCCCACCACGACAACGGCGAGCGGCGCGATGGCGAGGGCAATCAAGCCCGCGCCGATCAGTAGGGTTTCCCATCGCCGGATTGGCGGGGGAGACGGATTGTGCAGGCGGCGGTATGGGCTCACAGCGCCACCTCGCTCAGATCAGTGTGGAGCGTCAGCCCCGCTTTCGGCGGCGTCGGGTGCCAATCACGGACAGCCTGCGCCATTTTGGTTGCCGTCACCTTGTAGGCGGTCATCAGGTGCAGGTTCGGCGAAGCCGGGTCTTTGGCTAAGGCGTCAGCCCAAAAGGCTGCGCTCTGGTCCTCACCGTGGGTCAAGGCGTTATGCGCGCGGTCCACTTCCGGCTGCGTGAACAGATCGGGGAAGGCCAGGGCGACAATTCCCCAATCACGGTCTTCCTCAAACCAACACGGCTCGTGTGCGCGAGACTTCGCCAAAATCACATCAGTCGGGATCAACTTCACGCTTTCGTCGGGGATATGAAACCCGCCGTGGCTGGGCGTGTGATAGAAACGAATTTCATGCTGACGCCAATCTGCGGTGGCGGCACTCAAAGGCAGCATCCCGTAAACCTCGAACGAATCCGGGCGCCCCCAAGGCGTGTTGGCACTCGGCGCCGGCTGACGCGAAGGCCGGGCTGCACGGATGGTCCCGCCGTGCCACGTCCAATGTGCCACAAATGTCCCACTGCGAAGCGCGTAATAGTCAGGAACGCACATCATTGCGTTCAGAGCGGGAAATCTCGTCAGGGCAGCGCGAAGCGTGGCCAATACCGGCTCGGCGCCTTTCGCGTCAGGGGTGACAAACACCCAAGAGTCGGCTTCCCACGGCTTCAGCCGGGAGAGCAGGCCGGTATCCTTCAGGGCGGCGCTCATGCTGTCACCCCCTGGCCGGCGTAGGATTTGGCCCATTGGATAGCGCGATCCCGGCTGACCGTGATCATGACGCGAGCGGCAGGACTCCATACCTCATACTCGCCTGTGGCGGGGTGGCGGGTCACTTCGTAATTGCCAAACTCGGCAATCAGTTCGCGTAGGACAAGCGCGCTCATGCCGCACCGCCTTCCACGCGGGCGAGCATGAAGCGGGCGCGCTGGATTATCTGGTCCAGCGGCACAGGGCCGTCACGCTCATAGGCATCCCACACGGTTGTGAGGTCCTGCAGGATGGCCCGCATGTCATGGGCAGCATGGATCAGCCTCGCGTCAGCGTCGCGCTGGGCCAGCAAATCGTGGCCACGGTCAGCAGCGTATTCAATGCGCGCCTTGCCGGGGTGCGCCAATACAGCCGGGCCAACGTGCAGCGCACCATACGCGCCCTTGGTGATCGGCCATGGCCCAGGAGTAGGAGAAACCTCACTCATAAGAGAAACCTTTCCGCATAAACCAGAAGCCCCATCGCCTCCGATACCGTGGGTATAGACTAATACCAACACGGATAGCAAGAGAATAATATCATACCCCATGCGATTATCTCAAACACAAAAAAACCGCAGGAATGCACGATTTCACTTTACACTCGTGTCAAAATCAGGCCAGCGTCCCCGCCAAGCTGGCAAAGCCGCGCACCGAGAATTGAGAAAGGGGGGATCAGGGGGGAAAGAGCCAATCAGCCCGAACCCAACCTTCCGAGAACCGGCTGATGAGATAGGGGATAATCCGCACACACGCGCGGGAAGCCTCATCCAGCCAGGGCACAAGCCCAAAGCACACACACAAGCCCGTCACAGGGCAGGCAAGCCCACACGCAGCAGCAGGCGCCTTCTCAGGCCGTTCTAGCCGATACCAGGTCCACAAAACCGCGCTTAGGTCGCCCACAGAGAAGCCAAAAGCCCCGAAAACCACAGGAAAATGGACGAAAACGCCACACCGCGCGCAACCGCCAAAAAAGCCTCGCCAGGGAAGAAAAGAGGGGGGACGGTTCCGCCAACCGACAAAAATGGTGGCAAGGTCACGGTGGATGATGAAGCCCGCGCCCTGGCTGCCATGATGATTGAGCAGGTGACCGATCCAGACCGGATTGCGCGCGAACTCGGGGGCAGCATCACCCAGGCGGCGGCCTCGCTACTGGCCAGCGCCACTGCCAAAGGGCCGGCGGCCATCCCAAGCCTTGCCATCCTGGGGCGGATCATCGGGGCGCAATGGGCGGAAAAACGCACCGAGGCAGGGAACAAGGCGGCAGGCAACGCGGCGCTTGTCGCGGCGCTCCAATCGGCGCTCTCACAGCCTCGTGAGCCGGTCAAAGTCGTGTCTTCCATGCCTGGCGGGCTGAAATCCGCCACACCGACGAGGGCGGAGACCGTCGAAACCCTGGGTTTCTAAGCGATTGAGCGGGTAGCGCGCCGGTACATGGAACATGAGCGCTATGAGGCAAGCCACTTTGCCGGGATCGGACCAGCCCAAGTAGGCCGGCGACCGGAAGGGGTGGCAGGCAGGCAGGGGCGGCAAGCGGGGTCGGGGGCAGGCAGGGGCAAAAGCGGGCGGCGAGGGCGGGCGATCGGACGGCGGGCGCGGCCTGGCGCGGCGGCACCCCCCCCGGCACACCAAAAGCGAGGGGGTGGGGGTCTAATCATAACTCCCCCCGATTATTTTTTCTTGTGGGGGGTGGGTTTTGGGTCGTCGTCGTGTTGAGGCTGTTGGTGCGGAGGATTTGGAAGCTGCGCTGGTTGCTGAGGTTGCGGCGTGTGTGAATGACCCTCTGCTTTTTGTTCGGACGATGTTTCCTTGGGGTGAGAAGGGGACGTTGTTGGAGCGTGAGGATGGGCCGGACGATTGGCACGTCGAGATTTTGACTATGGTTGCGGAGGATTTGGCGAAGGGTGTGAGTCTTCAGGGTGCGTTGCGTTATGCGGTGGCGAGTGGTCACGGTGTTGGCAAGACGACTTTGGTGGCTTGGATCATTCTTTGGTTTATGAGTACGCGGCCTAATCCTCAGATTGTGGTGACGGCCAATACGGTTTCTCAGTTGACGACAAAGACTTGGCGAGAGTTGGCCAAGTGGCATCGTTTGGTGAGGAATGCGGGTTGGTTTGCGTGGAGTGCGCAGAAATTTTCGATGAAGGCTGCGCCGGAGACTTGGGCTGCCAATGCGGTGCCTTGGTCGAAGGAGCGTGCTGAGGCGTTTGCTGGTACGCACGAGACGCATGTGTTGCTAATATTTGATGAAGCGTCTGCCATTGAGGATTTGATTTGGGAGACTGCTGAGGGTGCGCTGACGACGACGGGTGCGATGTGGTTTGCGTTCGGGAATGGGACGCGGAATACCGGCCGTTTTCGTGAGTGCTTTCGTCGGTTCCGGCATCGGTGGCGTGTGCTGACGGTGGATAGCCGGAAGGCAAAGAAGGCTGACCAGGGGCAGATTGCGCAGTGGGTTGAGGATTACGGCGAGGATTCGGATTTTGTTCGGGTTCGCGTGAAGGGTGAGTTTCCTCGGGCTGCCAGTAGCCAGTTTATTGCGGAGGATTTTGTAGAGGCGGCGCGGGCTCGGTATCGGGCGCTGTTGAGGCGCAAGCGCGAGCGCATGGGTGAATTGGCGGAGCAGGGCGCTCCGGTGCGGGTGTCGCTGGTTGAGGATGCGCCGGCCTGGGCGCCGCTGATTATGAGCGTGGACGTTGCGCGCTTTGGCGACGATCAGAGTGTGATCGGGTTGCGCCGCGGCAATTTGTTCATGGTTCATGCCAAGTATCGGGGCAAGGACACGCAGGAATTGGCTTCGTTGGTTGCGGAGGCGATCAATAGCCTGGGGCCTGATGCGGTGTTTGTGGATGCGGTTGGTGTGGGTGGTGGTGTGGTGGATGGTCTCAAGCGCCTTGGCTATGAGGTCGAGAGCGTGATGGGCTCGATGAAGCCTTTGGATGAGACCAAGTTTTTCAACCGCCGTGTTGAGATGTGGCATTCGGCCCGGGAGTGGCTGAAGGACGGCGGGATTATCGAGGACAGTGATGAACTGCGCGATGATCTGACTGGCCCTGAATATGGCTTTGACAGCAAGAGCCGGTGGCAATTGGAAACCAAGGACGACATGAAGGCGCGCGGCTTGCCTTCGCCGGACGTTGGCGATTGCTTGGCCATGAGTTTCTTCATGCCGGTTGCGCCGCGCAAAATGGCGGATTCCTTGGTGGCGAAGATTTTGGCGCGGCAAACGACCGAAACCTCGCACATGGCGTATTGATTTTTTCCGGCAATTTTCAGTGATGAAGGGAGCGCATCGTGGCTGTTGTATCGTTAACGGCGACGCGCCTTGAAACCAAGGCCGTTCATGTGAAGTGGGATGCCTTGAAAGCTGGTGACACTGGATCGCCGTTCTCGCTTCATGGTGGGCCGGATCGCAGCATTCAGGTCACGGGCAATTTTTCTGGCGGCGCTTCTCTCATTTGGGAGGGAAGCAACGACGTTCTTGAGGCATCGCCTAGCTGGTTCACGCTGACTGACCCGCAGGGCAACCCGCTTGCTTTTGCGACGGCGCGGCTTGAGCAGGTGACGGAATACACGCGCTTTGTCCGACCGCGGGTGACGGGTGGAGATGCAAACGCAAGCCTGATCGTTAATTTGTTCCTGGGGATTTGAAACCATGATGAGCGCAACCGAAGCCATGGAAGCCCTGCGGCCGCTGTTGGGGCAGCGCCGGGCGGTTGACTCGCTGGTTCAGATTTTTGAGGCTGCGGTTCAGGCTGAAGCGGCTGTGCCTAACCTTGCGCAGCAATTGCAGCAGGCAACTAAAGAAGCCAACGACAGGCTTCAATCTTTGGCGGAGAAAGAGGCGCAGGCGATTTCTGCCGCTGACGACGCCAGCAAGCGCGCCAGTCAGGCGGAAGCGCAGGCTGCGGAATTTATTGCTCGGTTTGAAGCCGACTGCCAGGCGAAAGAGCAGGCTGCAACTGCGGCTCACGCTGCGCTTCTGGCTCGCCACAAAACCGAAACTGCTTCTGCTTTGGCCACCCATGCCCAGCAAGAAGCTGAGGCCAAGCAGCGGGTTGAAGCCGCGTTGCTGCGGCTCCAAAAAACCAATGAGGCCGTGGCAGAGGCGGAACAAAAGCTGGCCGAGACAGAGGGTCGCCTTGCCGATTTGCGCGCAAAATTGGCTTGACGCCGGAGCGGTAAAACATGGCCACCTTCAATAAATTCCACAGCTTTGTGGCCGCGCGCAATAACGGGGTTCATAACCTGGGCGGCCACACGCTTAAGGTGATGTTCACCAATGTGGCGCCGGTCGTGTCCAATACGGTGCGCGCGAATTTAACCGAAATCGCGGCGGGCAACGGCTACCCAGCCGGTGGCCTGACCGTGGTGGTGACGGCTTCCGGGCAAATCGGTGGCGTCTATAAGCTGGAAGTGGATGATATTGTGCTGACGCCCACGGGGCCGATCGGCCCGTTCCGCTACGCGGTGCTGTATAACGACACGCCGACATCGCCGGCTGATCCGCTGATTGGGTGGTGGGATTATGGCGCATCCATCACGCCTGGCGTGGGTGAGCCCTTCACACTTGATTTCAGCGCGGTGAATGGCGCGATACAGGATAGTTGAGATGGACGCCCTTATCGCCAAGCTGCGCCTGGTGCTGGCCGAATTGGCGCGGCCTGGCGCGCAGCGCGACAATTGGTTCGCCTGGGCCGCAGGGCAGACCGCGCACGCCATGATTGGTGCCGTGCTTGCTGGCGCGATGCTGTTCTTCCTGCCGGCCATCTGGGCCTTCCTGGCCGCCGCGCTGGGCTATGCGGCTACGAAGGAAGTGCCGGATTACCTGCGCGCGCGCGGCTGGGCCGGGGCGCGGGATAGTGTGCAGGACAGTCTTTTTGTGGCCTCAGGCGCTGCTTTGGCGGTGGCGATTGGTGGCGACCACGAACGGCTGTTCATCGTGGCGGTATTGGCGGCGGTGATTGGGCTGGGGCTCGGGGTTTGGGCGCGGATCGCGCCGGGGGTGGGGAAATGACGCAGCGGAATCGGATCGCCGTGAAAGACGTGCAGGAAATCCTAATGTCCACCGGCGAATGGGCCAGGATTGTGATGGTGGCGGATAACGCGGC
This sequence comes from Opitutia bacterium, assembly GCA_046315175.1. GTDB lineage: Bacteria > Verrucomicrobiota > Verrucomicrobiia > Opitutales > UBA953 > UBA8828. Next base: position 18,824 of record JBKDBK010000154.1, on the reverse strand, counting down.
GGCACCGGACGATCTGCGCGGCCTGTGCATCAATGTTCGCGATACGGTGCGGCAGGCCACGCTGATCCGCATGGATGATCCGCAGATCGCCGCGCGGATGGAAGCCGCACTGGCGATGCTGGTCGGGGCTGGTCTGATTTCGGCAGAAACCAGCGCGGCGGTGCTGGCCTTGGCCGAAGCGCCCGCGGGTGGTGGGGAGGCGCTGACCGTGCGGCTGGTGAAGGGCCATGTGATACCGCGCACAGGCCTGGTGGTGCTGAACACCGGTGATTATCGGCTGGATGCGCTGGTGGAATGCGCGCAGGCGGATGCGCCTGATGTCAGTTATGGCGCGTTCCTGGCGTCCGTGATTGTGGAGGCCAGCGCATGAAAGCGGCAGTTGAGCAGGTTTTCAATGGCAGCCTGATGCAGCAGGCGATTGGCGCGGCTTATGACGCCACGCGGATCAATCGCGGGAAGCATACTGGCCAATTCAATCTTGGCCCGGGCCAGGTGGATAAATTTGTCGGGCCTGCGCCGCTTGGGGTGGCGAATTTCGGCGAAAGCAGCCTGGCCATTCCATCGGCCTTCGTGCATCCGGTGAAGATCAGCGATGACCTTTTCTGGGTGTTCGGCGCGGACGGTACGGGCGCACTCACCACCCGTCGCGTGCAGCTGTGGACCTGGGTGCCGTCCACCAATACCTACACATTCGTCGGCGCGATCACGGCCACAATGCCGTCATCCGGCAACCACACGGTCCGTGGTTTTCGCGCGATCCTGGAAAACTACAGCACCGGCACGGTCAGCGTGGCCGGCACCGCTGTCACAGGGTCCGGTACCGCGTTTCTGACCCAATGCGTGGGTTCGCGCATTGGGTTTGGGTCCACCGATCCGGCGCAGATCACGCAGTGGTTCCCCATCAGCGCCATAGGGTCCGACACGTCCATCACGCTTGGCGCGGCGGCAGGCACCATCGCAGCCGGTACGCCCTTCGTCATTCAGGACCTGATGATTATCCAGGCGACGACGAGCAGTGTCGCGACCAGTGGCGGGCTTTTTGTGACCAAGGGCCTGCGCTTCGAGGATTTCCAGAACCCGGCGCTTTCCATTCCCGCCGCGACGACCGTGGATAAGATCAAGGCCACGTATTGGCTCCGCGATGCCGCCACGATCACCAATGACGTGATCGGCGGGTGCGCATTACAGGACCGTACATCTTGGACTGAGCAGTATGTTTTTTGCACGGAAGGCGCGGCTTCATCGCTACAGCTATACCGATACAATATCCGCGCGCCTCTCACGCCGGTCGCAGGCGCCTTCACCCTGACCGGCACGGATATTGTTATTACCGGCGCGCAGACGGTGACCGGCACGATTTCGCAAGCCAATAATGGACGCGTAGGCACGTTGCAGCACGGTCCTGGCGCAGGTTTGCCGTGCATCTATCTGTTCACGTCCACCCGCATCCTGCGGGTGCCGCTGGCCAATGTGGTGGCAGGCAGCACCAACTTTGTGGCGGACAGCATGGCGGAAGTGGTGCCGGGGGGTACGAATACGCAGATCGCCGGTGCGACCTTCGTGGGGATGGATATCGCCGGATCGCTCGATAAGCTGGTCATCTCCGGACCGTCGAACTCAGGCATTATCTATGTGACCGATTATTATACGGGTGGTCAGCAGATAGACCGGCGCGCGGGCGCGCTGACCCCCCACCTGCCATCCGCGCTGCGCGATACGGATTTGCCGATCTACGTCCATAACCCAGGGAACAATGTGCCCTTCGTTTGGGTGGAAGACGGCTGGCTTTTCTGGGTCTACGGGCAGGTGACCACGGCAAACATCAACGCGCTGACGGCCTATCCCCTGGCTGCCGATGCGGATTTTCAGGCCGACGTGCCGAACCGCGTGATCCTGCCGCAGATCAGCCTCGGTGCGGCGGCGGCGCGGTTTTATCGCGTGCTGGTCAATGCCGCGCAGAATATCGGGGATTGGGCCAAGGGGGTGGCACCCGATGCGTATCGCGTCCAGGTGCGGACCAGCGGCATAGCGGATAATTCCGGCGCTTGGGTGGATGTGCCTGCGGATGGTGATCTATCAGGTGTGTCCAGCGCGGCCAGCATCCAATTCGGCCTGTTGTTCCGCACGGCGGGGGTGATCATGCTGCCTGCGCGCATCCTTTCGCTGGCTGTGCTTTACGAAACCGCCGATGCGCTGCCCAGCCAATATGATTGGAATTTCGGCGACAGCAGCGAGACAAACGGGACTTATGGGTGGGTGCAGCGCAGCCTTTTCGGCGGGGCGCTTGGGGTTCACACCATCAATATCTACCGAGCGGACACCAATGCGCTGGTGCTGACGCAGGCCAGCACGGGCACCACCAACGGCAATTTCCAGGTGTGGAACGGATCGGCCTGGGTGGCGGGCTTAGGCAGTGATGCCGTGGGGACCAAGCGGCGCTTTGTGCCGACCGGCAGCCTGCCTTCGGGTGTGGACCTGATCGCCGAAATCACGGTGGCCTAAAATGGCGTTGCGCGCAGGCGGCGGCTATCTGCGCCTGCGCCGCGCGCTGGGCGTGCCCGCCCCAGTGCAGGGCCTGCGCGCGCGCGGCGCGCGGCTATCCGGCGCGCGGCTGGCCGCGCCGATCACCGGCACGGTGCTGCAATTTGCGCGCGATGGCGCGATGCGCCTGCAAATTGGCACGAGCGCAGGCTTCGTGCTGTTGGCGGAGGCCGGAGTTTTCTCACTGGCTGGGCAGGCGGTGGATTTGCGCCTAGCGCGGCGGCTGGTGGCGGAGCCCGGCATATTTACGCTGGTCGGCCAGGATGTTTCGTTGATTTTTACACCCCCCCCAGGCGAAGCGGCAGATCAAATCATTCGTCGCCGTCGCCGTCGTTGGTTCAACCGATAGCTTATTGCCGGAGCATAAAATGGAAACACCAACCCGTTCTGAGCCCTGGCATTTTGATAAGAAGGTGCCATTGACGTTGATGTTTTTTATGCTTGTGCAAACCATTGGCGTAATTTGGTGGGCCGCTTCACTATCAACCCGCGTTGACCACCAAGACCGCCAGATTGTGAGCCTAGTTGCTGCCGAACAGCAGACAAAGCAGGAAGCCCGCCGCATCGGTGAGTGGCTTTCCCGCGTAGATGAGCGAATAGCGGCGCAAACCGAAATGTTGCGCCGCCTTGAGCAAACCCTGGCCGCAACACGATTGAACCCGCAGCAAGGAAACCGATAAGATGAAAGCCAAGCAAAGCCGCGGCTACCGCAACAAAAATCCAGGCAACATTGACTGGCACGCGCGGAATAAATGGGTCGGCCAGGTCGGCATTGAGCAGACTGGAAACCCGCCGCGCTTCGCCGTTTTCCAAACACATGAGCATGGAATCCGCGCCCTGGCAGCCTTGCTGACCACCTATCAGGATCGGCACAATCTGCGCACCGTGCGCGGAATCATCAATCGGTGGGCGCCGGGCAACGAGAACAACACCGATGCCTATGTTCACGCCGTCTCGCGCAAGATCGGCGTGAGCGAGGGCGACACACTGGACCTTCAGACCTACGCGCACATGCGCCCGCTGGTTGAAGCAATTATTGAACACGAACTCGGGGGCAATCCCTACGAGGCGCGCGTGATTGACGAGGGCTTGCGCTTGGCCGGTGTGCCGCGGCCCATCCACACGGCGCGCGAGGCTGCGACGACCAGCGCCGGTAAAGGGGCGCTTACGGTGGCGGCGGCGGCTTCTGCGGCGGCTACGGCGGCCCCCGCGCTGCAAAGCCTCTCTGCCCTGCCTCAGTGGGTGGGCGTGGCGCTGGTGGTGGCCGTGGCGGCGGTGGCGGTGGCCTGGGTGCTAACGCAGCGCGCCAAGCGGGCCGTTTGATGCTGGCCACCTGGGCGGCCCTGATTGGGGCGCGCGTGACCAAGTATGTCGCCGGCGTAGGGTTTATCCTCGCGGCTTTTGGCGCTGCCTGGCTCAAAGGGCGCAGCGAAGGTTCTGCCGCGGCCCGCGCCAGGGCCATGCAAGCGGAAGTAGAAGCGGCAGGAGAAAGAGCCAATGCTGAAATTCGCGCTGATCGTGAGCGTGATCCTGTTGAGCGCCTGCGCCAAAACTGGCCCCGTCAATGATTGCGTTGCATGGCGGCCCATCTTGATTCACGCGCAAGACGATCTGACGACCGAAACGGCGCGGGCTATCTTGGCCCACAACCTGACGGGCCGGCGGCTCTGTGGCTGGTGACATAACCATGAACGCAGCAATTCGGCCCCTGCCCCCGCAGGACAGCGACAAAATCCTGCTACACGCGCAGCGTTGGCGCCGGGCGGCTGATGCGCTGCAAAAGTGGTCGGATACGGCGCGGAAGTGCGTGGATTACTTTGAGGGCCGCCAATGGAGCGAGGCCGATCTTCGGAAGCTTCAGCTTGAAAAGCGGCCGGCGCTGACCCTCAACAAAATTCGGCCTTTGGTCAATTTGGTGCTGGGCTACTTCCTCAACCAGCGCACGGACATTCGGTTTCTGCCAGGCTATAATGGGGAAGGCACCGCCGAATTGGCGCAGGTGCTATCGCACATTGAGTTGCAGATTGCCGAGATGTGCCAGCTTGGTTTTGTGGATGCCGAGGTCTATCTGGACGGGCTTCTGACCGGGCGCGGGTATTTTGACACACGCATTGATTTCCAGCGCAATGACCTGGGCGATGTGCGTACTCGGGCGGCAGACAATTTCGCGGTTTATATTGACCCTGATCTTGATGATTATGATTTGAATCAGGGCAGCTATATCATGCGGTCCAGGTGGATCAGCCTGGACGAGATAGAGCTTTTCTACGGGATGGATGCCGTCAATCGGATTGGCCCGTTCATGCAGTCGGGTGGCGTGGCCACCGGAATGCCGACCGGCATTGCGGGATATCAGGAGGAAACCAGCCCTGTGCGGCGGTTTGCTATGGAATCCGACGCCGAATTAGCCTCGGTCTATTCGGACCAGTTCTATGACTTCGTTGATACCAACCGCCGCAATGTGCGCCTTTTGGACATTGAGCATTATGTCCGCGTGAAGCGGTGGTTCTTTGTGGATTTGGAAACAGGGTCCACCAAGCCCGTGCCGGACCATTGGAATCAGGAGCGGGTGGATAAGGCTCTGGCTTGGTCAAAGGAAAATGGGCAGCCGGTAGTGGTGCAGCAGCGCCTGGATCGGCGCCTACGCTGCACACACATGGTTGGCGATGTGATCGTGTACGATCGGTGGAGCAAGTACGACAGCATGAGCCTGACGGGGTTTTTTCCGTATTTCAGGCGCGGCATGACGCAGGGCATGGTGGAACACCTGCTAGATCCGCAAGACGAGGTGAACAAGCGGCGCAGCGCCCGGCTGAACATGATTGGCCGAAGCGCCAATGGTGGATGGGCTTACCCCAAAGGATCATTGGACCCGCAGGCCAAGGCCAATCTGGAACGCTTTGGTTCAACGCCAGGCTTCCAGATGGAATATGACACCAAGGGCGGCACGTTGCCGGCGCCGGCGCAAATCCAGCCTGCGGTGACGCCGGTTGCCATGTCGCAGCTTGAGCAGGAAGCCGAGGATGATCTGAAGAAAATCTCCGGCATCAATGACAGCGCGCTTGGCATGATTGACCAATCCGTCATGTCGGGCAAAGCCATTGAGCGGCGGCAGAAGCAGACCATTGTGGGGCTTGAGCATTATGTCGCGCACTTCCGCCGCACGAAGGAATTGCTCGGCAAGAAGCATCTTGAATTGATCCAGGCGTTCTACACGGAGCGGCGGGTAATTCGGGCAACCGGGCGAGGGACAACGCAGGTTGCCATGATCATAAATGAGCGCACCGCAGGCGGCATCATCAATGACGTGACGCTTGGCAGCTTTGCGGTGGCTGTGGACCAGACGCCAATGAGCAAAAGCTTCATGGAGGCGCAGTTTGAAGAAATGCTTTCGCTGAAGCAGATGGGTATGCCGATTCCTGACGACTTCCTGATTGATGCGTCCAGCATGGATCGCAAGGAAGAACTCAAGGCGTCCTTGGCGGCTGCGCGGAAGGCACAAAGCATGATGGGCCACAATGGCGGCCCGGCAATGGATGGCGAGGAAACCGGAGCGCCGCCGCAATCGGCTGGCCCCGGGCCTGGCGGGAGCCGGGTGGGGATTGATGGCGGATCGCTACCAAGTGGGCCGGAGCCCGGCGCTCCAGTGCCGATGGCAGGCTAAAGGAACCGACCGATGATTGCACCGGCACGGAAATTCAAGGTTGGCTACCGGGTTCACACGGTCCCCGATGTGATTGTCGTTGCGGATTTGGCCGGGCAGCTTGAGCGGCACGTTTCGCCCGGGTGGTATGCGGTCGTTTTCTTTGCGGATGGCCGTGGCGCCGCGATGGGGGCTGACGCGGCCACCCCAACGCCGGCAGATTACATAGTCTCTTGGATGGTGAAGGTGGCCGTGGCGTTGAACCGCCAGGCCAACCACGGCGGGCATTGGGTGGTAGGCTGGGCCGATCGGCATGAGGCCACCTTAATCTGGCGCGATCAGGACGGGGACGTTCACGTTGCCATTGAGGTGGATTGCAAGCCCTCAAACGTCGAAAGCTACACGGCGGAGCATCTAATCCAATTGGGGGAGAAGGGCATTGCTGAATGGCAAATGCGCAATTCCTGGGTTGATGCAACCGGAAACGAGGTTGTGAACTTGGCGCAGCGCGCGGCATTGGCCCAGCGGCGTCATTAAAGGGTTCGCCCGCGGTCAGCGATATGACCGCCCTGCCGCCGAGGTTCGGGCGTTTGGTCGGAACTCTCCGCCGATACAGGGGACAGAGGATAATCTATGCCACCGGAAATGAACGATGGGGCTGACGCCCCAGCGGTAGAACACGCGCGCCCGCAAGATGGCGGAACACCGGCCAACCAGCCGGACCCGAACGACATTGACGCGGCGGAACTCAGGGCGGCTTACGCCGCACTAGAGGCCGAAGAACGCGCTACCCAAGAAAAACACGAAGCACCCATCGGCAGCGAGGCCGCGCCGCAAGGCGACGACCAAGCACCAGCCGAGACGGACCAACCGTCAGAACGGGCGCCTAGTGCGGTGCCATACGAGCGTTTTGCAAAGGTCAATTCCGACCTGCGGGCCGCAAAGGATGATGCCGAGTTTTTCAAGGGTAAAGCAGAGGCGTTGGAAAGCGTAATCAAGGGAGGGGTGCCGGCCAATTCGCCGCAAAGCCCAGCCCAGCCTACGCAGCAACCAGCGCCCGTACCGGCTACCGATCCGATCCGGCAGATGAGGGATGCAATTCAGGCTGAAGCCAAACGGTACGATCAGGGCGAAATCACCCTGTCCGAATACGAGGCATTCAGGATGGAGCGCGAGGACCAAATCCAAGCAATCCATTTTCAGCGTGTGCAGGAAACCGTTGCCCGCCAGGCAGCGCAGCCGAGCATGGCCGATGAGGCGATGCTGTTTGCCCATGCACAGCAACTGAATCAGCAATATCCGTATCTGCCCGCCATGTCACAGGAGCAGCTTTTTAAGCTGCGCGATATGGCGGTTTTTCAAGCGCAGCAGGAAGGGCGCCCGTTTGGCAACTCCGCCAACGAAACCCGCAGGCTGCGTGAGACGGTCGCGCAACTTTCCGTAGGTTTTGGCCCCGCGTGGGGGGTTCAACTGCCGGCATCCTCTGAAGGAAACACGCAAGCAACCCGGAAGGCATCCGGCGCACCACCCATGTCGGAGGCGGCCACTGCGCGGCTGCGGAAGCATGGAATGGCTGCCGATATGCCGCCCGACACAAACAACATGGGCACCGCGGGCAACGGCGAAGTCTTTACCGATCAGCGCATTCTGCAAATGACGGACGAAGAAATCATGGCTCTGCCCCCGACTGTCCGACAACGACTCCTCTCAGGATAACGAAAGGCAGAAACAGTTATGGCGACAACCGATTTTGGCGCCCTTTCCAGTGCGAAGAAGCGCATTTGGGGGGCAGAACTTTGGAACGCCGGGCGCGACCAGAATTTCTGGATGAGCAACGGCTTTGCTGGCACCGGCACGAATAACCCGGTGCAGCGCATTACCGCACTGACGGAAACGGAGCGTGGGCGTGTCTGCGTCATGCAGCTTGTCGGCGACATTGGTTCTGATGGGACGGTGGGCGACAATATCCTCGAAGGCAACGAAGAGGCGATGTGGAATGACAGCATTGAAATCCGCATTGACCAAATTCGCCAGGGCGTTCGCTCTCGCGGGAAGATGGCTGAACAGGATACGGTAATTCGCTTCCGCACCGTCGGCCGCGAAAAGCTTGGCTTCTGGATGGCGGATAAGCTCGACGAGATGATGTTCCTTTCCATCTGCGGCATTTCCTACAGCTTGAATTTGGATGGTTCCAGCCGCGTCGGCACCAGCCAGCTTCCTTCGCTGAACTTCGCTGCTGACGTGACCGCGCCTTCATCTGGCCGGCGCGTTTTTGCGGGCGCGGCAACCAGCGTGGGTACGCTCACCTCGTCTGACACGGTGACTTGGAACGGGCTTGTCGGGCTTCTGACGACCGCCAAGCGCAAGCGCATCAAGCCGATCCGTTCTGGCGGCAGGGATTATTACGCGGTGCTGCTCTCTACCGAGCAATGCCGTGATCTTCGCCGTGACCCGAACTACCAAACCATTGTCAGCCGCGCCGGCGTCAGGGGGGATGCAAACCCGCTGTTTAAGGGCGCGACCGCCGTGGTTGAAGGCTTGGTGATTTACGACCACCAAAAGGTGCCGACCACCTTTGGCCTGGCCAGCGGTTCCAAGTGGGGCTCGGGCGGCACGGTTGACGGCGCCCAGGCGATCCTGATGGGGGCGCAGGCATTGGGCTTCGCCACCATTGGCGAAACCGAATACAACGAATCCGACAATACAGACTATGGCAATCGCCCTGGTATGTCTGTCGGGCGCGTGGTCGGTTTGCTCAAGCCGCAATTCCAATCGGTGTTTGATGCCCGGTCCAAACAGGATTTCGGCATCATCTCTTGGTACACGGCGGCCGCCGCCTAATCAGGCAAGGCCATCATCTGAGAAAGGCGTCAGCCCGCGTGTAAGCGGGCGCGGCGCCTTTTTCATTTCCAGCCCCTCAACCTTTCCAGATCAAAAGGAGGTTTCCCGTGAGCGGAACCCGTCTTATCTATCAGTTGCAGATCCAAGACTTCCTGCGCGCTACGCCAGTGGCTACCGCGGGCGGTGCTGCGATCATCTGCCTGCCGGGCACGGCGCGCAAAGCCTCGCTTTTCAATCCTGATACGGGGGCAGCTATTGCCAATCCGGTCAGCTTGACGCGCGGCAATCTGCGGTTTGCCACGGACAACACCATTACGACCGTGGACATCTACGGCTTTGCGCCCGATGGCGGGTTTTTCGTCTTTCGCGGCGCGCGGCCGGGCCAAGATCCTGAAATCCCGTATTCTTTGGATCAGGTGCAGCACACGGCAGTCATCCCTTTGGCGGCGCCGGACTTCACCGCCGCCACGGAAGGCACGACTGGTCTGCAATTCCCGGTCGGCGCGCTTTTGTCGCCAGCGGCGGCATTGCGTGTGACGGTTCTGGAAGGCTCGCGCACCATTGAGGTCGGCCTGCTTTCTTCGGAAAGCGGCGGCGACGCGGATGGCCTGCTTGATGCGGTGTCTCTGGCAGCGGTTGGGACCATTGCCCCAGCCGTTTCCGGCACTCCTACGCTTGGCGCGCTGCTGGTCCAAAACTTTGCCACCACGCCCGCGGTCAACCTGCCTGACACGCACGCTATCGGCCCAGCCGCGGCGCGCACCATTAGCGCGACCTTCTCTGCATCCTCGGCAACGGCGCAAGCATTTGCGGTGCTGCCGTATGTCAAGCCGCACATCTGATAGCGGCAATGGCCTTGGCGTTTCGGCGCCAAGGCCGCGCTTTCCCTGAAACAAAACGAAAGACCAAAGCATGTCTGAGAACATCATTACCGTGACCGACGACCAGTGGTCAGTGTCGGACAGCAACGCCAAAACCGAGCCGCGCACACATGAGCCTGTCGCCGGGTTTTTCTACAAGCTGACCGCGCAAAGCAAGACTCTGATGCCGCGCGAACATGCGGCGGTTTTCCTGCGCGATCCCGCGTTTAAGGTTTTTGATGAGCTTGGCCAGCTTCAAGCTGCATTGCCGGAGCAATTGAACCTGCGCGCGACCAAGGGCGGCATTGTGCTTCAGGAAGGCCAAACGGTGGCTAACCTTGAAGACCTGACGACCAAAGCGCTGTTTGCCCGGTGCGTGGCACGACCAGGCGGCCATGAGGTTAACCCGAAGGATCGGGCGGCCATGGTCGAATTTCTCAAGACAGCCCCCTTGGTCGTTGAATTGCCACGCAGCCAGCGCGCCCGCGACATGACCAGCGATGCCGAAACCAGTCCCGATCAGTTGCCGGACGACGTGACCGCAAGGATGATGGGCGCCCAAGATGCACTCGCGCGAGCGGGCGCAACCGGGACTCGGCGCGATCCGCTTGAGATGGGCGCCTGATAAGCCATGGCCGGCGCGCTGACCATCGGGCAGATTTGCGAGCGGGCGCTACGCAAAATTGGCTCCTATTCCATCAATGACGATGGTGCGCGTCAGGTGGAGATGGAAGAAGCGCGCAACTGGCTGGATTTGATTGTCGGCCATGTGGCAGCGCGGCGCCGGACGTGGTGGCTAATCCCTCAGACGGCAACACTCACCCTGCTTGCTGGTCAGTCGTCTTATCCCTTGGCTGCTGGCCTGGGCACCCTTGCGGGCGTTCAGCATGTGGTTGATGTGTGGGCGACTGACACGCGATCAGGCCAGAAAAGCCAGATAACGATTGCCCGCCGCGACGAATGGGACGCGCGCCAGCCCAGCGAAAGCGATGTGCCGGTTATGGTCTATGTGGATCGGACGGGCGATCCGACGCTGCATGTGTGGCCGACACCGCCTGATGATCCGCATTACACCCTGGCTGTCACCTTCCAGCGGTTTTCCACCGACATGCGGCAGGGGCAGCTTTCCACGGAAATGCCGGATCTCCGAACGACGTGGAATCTCTACCTTATTACGGCTCTGGCCTACGAGATTGGCAACGGGCCGGTGCGCAAGCTGCCTGCGGATGAGGTGGCGGAACACAAGCTGCGCGCGGCGGAATTGCTGCGCGATCTTGAAGATTACGATGGGCAAGAGCTGGCCGGGCAACCGCGGCGCATTGCCTACAACGATTTCTGAGGAAGGCCGGACATGCAACGCGCGCTTCTGACCGATTTTGCGCTCAAGAACCCATACTATGCGGCGGCCTCTGTGACCGTGTATGAGGTCAATGAGAACCTTCAGCAGACGGCGACTGTAGCAACGCTCTATGCCGGGCCGATTGGGGCCACGCTGCGGCCCAATCCTATTGCGCTGGACAGCGAAGGCAAGTTTCCCGGCCCGATCTATGTGGAAAAGCCGGTAATCATGGTGGTAACGCCGGCAGGTGGGCCTGCGCAGGTTTTGGGCGTGACGGGGTTGATTCCGCGCTGGCGCGGCATTTGGACTTCGGCGACCTTGTATTACCCGAGTGAGCGCGTGCGCGATCCGGCCGGGCCTTCCACCTTCATTGTCTTGGATGGCCATGTCAGCAATTCATTTTCGGTGGATTTGGCGGCCGGTTTGCTTCAGGAAGAAATTGACGCCGATGCGATGACCGATGCGCTGGCCGCCGACGTGCTTGGCACGGTAATTCCGGTAACGCCAGCCAGCGCTTTTTTGCGAGTGAATGCGGGAGCCAATGGCATTGAAACGCGAACCCCGGCGCAGGTACGCGGCGACATTGCTGCGGTAAATCGCGGTGGCGATACGATGCAGGGCGCTTTGCTGCTGCCCGGCTTTGACCCTGTGGCGGCCAATGAGGCGACCCGCAAGGCTTATGTGGATGCGCTTGTTGCGGCGGTGATTGCTCAGGCGCGCAGGCCGGGGGAGATCACGGCTTTTGCCATGTCCAGCGCGCCTAGTGGTTGGCTGTTTTGTGATGGCAGCGCAGTATCGCGCACGACTTATGCGGCGCTTTTTCTTGCGATTGGCACCACACATGGTGTTGGCGACGGAGCCACCACCTTCAACCTGCCGGATTACCGCGGTGCATTTCTGCGCGGCTTTGACGCCGGACGCGGCCTTGATCCTGGGCGGGTGTTTGCTTCTTACCAAGGGGATGCGTTCGAAAGCCACGGTCACACCATTACTGACCCAGGCCATCAGCATTGGAGCGGCGTGAATAATGGCGGCGGCGGTGATTATTTCGGTGCTAGTGCACCGGCCAATCCGACGAACAGTGCAACGAACAGGTATTCGCTGCTTGGTGGGCTGACGAGCAATACCTCGCACCTAACCAGTTTTTCGCCGACCGGCATCACCATCAGCAATGCAGGCGGCAGCGAAACGCGCCCCAAGAACGTCGCCGTCTATATCTGCATCAAGACCTGAGCGAAGGATCAAGCGCCATGCCGCAATTTCTCCGCGTCGCGGAATTTGATACTTGGAAACCGGGCTACGCTGGCGCCATTGTAGAAATCGTCGTCGCAGGCACAACCACGCTTGCTTCGGTCTATACCGATCCTTTGCTTTCGGTCCCCGCCACCAATCCGCAAGTGCTGGCAACCTTCACCGATGGTAGCGGCCGCACTTACGGGCGGTTTGCCAATCCGGTCTATGTGGGCGTGTCCTATCAGCTTATCATAAATGACGAAGGCACTACCGGCATTAACCAGTTGCCGCTTGGATCTCTCGCCGGCGCTGATGTGTCTCTGGCAACCGTCATATCGGCGCAGTCGGGTGCCGTGGCCAGAACCCTGCGATCGGCCCTGGACGATACGATATCGGCGCTGAATTTCGGGCCGCTTGTCTTTGGCTCGCCGTCCAACAACACGACGGTTCTGACGGCGGCTATTGCGGCCGCTGCGGCTGATGGCGGCGGCGTGGTGCTGGTGCCGAAGGGTATCTTTGACCTGACAACCCTATCGCTGCCGCAGGGGGTTCGCCTGCGCGGTGCAGGGCGCGGCACGACCGAATTGCGCAGCACTCAGGGCCAGGCGGTTGTGACCATGGCCGGGGCCAATGCTGGGCTGGAGGATTTGACCCTGAACGGGGTCAATGCGGTGACAAACTCGGTCGGCATTCGCGCGATCAACAAGGCCAATCTGGCGCTGCGCAATGTGGCTGTTAGCAGTTTTGCGACCGGGCTGCATATCTCGGGCGGTGACGGTGTGGCCTTTGAAGAATTGCATGTGTCGGCCTGCACCAAGGGCGCCTATCTCGTAGGCGAATTGCTGCCGGGGCAAGGCGGAGCCGCCCTGCGATCCCTGGAATGGCGCGGCGGCTCTGTAGCGTCCTGCATCAATGCCGGTTTGGTGATTGAAGGCGTGGATGCCGAAGCGCAAAACCTCGTGTTTGAGCAGGTGTATTTCGATGCCAATGCCGCGGATGCAGTGACGATTACGGGCGGGCGGAGCGTCATGTTCCCTGCCTGCTTCTGGCGCGGAAACCTGGGTAATCTTAAGATTGAGGATGGCGCCAACCCGGTCAACAAGGCGGTGAATACCAGCCGATCGGTGCGGGTGCTGGGCGGGCGGATGGATGGCGGCGAGATCCGCTTCAATGGCGAATGCCGGGCCGTGGTGTTTGACAACACCGAATTGCTTGGCGTGTCGCTAATTGCTTCGGTGCCGGCCGAGCCGATTATCTTCCGCGACTGCTTTGAAAATGCCGCCGTGCAGCAGACTGGCGCGGTGGAGCGTCTCTCGCGCATCAAAAGCAATCGGCGCGGGCGGTTCCGCCTGACGACGACCAACAATACTGCCGCCGCCGCCTGGCAGATTGAAGTTCCGCCTGGTGATGTGGTGCGGATACGCGCCGATGCGGTTGCGCGGCGCATGAATGGGCCGGAAGTGGCCAGCTATGTCGCTGAAGGCGTAATCAGCCGCCCAGGCGCGGCCTTGGATTTCAGTAGCGCCAGCACGACGATCACCCCCGGGTCAACTGTGACGGGCGCCACATCCGGCGCCACGGCCCGCGTTATTGCCGTGACCCAGGTGGGTGCGGCGGGCACAATCACGCTGCGCGATGTGGCTGGCACGTTCCAGACCGGCGAGAGCCTGGTTTTTAGCGGAGGCCCAACGGCAACCGCAGCCAGCGCGCTTGTGACAAGTAATGCGCTTGCAGGGACGGTGCGGGTCAGCGCTGGCAATCTGGCTACCTATAGCATGACGCTGGACGCCAGCGGCGCGCTTGCGCGGCTGATGGTGACAGGCGAGGCCAGCCACACGGTTGAATGGGAAGTGATGGTGGATTTCCTGATGGCGGGCCTGCGCTAATGGCGCAATGGGCGAACTTCCCCTGGGAAGAAGCCATGTTCACCAATGCGGATGAGGCGATCTTGCGCCGCCGCGTAGCCGTGGCGGAAAACCTCTACGGCAACCGAGCGGGCGGCTGGTCCCGGTTTCCCGGCTTGCGGCCCTGGATGGCTTTGCCAGGTCAGGGGCGGATCACGCTCAAGTGGTGGCGCGGCGACTTGGTTGCCGTGGGCCAGGCCGGACAAGTCTGGCGCATTGGGCGCAATGGGCAGGGCCAGAATGTGACTGGCATTCCGCTTTCAGGCGGTGGTAGGCCGACCTTTGCCGCGACCGATGAAAGCCTAGTGATTGCCGCCGGCGGGCCGATTGTGGCCCTTGATTCTGGCGCCACGCGGCTACTTTCTGCCCAGGCACCAACTTCGACGCATGTGGCTTGGATTGACGGCTATCTGGTGGCGATTGAGCCCTATACGGGGCGATTCCGCTACAGCGAGCCAGGCGGGTATGAGGCGTGGGACGATCTTTCGGTATTCACCGCCGAGGGCAAACCTGATGATTTGGTGGCGGCGGCGGTCACACCCTTCAATGAATTGCTGCTGGCCGGACCAGAAAGCATTGAGCAATATGAAACACTGGCGTCTGGCGACCGGCCTTTTTTCAGACGGTGGATGACCGGCGACGGCTTGGCCCACCCGCATACGCTGGTCACGGACAAGATGGGCACGTTTGGGGTCAATCAGTCTGCTGAGTTTGTGCGGTTCCAGGCCCAGGTGACGCGCACCCAAAGCGATGACATTGCCCTGACCCTTCAGAACATAGACGACTGGACGGACGCTTGGGCAGATAGTGTATCCATCAAAGGCCAGCGCTTCATCATCTTGCAGGCGCCGAATGCAAGCGCGCCGGATTATGATGCGCGCGGGATCACGCTGCTGCTGGACATGAACCGCGGGCGCTGGTCCTTCCTGTGGGGCTACGACCGCACAAGCGGGGGCTACGCGCGCTGGCCTGGCTGGTCACTGGAAGAAGCCTGGGGGCGGGTGTTTGTTGGGGTGCAGGACGGGATCGCGGAATTGGATCCCACCTATTACGAGAACCTTGCCGATCCAATGCGGTGCTTGATCCGAAGCGCCCATGTAGATGAATTTGGCCCGTCCCGACTTGATGATGTGCGGGTGCGGCTTCGCATGGCGGGCAATGACTTTGCTTTCACTTTGTCTGAAGGTGGAATCCGTCGCATCTCCGAAGATGGCTTTGTGCGTGTGGCAGAGGACGGCCGGCCGCGCGTGATCGGCGATCAATTGCAGGTCGGGCAGACCGCTCGATTTGGTGTCCGAATGCGCCGCGACAATGATCTGTGGACGCGCTGGGTGTGGAAATCCATGGGGCTGCCGGCCACCGAACCAATGGTTCAGGAGTTTGGCGGCATGGGTTGTGCGAACACATGGCAGATGGAAATTTCCTGCGCCGATCCGGTCCCATTTGAGTTTGTGCGAGCGCAAATCTTGGTTCAGCGGTTGGGGAATTGAGGCGGTGGCCAACAGCAAGAACACGCTAGGCCCACCGCCAAGGCTTTCGCCTGATCCTGGCGCGGCCTTGAATGAAATACAGACCTATCTGCAAGACCTCTACAACACGCTGATCTTATCGGATCAGTTTTTGCCGCGAGCGGCGACGACCGATTTCAGCCGGTCGGTTCTGGATGATGATAGCCCGGCAACAGCGCGGGCGACGTTGGCCGCAATGCCAACACCAGAGGCCACGGCATATCAGGCGTTTGGTGGCGGTGCGCCGAATGTGGCGGCGACGCTCCCGGATGACGGGCGGTGGATTTGGTTTCTGGTTCAGGCCAATGCGCCCGCCCGCACGATAGCCACAATGACCGCCGGCACCAACAACGGTGGAACGGTAGTGGCCGCAGCAAATGCGGCGCTGATGTATTTTGGGGCCTGCTGGCGCATTGAATAGCGCGGGCGGCCCTTATCCCTTGCAAATGCAGGTTTAAGGCGGAGAAAGCCATGTCTGGTTCGATAAGACTTTCACAGCTTCCTGCGGTGGCAAGTGTGCAAGCGTCTGATGAATTTGAGGTAAGCCAGGGAGGCGCTTCGCGCAAAGCCACCCTGGCGCAGATTTTCGCCGGGCTGAACATTGCGGCCAATCAAATCTCGGACTCAAGCGCTGCTGGGCGCACTTTGCTGACGGCCGCCAACCTAGCAGCGCAACGCACGGCGCTCGCTCTTGGTGGGTCAGATAGCCCGACCTTCAGTAACGTGTCTGACAGCAAGGGCAACCTACGCGATCTACCCGTCGTCAACCGCACCGCAGCCTACACGGCAGCGCTTTCGGATAATGGCGGAACCATCCGTATTACCACGGGCGGCGTGACTGTTCCGAGTGGCGTTTTTTCGGCAGGGCAAGTGTTCTCAATCCTAAATAACAGCGCCAGCAATCAGACGATTACGCAGGGGTCTGGCGTTACGCTTCGGCTGGCTGGCACTGCGACGACTGGAAACCGAACACTGGCGCAGTATGGGCAATGCACGGTCTATTGCGTGGCCAGCAATGAGTTCATCATTTCTGGCCCAGGGCTGACCTGACCATGAGCTTGTTGCAACTTCTTCTCGGCACGACCACTCCTGTTGGTGCTTTAAGTGTAACGATAACTGGTAGTATAACGTCAGTTTGGGTTCCTTCTTCTGGCCCGTTGGTGTTATCCAGTGCAGGCACATACTACCTAACCCCCAATGAGACGTTTTCCATATCTGCTAAATTGTGGGGCGCTGGCGGCGGTGTTTCAGGACAAGGTGGCGCCGGTGGTTTTGCGGGCGGCACCATTACACTGTTCGCCGGCGTTACTTACACCGTCATAGTTGGTGGTGCTGGTCAGCATACCGGCGAGGGCGCTGGCGGCGGGGGCTTTTCTGGCCTGTTTGAAACCACATCGCTGACACAAGCGAATGCAAGAATGATTGCAGGCGCTGGCGGTGGCGGCATGGCCCCCGCCGGGTATGGCTTAGCTGGTGCGGGCGGAGGCACCAATGGCCAAGATGGAGTAGGTAACAATGGCGGTGGTGGCTTTGGTGGCTCCCAATCTGCCGGTGGTGCCCCTGGAAATTCCTCAAACGGAACCGCAGGCAGCGCGCTGCAAGGCGGCAGTTCAGGCAATGCGCTCAACGCAGGTGGTTCGCCGGGCAACGGTGGTCCTGGGTCAACCGGTGGTTGGGGTGGTGGCGGCGGTGGTGGCGGATATTTTGGTGGGGGTGGTGGCCAAAGCACTGTCGTCATTGGGAAAGGAAGTGGCGGTGGTGGGTCAGGGTATTTGCATCCAACCCTTGTGACCGCTGGGGTTCTCACCGCTGGAAATAATACAACGCCTGGAAACAGCGCAGATCCAGATCGGGGTACATCGGGCAATTCTGCGACAGCCGGTAGAGTTGCCCTTGCATTATCGTAATGTTCTTAAGCGCCACAAGAAGGGGTTTATACAATGATTGACTGGAAAATTGAAGCCCTGTCAGCCCGTTCAAGCGAGCAGGAGATTAATGCCTTACGCCCCGATGATGCGATTGTTGTCAGCGCCAAATGGCGAGTGTTTGGCTGGGATGGTGATGTAACGGCCAATGTCGCGGGCGTTCAAGAATTTGTCTATGACCCGACAACGGACTTCACGCCCTATTATGACCTAACCGAAGCGCAGGTGCTTGGCTGGGTTCATGCCGCGATGGGTGACCAGCGCACGGCCTATGAAGACATGGTGATGCAGCAAGTGGCGCAGAAGAAGGCAGAGCCGCTCAACTTGCCCCTGCCGTGGCTCCAAGCGCCGATTATGGTGGAACAGCCTTCTGGTAATGACACGCTGAATGGTGGCAACGGCAACGATAGCCTTGGGGGTGTGGCATGAAACCAATTACGCCCGGCCTAAGCCATGCTTTGATTAGTGCTGCGCTGACTGCGGTTATTGGTATCCCGTGCGCGCTGTTTGGATTGCCTGCGCTTATCGGCGCCTTCTTTGCCATTGGGTTCTATGTGGGGCGGGAGCGCCGTCAGTCTGAGGAACACTTTGGCAGCAATCGCATTTTGCCGTGGCAATGGAAACCTCGCGCGCACAGGGATATGGGCTGGCCTGCGCTGGCGGCTGCTATCGTCGCCGCACTGATTGAATTGGCGTTCTGATCTGCGGGCCTGACCCGCGTTCAACACGGAGTAACCCCACAATGATGTCTCCCCCAACGGCTGGCGCCTACGCGCCGACGCCAAGCGCCATGCCCACAGGGGCGGGCACGCTCAAGCGGCCCTACACTGATATGCCTGACCATCCAGCAGCGGCTATGCTGGGCGGGCAACTGGACCCGGCATCCGCAGCCAAGGCGCGGCTGGCGTCGCTGCCGCCAGACATGCAGGCGATGATTATGGGCGCGCTTGGCGCCGATCCGCTTGTTGCGTCGGCGTTTCTCGCGGTGTTGGGGCAGGATTTCGCGCCGCTCATCCAAGAAGCCATGCAG
>JBKDBK010000153.1:0-2212 GCA_046315175.1 Opitutia bacterium | reverse complement strand
GTTTTCATGTTGTACCCCATAAACTCACCCTAATTCAGCGAAGGGCGGAACCGCTTACTTGTATCATCACATATTTTTGCAAATGACGCAATGATATCAAAAACCCATTGCCATTAGCAGCAATGCATCATCGTTTTCCTGATCGAGCAGAAGGATTTGAATCGCCTCCTGTTCATCGTTCAAGAACTGTTGAATTTCGTCCGCAGCGGCAATTAGGTCCGCATTGAGACTGTCGTTATTCTGATCGTTTGCGCCCTTGATGCTTAACTGGGCCAGCAGTCTATCAAGCTGGGATTGCAGCGCGTCGGCTGTTCCCTTTTCATTCAGATAGGCATTGAGCGTCTTGGCGGTTTTCTTGGCGACAGCGAGATTACTATCACTGAGAACGTCGGCGCTCTTTGCTACCCGATCTGATAGCGCCGCTTCGAGGATTGCACGCTCGTTCGCAAAGCCTGTCTTTCTGCGCTTGGTCTTGGCGGGTCTGCTTCTCGATGAATCCTCACCACCACCGCCGCCAACTAACTGGGCAGGCGGGTCAACAACCGTGGGCGGGTAGAGGATGTTCGTATTGACGAATAGGCTTGGCTCAATGAACTGCGGAGCGCCAACTATCGCAACCGTTGGGCTGTAAAATGTCTGGTCGTTGGTGAACAGCGACGGAAGCAGCGGATTGATTGCGGTTGCAGTCGGCCCGTAAAAGATCTGGCTGTTCGTGAATAGGCTGGCTTCAACTGTTCTGGTTGTCGTTACGGCAGGCGCAAAGAATGTCTGCGTGTTCGTGTAGAGCGCAGGAGCAACTGTGTTGGAGCGTGTTGCTGTCGGGCTGTAGAATGTCTGAGTGTTTGTTAGCAGCGAAGGCGCGACCGCATTGCTTGACGTGCGGGTCGGGCTGTAAAACGTTTGGGTGTTGGTGAATAAAGCCGGGGTGAGATTGCGAACCGACGTTACCGCTGGGCCATAGAAGGTCTGCGTGTTGGTAAGCAGGCTGGGCGCAAGCTGCGTAACCTGTGCGACCGTAGGGCCGTAGAATGTCTGGCTGTTGGTAAATAGCGCAGGCGATACGTTGACGGTGCCGCGTGTTACCGTTGCAGCATAGAAGGTCTGGGTGTTGGTAAATAAATTTGCCGTTAATGTCTGACTGAATGGGCCAGAAGCATTAAATGTCCAATTAATCCATACAGGTGCGTTTGCACTATTTCGCGCGGCAACATTGACAACCTTACGAGGATTTGCGCCCCTGCCCCTGCCCCTGCCGAGCCAAGACGAGCGTAACGGAAAGTCGCCCTGACCAGGCATTAGCCTTGCGTTTCGATATACTGCCCAATGAAGTTAGTGGCAGTTGTTGCGCTAGGAAACCAGACAAGCTGCAAAACACTACCATCGTAAATGCGCGGCATACCAGCCGTCAAAACGTCAATAGCGTTGCCGATGTTAGCAGACGTAACTTCAACTTGAGCAAGAACACGGAACAACACCAAGTGCATTGTACCACTATTGCGTGTGGCAGACTGCGTGAAAGATGATGCGGAAGTAAGCGACCGTATACCTGTATCACCTGCACCTAATGTAAACACCTCAAACGTACCAACTGGAGGGCTTGCGATTGCGGTAAATGTGCCTGTGCTAGCGACACCATCCTGATCGTTATAATTGAGCGTGACTGCGGGCGTACCAGCACCGCCGGTTGCAGACCATTCGATAGCAGCCATCACGTTAGCGCCGTTGGCGGTTCCGTCGCCGGATCGGGCAGGAAGTGCTGCCGAGGTAATAGCTTGCCCCGCTGTAGAAGTAACCGAAAGGCCACTGTTGTTCCACATACGGTCAATCAGCCACAGAGTACCAGGGGTGCTGGCATTGATACCTAAACGTGCAAGGTACGCAAACGCGCCGCCTGTTGGATTTGTACGAGGAAGCATTCCTGTCACGGGTGCAGTAACTGCCGCGCCGTTAACGCCTGCCGCGTTTGCTGTAGCAGCACCTGGGTTGCCTGCTGCATACCACGGGGTATAACCGCGCATAGCGCCGACAGCGGCGGTTGCGATACCTACCTTTGTGATAGGCACTGGAGCCTGCATTCCAGCGATTGCGCCATCAAGGGTTGTGATTGCCATCCGTTACTTCCTCTAAATATTCAGGCGAAAAATCAACGCCATTAATTTGAAATGCCCCAGTTTCGGAAATGGCATCAATTTCGAATGTGCCAGTGTAAAAT
>JBKDBK010000152.1:0-3305 GCA_046315175.1 Opitutia bacterium | reverse complement strand
CCCCGCTAATCCTCTTCCCCTCCTACGCCTCCTCCGCCTCCTTCGTATCCTACGAATCTCCCCTCCCGCCACCTCCATTAGCCAACGAGCCATCGAGCCAACGAGCTATCGAGCTATACATCCCCCTCCTACGCCTCCTACGCCTCCTTCGTATCCTACGAATCCCCCTCCTTCCCCTTCCCCTCCTTCCCCTCCGCCCGGCCCCTCCATGCCCCTCCTTGCCCTCCTTCTCATCATCGCCTCACCCCTGCTCGCCCAGCAGGCCAAGCCCAACATCATCCTAATCATGACCGATGACCAGGGCTGGGCCGACATCGGCACCCAAGGCCCCGGCTGCAAGACCCCGCACCTCGACCGCATGGCCAAGGAAGGCCTCCGCCTCACCTCCTTCTACGCCACCCAGGCCGTTTGCACCTCCTCCCGCGCCGCCCTCCTCACCGGCTGCTACCCCAATCGGATCAGCCTCGGCGGCACCGCCCTCTTCCCCGGGGAAAAGCGCGGTCTCAACCCCGACGAGGACACCCTGCCCGAGCTCCTGCGCGAGGCGGGCTACCGCACCGGCATGACCGGCAAATGGCACCTGGGCGATCGTAAGCCCTTCCTCCCGCCCGACCACGGCTTCGACGAGTCCCTCGCCCTTCCCTACTCCAACGACATGTGGCCGTTCCGCTACCGGAGCGGCCAGACCAAGTCCAACCATCCGCCCCTGCCCTGGATCGAGGACGGCAAGCCCGCCGGCTTTGTCGACGGCTGGGAAGCCATGGACAACCTCACCGCCCGCCAGTTCGACTGGGCCGAGTCCTTCGTCCGCCGCCACGCCGCCAAGCCCGCCCCCTTCTTCCTCTACATCGCCCCCAACATGCCCCACACGCCCCTCGGCGCGTCCGCCGAGTTCAAGGGCAAGGGCCCCACGCCCTACGCCGAGGTCATCGCGGAGATCGACGCGCGCGTCGGCCGCCTCCTCGCCCTCCTCGCCGAGAAGGGCGCCGACGCCGACACGCTCGTCCTCTTCACCTCCGACAACGGTCCCTGGCTGAACTTCGGCGACCACGCCGGCTCCGCCGGACACTTCCGCGAGGGCAAGGGCACCACCTGGGAAGGCGGAGTCCGCGTCCCCTTCGTCGCCCGCTGGCCCCGCGGCATCCCCGCCAACCGGGTCTCAGCCGCCCTCGCCGCCAACCTCGACATCCTCCCCACCCTCGTCGAGCTCGCCGGCGCCCGCGCCCCCGCCAAGCCCATCGACGGTCAATCGTTCGCCTCCCTCCTCGCCGGCAAGTCCGACCAAGCCCGCTCATCCTTCCTCTACTTCTACGGCGACACCCTCGAAGCCGTCCGCCGCGGCAACTGGAAACTCCACCTCGAGCACACCAGCCGCAGCTACGAGGGCCAACCCAAGGGCAAGGACGGCGAACCCGGCCCCACCAAGAGCGCCAAGATCCCCCTCTCGCTCTACAACCTCGACACCGATCCCGGCGAGCGGAACAACGTCGCCAGCCAACACCCCAAGGTCGTCGACGAGCTCCGCGCCCTCGCCGCCAAGGGCCGCCGCGAGATCACCGAGGGCAGGCGCCCCGTCGGACGCCTCGGGGACGACGGCCAACTGCTAAAAACCGTGCGCTGAGCAAGCCTCCCCCTCCGCCCCCTCCATTAGCCAACGAGCCAACGAGCTATCGAGCTATACATCCGCCCCCTCCGCCTCCTTCATATCCCCTGAATCCCCTACTCCCCGCCAACCCGCACCGGCACATCGTTCGCCGAGGCCGGCCCCGGCGTCGATCGACCCGCCCTGACAATCGCCACAAGCTGCTCGCGCATCGCCTCGGCGAGATCCGGACGCTCGAAGACCAGGTTTTCCTCCTCCCGCGGATCCACGGCCAGGTCGTAAAGCTGCGAGGGGGGTAGGCGCCCGAAGCCCCTGGTCTTTCCGTTCGGCTCGCTCCAGCCCCCGCTCCCCCGCGCGGCGAGATACTTCAGGCTGCCGCGACGCAGCGCGAAGCTGCCGTCGATCGAATGGACCACATAGGTGTCGCGCGCCGAGGCCGACTTGCCCGTCAGCACCGGCACCAGGCTGACGCTGTCCTCCCCGCCCTCGGTCGGTCGCCCCAGCCCGGCCACCTCGGCCAGCGTCGCATACCAATCCGTCATCCCCGACAGCGCCTCGCTCGTCGCCCCGCGCGCGATCCGCCGCGGCCAGCGCACCAGGCAAGGCACCCGGTGCCCGCCCTCGTAAAGGTCCGCCTTCGCCCCGCGGAAGCCCGCCGAGGGGAAATGGTCCTGCGCGGCCAGCTGGGCGAAGTTCGCCTCCGGCGAGCAACCGTTGTCCGACGTGATCACGACAAACGCATCCTCCGCCCGGCCCGTCTCGCGCAGCGCCGTCAGCACCCGCCCGATGTCATGGTCCATCTGCATCACGAAGTCCGCGTAGCGGTTGATCCCGCTCCTCCCCTGCCAGTCCCTGACCGGCGCGATCGGCGTGTGCGGGCTCGCCAGGCAAACCAGGAGGAAGAGCGGCCTCGGATCATCCGTGCACTTCCTCAGCTCCTCGATCGCGCGGCGCGTCAGCGCATCCTGGATCGCCTCCGACGTCCATCCCGGCGCCGCCGGGCCGTCCCGCGCCGGGCCGAAGTCCGACGTGAACCTCGCGGTCGGCGCCACCGTCGCGCGGTCGCCCTCCAGGAAGACATACGGGGGCATGTCGGCCGACGCCGCCAGGCCGAAGAAGCTCGCGAAGCCGTGAGACATCGGCCCGTCGGAAAACGGCCGCGCATAGTCGGGCCTCCCGCCCCCGTCCCGCTCCCAGCCAAGACCCAGGTGCCACTTGCCCACCAGCGCCGTGCGGTAGCCGCCGTCGCGCAGGACCGAGGCGAGGGTCCGACGTCCCTTTGCGATCAACGGACCAGACCCTCCCTCCAACACCCCCCTCTGCAGGTGCGTCCTCCACGCATACCTCCCCGTCATCAACCCATACCGCGTCGGCGTGCAAACCGAGCTGTTCGAATGAAAGTCCCTCAAACGCATCCCCTCCGACGCAAAGCCATCCAGATAAGGCGTCCTGATCCGGCAACTCGCCGAAAGCGCCGCCACATCGCCCGTCCCAAGGTCATCCGCAAGGAACATCACGATGGTCGGCCTCGACGCCACATCCTTGGCCGCCAACGCCGCCATCACGAACAGTCCCAGCAAACTTCGCATACCCCAAACCGGCCCCATCCCCCCCACGCCTCCAACCCCAAATCCACCCACCCCCTCCTCCCCCCCCTCCGCCCCCTCCGTATCCTCCGCCTCCATTAGCCATCGAGCTATCC
>JBKDBK010000151.1:0-5069 GCA_046315175.1 Opitutia bacterium | reverse complement strand
GGAGTCGCGATTGGGAATCGCGGGGAGTCGCATCGCGGGGCGAGGCGGGAGTATAGCTCGTTGGCTCGTTGGCTCTCTAGCTTGATAGCTGACTAGCGGACTAGCGGGATGGCTAGAACAGGGGCACGGCGGCACAGGGGCACGGGACAGAGACGGAGGCCTCGGAGAGGCCTCCCTACCCGAGGCAGGGGGCGGGAGTCCGGGAGGGGGAAGATGCACGGACGTCTTGGAGAGACGTCCCTGCCCAAGGCATAATGGGCATTCTATTCCCCTGGTCCCCTATTCCCCCAGTCCCTTGTTTAGCTGGTCCCCTTTTTCCGGCGTCGGAGGGCGGAGGCGGCGAGGGCGAGGGTGCCGAGGAGGCCGTAGGTGGAGGGCTCGGGGACGGGAGTGTAGGCCAGAAGGATGTCGGTGCCGACCTGGGAGAGGGCGAAGGTGGCGCCGGGCCGGGCGGAGCCGAGGAGGGCGCCGGCGCTGTCGGCCGAGAGGGCGCTGATCTGAAGATTTTCGAAGCCGGTGAGGGTGCCGGCGACGTCGTAGAGGAGCCAGGACTGGGCGGTGGACCAGAAGTTGTCGGACCAGAGGACGGCGGAGCCGGCGGCGTCGAAGACGAGGCTGAGCGAGGTGAAGCCGCCGAAGGCGAGGTCGCCGCCGACGAGGATTTGGTCGAAGGCGACGGGGGAGTTGGCGGAGGACTGGGCGGCGAGTTCCCAGAGGATGGTGGCGGAGGAAAGGTAGGTGAGGTCGCCCTGGATGGTCTGGATGCCGGGGGAGTTGCCGGGGTTGTGGACGCCGGCGAGGGTGACATCGCCCCCGATGACGCCGGAGCCGCCGAGGGTGGCGGCGGAGGCGACGGTGACGGCCCCGGCGAGGGTGCCGTTGACGACGAGGCGGCCGGCGGAGACGTTGGTGTGGCCGTTGTGGCCGTGGGCGCCGCCGAGGCTGAGGGTGCCGAGGCCGACCTTGGTGAGGCCGCCGGAGCCGGTGCTGCCGGCGTTGAGCTCGAGGTTGAAGCCGGCGGTGTCGATGATGCCGGTCTGGAGGTAGTGGTAGCTGCGGGTGCTGTCGGCGATGTTGGCGGAGATGCGGAGGGTGGCGCCGGCGCCGTCGAAGGTGATGTCGCCCGATTCGGCGCCGAGGGTGCTGCGGTTGCCGCCGACGCCGGCGAGGAGGGTGCCGCCGCGGATGATGGTGCCGCCGGTGTAGGTGTTGAGGCCCTCGAGGACGAGGGTGCCGGCGCCTTCCTTGACGAGGGCCCCGGCGCCGCCCTGGACGTCGTCCTTGACGAGGCCGCGCACGTAGGCGGTCTTGCCGGAGGCGACGCGGAAGACGCCGGCGGCCCCGGAGGTGTCGGCCGCGCCGAGGTGGAAGATGCGGGTGTTGAAGGAGAGGTCCTCGAGGAGGGAGAGCTCGCCGCCGGTCTCGAGGTGGAGGGTGCGGTGGGTGCCGCGCTCGCCGAGGGACTCGACGGCGGAGATGCGGAGGGAGCCGCCGGAGATCCTCACGCCGCCGGTGAAGGCGTCGTTGGTGGCGGTGTTGGTCAGGGTGAGGGAGCCGGAGCCGACCTTGTGGAGGTGGCCGGTGTTGGAGCCGGTGAATCGGCCGCCGAAGGTGGAGGAGACATTGCCGGCGCCGACGGAGAGGGTGTGGCCGTCGAGCGCCGCGGTGCCGCCGGCGGAGCCGCCGCCGGTGAGGCGTCCGATGGTTTGGTCGACCTTGATGCCGAAGGTGGCGCCGGCGGTGTCGGCCAGGTGGGCATCGGAGCCGGCGCGGAGCGCGCCGACCTTGGTGACTGAGGCGGTGCCTTGGTTGACGGCGAGGGGGCCGGTGAAGGTGCCGACGCCGTCGAGCTCGAGGAGGCCGGCGCCGGTCTTGATGAGGCCGCCCAGGCCGGAGAGGGTGCCGGTGAGGGTGAGGGTGAAGCTGTTGGTGTCCAGGATGCCGTCCTGCTCGAGGTGCAAGTCATGGATGTCGGACTTGACTGAGCCGGCGGCGCGGAGGGTGGCGCCGACGCCGGCGAAGGTGACGATGTTGCCGGGGCCACCGAGGGTTTCCTTCTTGCCGCCGATGCCGGCGAGGACGGTGCCGGCCTCGATGCGGAGGCCGCCGGTGAAGGTGTTGTCGCCGGCGAGGGTGAGGGTGCCGGCACCGGTCTTGATGAGCTGGCCGGTGCCGGAGAGGACGCCGGCGTAGGTGCCGGCGGAGGCCTGGGCGAACTCGACGACGCCAAGGCTGGCGATGTCGCCCTGGAGCGAGGTGGTGTCGCCCGCGAGGCGTCCGGCGTTGACGGTGGTGCCGCCGGAGTAGGTGTTGGCGCCGGCGAGGGTGAGGGTGCCGGTGCCGGATTTGGCGAGGGCGCCGGTGCCGGAGAGGGCGCCGGCGAGGCTGAGGGAGCCGGTGCCGGCGGCGGTGAGGGTGTGGGTGCCGAGGGAGACGGGGCCGGTGACGGCGAGGGAGGCGGCGGCGGCGTTGGTCCAGCTCTGGTTGGCGGCGAGGGCGAGCGGGGTGGCGAGGGTGGCGCCGAGGGAGCCGGCTTGCTGGGTGATGCCGCCGGCGCCGAGGGTGAGGAGGGTGCCGGAGAGGGTGAAGGCGGGGACGGCGGTGGATCCGTCGCCGATGATGAGGCCGCGGACGGAGCGCGTGCCGGTGTTGGGGGCGAAGGTGGGCGAGGCGGCGAAATGGAACCTGGCGAGGTCGGCCGAGGTGTTGTCGGCGGGGGGTTGTCCACCGAGCCAGTTGGCCCCAAGGGACCAATCGGCGGAGGTGGCGCCGGACCAATCGACGGTGGCGGCGGAGGCGGTGGCGGCGGCGAGGAGGTGGGAAAGGGCGAGGGAGACGGCCTTATTTTTGTGTAATGTTCGAATCACTTAATTAATAGAAATTATTTATAAATTTTGGTCCTTGGAATAGCAAGGGTTAATAAAAAAAGCGGGGGGAGGGGGATGGGGCGGAGGATAGCTCGCTAGCTCGTTGGCTCGGTGGCTCGGTGGCTCACTAGCTCTCTAGCTAACTAGCTCACTAGCTCTCTAACGGGAAAGCGGAATGGCGGAATAGCTACAACAGGGGCACAGAGTACGGGAGAGAGACGGAGGCCTCGGAGAGGCCTCCCTACATAACGGGGGTACGGGGGCACAGGGGCTCAGGGGCACAGGGGCACTGGAGAGAGACGGCCGTCGCGGTGAGACGGCCCTACCTGAGGCGGGGGTTAGGCGCCGATCTCGTTGCCGACGCCGGAGCCGGGGCCGCCTTTCCAGAGGGGCTTGGCGAGGGTTTTTTCCCAGGCCTTGAAGGCGGCCTCGAGTTCCTTGCGTTTGTCGGGGTGCTGGGCGGAGAGGTCGGTTTTCTCGGAGGGATCGGACTTGAGATTGACGAGGAGGGTGACGGTTTTGGCGTTGGGTCCCCTGCCCTCCTTGCCACCGACGAGTTTCCAATCGCCGGAGCGGATGGCCCAGTTGGTGCCCATGCGCCAGAAGAGGGGGCGGGTGGGATCGGGGGTGGCTTGGCCGGCGAGGGCGGGGGCGAGGTCGCGCCCGTCGTAGTCCTTGGGGACGGAGCCGGTGGCGGCGGCGAGGAAGGTGGCGGTGAGGTCGAGGGTGTTGGTGGGGGCGGCGAGGGTGGAGCCGGGTTTGGCGACGCGGGGCCAGCGGACGGCCATGGGGGTGCGGATGCCGCCCTCGAAGGTGTTACCCTTGGAGCCGCGGAGGTGGAGGTTGCTGGCGTTGGAGGCGGGGGCGCCCCCGTTGTCGGAGGTGAAGACGACGATCGTGTTGTCGGCCTGGCCGGTGGCGTCGAGGGCCTTGAGGAGCTTGCCGATGTTGTCGTCGAGGGAAAGGGTCATGGCGGCGATCTTCCTGCGGGCGGCGGGAACGGAGGCGGGGACGCGGGCCAGGGTTTCCGGAGTGGTGTCCATGGGCGTGTGGGAGGCGTTGAAGGCCATGTAGAGGAACCAGGGCTTGGCGGCGCCCTTTTGGCTCGAGACGAAGGCGGCGCCCTCGTCGCCGAACTGGTCGGTGAGGTAGCCCTTGGCCTCGGCTGGCTGCCCGTTGCGAAGGAGGGCGCGGGAGGGGCCGCGGACCTCGCCGTGGTAGTCGCGGGCGCCGCCGAGGAAGCCGAGGAGCTGCTCGTCGAAGCCGCGGGCGAGGGGCTGGAACTCCTTGGCGGTGCCGAGGTGCCACTTGCCGACCATGGCGGTGCGGTAGCCGGCCTCGCGGAGGCGGGCGGGGAGGAGTTTCTCGGAGAGGGGGAGGCCCATTTGCTCGACGTTGCCGACGGCGGGGTTGAACTCGTGCCCGAAGCGCTGCTGGTAACGTCCGGAGAGATAGCCGGCGCGGGAGGGCGAGCAGACGGGGGCGGTGAGGTAGCCGGCGGTGAAGCTGGCGCCCTCGCGCGCGAGGCGATCGATGTGGGGCGTGGGGAAGTCCTTGCCGCCGGAGAAGCCGACGTCGCCGATGCCGAGGTCGTCGGCGATGATGACGAGGATGTTGGGTTTCCTAAGGGTGGCGGAGGATTCGGAGGGGGCGGAGGTTGCGGAGGATGGCGAAGCGGCGAATGAGAAAGGAAGGGCGAGGAGGGAGAGGAGAGGAAGGAGGCGGAGGGGCATGGGAGGGGGAGAGGGGTTAGCAGGGTTAGCGGGGTTAGAAGGGGTGGCGGAGGTTGTGATGCTAGCGGCGATAGAAGGGAGGGGCAATTGGATAGGGGGAGGGGGAGTATAGCTCGTTAGCTCGTTGGCTCTCTAGCTAACTAGCTTACTGGCGGAATAGCTCTCTAGCGGGATGGCTAGAACAGGGGCACGGCGGCACAGGGGCCAGGGAGGAGCTAGGAGTTTGGAGCTAGGAGTGAGGCGCGCGGCGTGAGTCCGGGGGCGGGGGCGGGGCCGCCGGGGAGTCGCGGGCTGAAGGCCAGCGGGGAGTCGCAAGCGATGCTTGCGGGGAGTCGCGATTGGGAATCGCGGGGAGTCGCATCGCGGGGCGAGGCGGGAGTATAGCTCGTTGGCTCGTTGGCTCTCTAGCTTGATAGCTGACTAGCGGACTAGCGGGATGGCTAGAACAGGGGCACGGCGGCACAGGGGC
>JBKDBK010000150.1:0-2817 GCA_046315175.1 Opitutia bacterium | reverse complement strand
CGCGAGGTGGAGGTCGCGCGGTTGCTGCGGGCGAGCGGGATCAGGGCTCTTTATGGGTTGTGAATTTGGAAGGTGAGGGGGGCGCGGGCTTGCGCCAAAGGGCACGGGATTATGGCTCTTTAGCTCGCTAGCTCGTTGGCTTGATGGCTCGATGGCTCGATAGCGGGGTTAGCGGTGCTAGCGGTGTTAGAAGGGAGCGGGAAATGGCTCGATGGCTAATGGAGGCGTAGGATACGAAGGAGGCGGAGGGGGCGGAGGAGGAGGGGGGTTGTGGAACAGGGGAACGGGGGGCCAGGAGCGCCGTAGGCGCTGGTGCTGGGCCGACAGGCCCTCCGCTGACCCGCTAGCACCGCTAACACCGCTAACTCAGAACCCCCGTCGGATGCTGAGGGCGGCGGCGGTGTCGAAGGCGTCGCCCTCGCTCGAGGCGTGGAGGGTGAGGCTGAGGACGGTCTTGGGGCTGAGGCGGTGGTCGAGGTCGAAGCCGAGGCGGCCCCAGGTGCGCTTGCCGCGGGTGTCGGGGACGGTGAAGTCGAGGACGCCGGTGGAGACATCGGTGCCGCTGAAGTCGGCGTTGTCGGCGCTGATGAGGCGGACGGCCTCGAGGGTCATGTGCAAATCGGTGTCCTTGCCGAGGGCGGTCTTGCCGGTGACGCCGAGGCGGACGTTCCAGGTGTCCTTGCTGCGGTCGTTGTAGGTGGCGGGGGCGACGCCGCCGGTCTCGGTGTAGCCGTTGACGGTGGCGTGGTCGTAGGTGACGGCGGCGAAGGCGCCGATGGGGCGGCCGGCGAGGGTGCCGAGGGGGTTGTCGTAGCGGACGCGCAGGCTGTAGGCGTCGCCCTCGGTCTCGCCGCTGCTGCCGTTGCGGACGGTGACGATGTCGGTCCGGCCGAGGAGGGCGGTGAGGGTGATCTCGCCGGGGCCGGCGGACCAGCCGAGGTCGGCGACGGCGAAGGCGCCGCTGGTCTCGCCGTGGCTGGAGGGTCCGGAGTCCTGCTCGAGCTCGGAGTAGCCGAAGGCGAGGCCGAGGACGGCGTCGGCGCCGATGCGCATGCCGTAGCCGAACTCGCCGGCGGTCTGCTCGGCGTCGCGCTGGCGGGTGGCCTTGCCGAGGTCGCCGGTGACCCAGGCGAACTCCTGGTGGCCGGGGAAGGCGAGGCTCTTGATCGGGCGGTGGTGGGCGCCCTCCATGGTCTGGCCGGAGAGCTCGAGCGAGGAGCGGAGGGTGGCGGCGGGGCCGGCGAGCGAGCCCATCCATGCGGTGGGCGAGATGGTGACGCCGTCGTAGCTGAGGAACTGGGCGCCATCCTCGAAGGTGCCCATGAAGATGCCGCGCTCGAGGTCGACGCCCGTCAGCGAGTAGTCCTCCACCGGGTTGCCGCCGAAATCGCAGATCACGAGGATGATGTCCTGGAAGCCGCCGTCCTCGGTCCAGAACCAATCGGTGGACGGGCTGATGCCGTCGCCGCGCACGCCGCTGAGCGTCAGGCCGTCGTCGGAAAGTCGGGTGACAATGATCTGCTCGTCCGAGGCTGTCGGGTCGCCCAGCTGGCGGAAGCCCTTGGGCTCGCTCCAGACGAAGGGCACGACGCCGCTCCTTCCTTCCTCGGCATTGACCACATCTCCGGCGACCACGGAGCCGTCGGGGGTGACCAGCTTGGCCACGTGGTTGTGGGGGCTGCCGATCGGATTGAGCACCGTCAGCTTGCCATCCTGGTCCCACCGGGCGGCCTGCCAGCGCTGGCTTTCCGGCGCGAGTATCTGCCCGACGACGATGTCGCCGTTGAAGCTCTGCTCGACGACGAAGGCCGAGGTCCACAGGGCGCCGTCCGCTCCGTTGTCCAGCAGCTCAAGGGATTGGCGCTCGTCGCTGCGATAACGGAAGGCCGAGCCGTTCGGGTGCAGCCCGATGACGGTGCTACCATCGCCCGAGAGGCCGTTGGCCAGCAAGGTGAGCATGACCGCCGGGCCGACCTGGTCCTCGCCGAGCAGGTCGGAATAGGAGATCATCGGCAGCGGCTCCGTCCTGTCGGTGAGGGTGTGCCGCACCTGCCAGTTGCCGCTCACCTGGTCGAAGCCCAGGGCCACGGTGCCGTCGGACGACCTGTCGGTCTCGATGAACGTGGGTTCCGGGGGTTCGGTCACCACGAAAATCGGGTCGACGATGATGACCCCTTCCGGGTCGAGGCGATAAGGCTCAAACTCGACTGCTTCCGGCAAATCAAAGGCGTCCGACAGGGGGGAGTCGTATTCGATGGTGCCGCCGGTCACGGTGAGGAACTGGGGGTGCAAAAGCGGCACCGAGGGATCGCCCTCGAGCGAGAGCGAGGGGGGGACTGGGTAGAGCTGGCCGTCACCAAGCAGAATGTTGGTGCCGAACTGAACCCCGTTGAGCGTCAAGGTGCCCGCGTTGATGGTGGTCGTGCCTGAATAGGAGTTCGTGCCATTGAGGGTCAGGGTGCCAACGAGCAAACCACCAGGCAGATTGTTTGTTGAGCTGTTCCACTGGATAGATCCAGTGCCATTAAGAATCAAATTCGGAGGTGTTGGCGTCGGTGTCGTGCCACCGGGGGCAATCCCGCCGGAGGCGAAGTTGAAACCTCCGCCATTGAGCAGGAGAGTCGAGCCGGACGAATTGTCGTCGGCTAGAACCGAGATAGGGGCCGCACTGATAAGCAGAAGCAGGGATAGGCGGCGCATGGGGGTAAGTATTTTTAGGGGAAATTGGGTATAGGGGGCAAGGGATTATGGCTCTTTAGCTCGCTAGCTCGTTGGCTCGATGGCTCGGGGGCTAAAGGAGGCGTAGGATACGAAGGA
>JBKDBK010000149.1:0-2438 GCA_046315175.1 Opitutia bacterium | reverse complement strand
GGACTCGTCGATGACGCCCACGGTGCCGCCGACGTCGGTGGCGAGGCCGTACTGGCGGACGAGGAAGCCGAGGGTGGTGGCGGGCGAGAAGCCGGGGACGACGTCGGTCGTCTCGGTGGCGAGGTAGTAGGCGGGCGAGGTGGCGGGGACGGTGACAGGGAGGCTGGCGAGCTCGCTGGCGAGGCGGCCGCGGAGCTCGTCGCTCACGCCGACGGTGAGGTTGCCGGTGGCGTTGACCACGGTGCCGGGGCGGCCGAAGAGGCCTCCGACGGACTGGGCGTCGGAACCGGTGAAGGAAGAGGTGCCGACGAGGACGAGGCCCGAGGTGTTGGCGACGCCCTGGGCGGCGGCGGCGAGTCCGCCCTGGCGGACGACGGTGGCGCCGAAGTAGGTGTTGGGGCCGGAGAGGGTGAAGGTGGGCGAGCCCTCCTTGACGAGGTTGCCGACGCCGGAGATGCCGCCGGCGTAGGAGGTGACGGCGGCGGAGACGACGGTGATGTTGCCTCGGCCGAGATAGATGCGGGTGGAGGCGTCGCCCTCGAGGTTGCGGAAGCGCTGGTCGGTGTCGTTGAAGCGGATGGAGGTCTCGCGGCCGCTGGGGCCGCCGAGGAGGCGGATGCGGGAGGCGTTCTCGAAGGCGTTGTTGTTGCCGGAGGAGAACACGATGGCGTTGCCGTCCTCGACGATGACCTGTCCGAGGAAGAAGGGCTGGGCGGCCACGATGTCGGCCACGCCGGCGTCGTCGTTGCCGAGCTCGACCTCGTCGCCCCCGCGGTAGCGGATGGTGTCGGTGGGCTTGAAGCGGAGCTCGGCGAGGGCGGAGTCGCCGACGATGGTGGCGCGAAGGGCGCCGGCGTCGTTCTGCACGATGCTGAGGCTGCCCGTGCCGGTCAGGTTGACGGTGCCCGAGCCGAGACTCTGGACGTTGGAGACGAGGCGGCCGGCCCTCACCTCGAGGAGGCTCATGTTGTTGCCGTCGGAGAAGAGGGCGAGCGCGCCCTCGCCTTCCTTGACGAAGGTGCCGAGGGCGGCGCCGCGCAGTCCGCTGATGGGGTCGATGGCGCCGACGACGGAGCCGGTGAAGTAGCCGTCGAAGCCGGTCTCCTGGTTGACGCGGAGGATGTCGGACGCGCCGGCGAGCTCGATGAAATTGCCGGCGCCGGTCCCGGAGAGGACGATGGAGGTGACGCCGGCCTCGCCGAAGAGGGACTGGAGGTTGCGGATGCGCTGGGTGCCGTTGACGACGAGGGTGGTGGTCTGGCCGCCGGGGGCGTAGCCGGGCTTCCAGTGGCCGATGTCGGGATCATCGCTGATGTCGAAGGCGACATTGGAGCCGTTGGGTCCCGCGGCGAGGTTGACGGAGAGGGCGGAGAGGAGGGTGTCGCCCGAGGTGGCGTCGAGGATGACGCGCCCGCCCGCGGCGACGAACTCGCCGGTGAAGGTGGCGGTGTTGGTGACGCGGAGGGCGTCGGCCCCGGTCTTGTAGAAGCGTCCGCGCCCCTCGAGGATGCCGAGGGTGCCCTCCTCGACGTCGATGCCGGCGGCGCCGAAGTCGACATGGGTGACGAGGATGTAGCTGTCGGCCGGGCCGGTCTCGAGCGCCGAGGTGGTGGCGGCGAGGAGGTTGTGGGCGAAGTTGAGGCGGGCGACGAGCGGGGTGGCGGGGTTGTCGTGGTTGGTGTCGTTGAGGCTGGCGGGGGTGCCGACCAGGTTAAGTTGGCTGTTGCGGAAGGAGAGCTTGGCCCCGCCCTCGACGACGATGGCGGCGGCGCCCAGCATCTCGGCCCCGGGCGCGCCCTTGAGGACGGCGGAGAAAGGACCGTAGTCGGCCCACTGGTTGAGATAGCCCGAGACCTGGAGCTGGCCCTGCTCGACGATGACGAGGCCGGAGAAGCCGCGGAGGGAGCTGTCGCGCAGGTCGGCGGGGACGGGAGCGGCGAGGAGGGGGTCGAAGGAGCGGTTGCCGAAGTAGGCGAGGGATCCGGCGAAGCCGTTGTACTGGAGGGTGCCGCCGCCGGCCTTGACGAAGGTGCCGAGGCCCTGGGTGTCGTCGCGCAGGGGGGCGTTGAGGGTGGCGTCGATCGGCGCGCCGAGGGAGTTGCGCAGGTCGATGGTGAGGACGGCGTCGCCGACGAGGGTGAAGTTGTCGACCAGCAGCTCGGAGAGGCTGTTGATCTCGCGGTCGGCGTCGACGTCGACACCGCGGACGGTGGCGGCGAGGCCGGCGGCGAGGACAAGGAACTGGGTGCGGAGGCGCATCGTAATTCTTTAATGAAGTTGGGAAGAAGGGGCGCGGCTCAGAAGCGGCGGCGGAAGGAGACGTTGAGGGAGAGGGCGTCGCCGCCGCCGAGTCGGCGGAACTCGGCCGAGACACCGTAGGAGGTGTCGTCGTCGGGACCGAAGGTGAAGGCGGGGGTGACGAGGATGCCGCCGCGGTC
>JBKDBK010000148.1:0-3241 GCA_046315175.1 Opitutia bacterium | reverse complement strand
ACGGCAACTTGGAATATCGAAATAACCGACCTGATAGAAGAAGCGTATGAACGTGCTGGCTTGGAAGCTAGGACGGGGTATGACTACAGGACCGCGCGCCGTTCCTTGAATATGATTAGTGCTGAGTGGTCTAACCGGGGATTAAACCTTTGGACCGTCGAGCAACTATCTGTCACGCTTTCTCCAAATGTATCTACCTATAACCTACCGGCTGACAACATTGATGTGATTGATGCCATTGTCCGGTTGCCGGGGCAGGGGTCTAACTTTGACTATCCGCTATCGCGTATTGGCGTGACAGACTATGCAACCCTGCCCAATAAGGCGACGACAGGGCGCCCCCTTCAGATTTACGTCCAAAAGCAGATTAGCCAATCCTTCATTCTTTGGCCGGTTCCTGACCAAGCCTATACGGTCCTGTATTGGCGTATGAGGCGGATGCAGGATGCCACCAATGCCGTTGACAATATGGACGTGCCGGTTCGCTTTGTGCCAGCCCTAGCGGCTGCCCTAGCCTATCAGATTGCCTTGAAGCGTCCAGAGGCGGCGGCTCGGGTTCCAATGCTGCAAGCTGAGTATGAGCGGCAATTTGCATTGGCGGCTGAGGAGGATCGGGAACGGTCCCCGGCCACCTTTGTCCCATGGAATTATAGCAGGCTATGACCCAGAAGTTTGCCTTTGGTAAGCGGGCGTTCGGGTTCTGTGACCGCTGTAACTTTCGCTATCCACTAGCCAAGCTAGATTGGCAGGTGGTGAACCAGAAGCCAACGGGCATTAAGGTGTGTTCTGCCTGCAATGATGAGGACCATCCTCAGTTGCAGTTGGGGAGGTTTCCAATCAATGACCCCGTGGCGCTCCTTAACCCTAGGCCAGACGTTAATCCTGGTAGGAGTTTATTTGGTTGGAGTCCTGTTGGGAATGCAGCTATATTTGCTACTGGACTTATTGGGATTGTGAATGTAAATATCCCGCAACCGACAAGTATTGTTGTGTGGTATAATAATTCAAGTCAGCCGGTTTATTGGACCAATCAATCGGGAGTGCAAGTATCTTGGGTTAATAATGCGGTGATAGGTGTATAAGCATGGCTTCTGTCCCTAATCAATTTGCAAATGAAACCACGCCAGTTGAGTTAATTAAACTGGATGAGAATTTTGCTGCTCTAGTTGATACCATCAATAATCTTAATATCCCGCCATCTTTCGGCACTATCGTTTCGCAAAATGCTAATGCTGTTTCTATCACGGGTGGATCAATTACAGGCATTACAGACTTAGCTATAGCTGATGGTGGTACTGGTGCGAGTGATGCGGCTACAGCCCGCACCAATCTTGGCCTTGGCACTATGGCAACCCAAAACTCTAATTCTGTGACGATTACTGGTGGATCAATTTCCGGCGTTACAGTGAGTGGATTGACTGGCGTTGCTTCTAGCGGGGCAAACAGTGACATTACATCTTTGAGTGGTTTAACCACTCCCCTTTCAATAGGGCAGGGCGGGACCGGGGCTAATAATAACGCTACAGCTAGGACTAATCTTGGCCTTGGCACCATTGCCACTCAGGCAGCAAACTCGGTTTCCATAACCGGGGGCTCTATCACAGGCATTACTGATTTGGCCGTAGCCGATGGCGGAACCGGCGCTAGTGACGCGGCGACAGCAAGGACTAACCTTGGTTTAGGAACCATTGCCACCCAAAACGCGGCTTCGGTATCAATCACGGGTGGCTCAATTACCGGCATTACTGATTTGGCCGTAGCCGATGGCGGCACGGGAGCTAGTGACGCAGCCAACGCCCGCACGAACCTTGGCCTTGGCACGGCAAGCAATGTTACATTCAATACCGTCAATGACTCCAAAGGTGAATTGCGGAGTATTCCTCAAAACTCCCAAACTGGAGCGTATGTTTTGGTTGCCGCCGATGCTGGAAGGCATATCTCAATCACGACTGGCGGCGTGACAATTAACGCGGGTGTATTTGCGGTTAATGACGTAATTAGCATCTACAATAACAGTGCAAGCAACCAGACTATTACGCAAGGCGCAAGTGTGACGATGTATTTGGCTGGCACGGCTACAACCGGCAATCGGACATTGGCGCAGCGGGGTATCTGTTCTATTCTTTGTGTTGCCAGCAACACTTTCGTTATTTCTGGTGCTGGCTTGACATGACGATACAGCAACTTCTTCTCGGCACAGCGGCGACGATTTCCTCCGCATCTATTCAATACCTTGTTGTTGGTGGCGGTGGTGGTGGTGGGGTAAATTCGTTTGGTGGTAGTTTTGGCGGCGGCGGTGGTGGCGCTGGTGGATATCGAACTAACCGGACAGGAGATTCAAGTGGCGGCGGTTCATCTGCTGAAGCCACATTTAATATAACACTTGCCACAAATTACACTGTCACTGTCGGGGCCGGCGGCGCTGCACTAACGAACGGCAGTAACAGTGTTTTTGCTTCAATAACTTCTTTGGGTGGTGGTGCTGGGTCTCCAACTTCTTCAAACGGAAGCGACGGTGGTAGTGGTGGCGGGGCAACGTGTCAAAACCCAGGAGATTTTCTTGGTGGCGCTGGCACTGCGAATCAAGGGTATGCTGGCGGCGGCGAAACCACTTTTTCGACTCCGTTCCCTAGCGGCGGCGGCGGTGGTGCTGGTGCGGTTGGAGAAACCCCAACATCAGCTTCCGTCAGTG
The DNA here is from genome assembly GCA_046315175.1 of Opitutia bacterium. Classification (GTDB taxonomy): domain Bacteria; phylum Verrucomicrobiota; class Verrucomicrobiia; order Opitutales; family UBA953; genus UBA8828. The sequence goes on along the minus strand of JBKDBK010000148.1, from coordinate 549 downwards.
GTAACGGTGGCGTAGGTGTCGCCAGCACAATTACCGGCAGTTCAGTAACGCGCGCTGGCGGTGGGGGTGGTGCAAACTTCAATAATAGCGGATCGGCAGGCACAGGCGGCGCGGGTGGCGGTGGTAACGGCTCAAACTCATCGGCAGGCGCAGCAGGTGCTGCCAATACTGGCGGTGGTGGTGGCAATCACGCAAATGGCGGCTCAGGCGTTGTCATCCTCCGTTATCCCAACACGCTCACGATTTCCAACCCCGGTGGCGGCTTGACGTTCACCACGGCATCAGTCGGCGGCGACACGGTTGCCACTTTCACAGCGGGCACCGGCAATGTGCAATGGAATTGAAAAATGATTGACTGGAAAATTGAAGTCCTATCAGCCCGGCCAAGTGAGGAAGAAATCAACGCACTGCGTCCTGATGATGCGATTGTTGTCAGCGCAAAATGGCGAGTGTTTGGTTGGGATGGTGATGTAACGGCCAATGTCGCGGGCGTTCAAGAGTTTATCTATGACCCGGCCACAGATTTCACGCCGTATTGGGATTTAACTG
>JBKDBK010000147.1:0-2216 GCA_046315175.1 Opitutia bacterium | reverse complement strand
AGGCAACGCCGTCTGCACCCAGTGCCACAATACGGGCGGCCGCGCGGATTTCCCGACCCTGCGCAAGGCGGAGTATGACACGCCCGCGCACCATCACCACGAAGCGGGCAGCGAGGCCGCGCAATGCGTCACCTGCCACATGCCCGAGCGCAGTTACATGCTGATCGACCCGCGGCGTGACCACTTCTTCCGCAAGCCCGATCCGCTACAGTCCAAGGCGGCGGGCGCGCCCGAAGTGTTCACCACCTGCCCCACGGACAAGACAGCGGAATGGGCGGCGGAGAACATCGCGGCATGGTTCCCGGCAAGGGACCACGCCTGGCAGGACCGCTCCGCCCTCATCGCCTTCACCGCGGGCGACCGGCAGGAAAGCACCGTGGCTGCACTCCAGTCCTTCATCCGCAATCGCGACGTGCCCGCCATCGCGCGCGCCACGGCACTGCGCGCAGGCTCTGGCGATGGCCTGCTGTCGTCCAGCGATGCCGCCCAGCTCCTGAAGGATGACGATCCGCTGGTGCGCACCGCCGCCGCTGGCGCCATCCGTCACATCGAGACAACGGAGCGCATCGCGCTTCTGACGCCACTTCTCTCCGATCCCATGCGCAGCGTGCGCCAGACGGCCGCGATCGAGATCGCGGGCGCGGGTGTCGCCGCCCTTCCGCCGAAGGATGACGAAAAGTTCCGCAGCGCACTTCAGGAATATCTCGACTCGCGGCTGGCCAATGCCGACACGCCCGAGGGCCACATGGCCATCGGCGGCCTGGCGCTGAGCCGCAGGACGTGGGACGACGCCGAGGCCGCCTTCCGCACCGCAGCCGAGATGGACCCGCAGCTGGCGCAGGCCTGGCTCGTCCTCGCCCAGATCAGGGAGGCGCGCGGCGATGCGGCGGGCACCGAAGCCGCACTCACCTCCGCCGTCGCGGCATCGCCTGAGAGCATCGAACTCCTGTTGGCGCGCGCCGGTTTCGAAGCCCGCCGCCAGCGCACGGATGATGCAATCTCCTGGTACAAGCGCGCGCTGGCGCGGGACGAGAACCGCCCAGATGCCTGGCTCGGCATGAGCATCGCAGCCCTCTACGGCCAGAAGCCGGAGCTTGCGCTGGACTACGCCCAACGCGCCGAAGCGCTTGACGGCAGAAACCCCGAAGCCCCCGTGGTGCAGGCCATGGCCCATGCCATTCACGGCCAACGCGCCGAGGCCAAGGCTGCAGCCGAACGCGCCAGAGCCATCGCTCCGGGCATTCAGCTACCGCCGGAACTCGAGGCGCTGATCGGTCCCTGAGCCCGTGCTTGCCTGAACCGCCGCATGGCCTCATGCTCCACGCTTTCGTGCACAGGGAGGATCGGCATGATCGGCAAGGTTCAACTCGGGAAGACGGGGCTTTCGGTGAGCCGGCTGTGCTTTGGCCTGGCGCCGCTGGGCGACATGCCGGACACCTATGGCTATGGTGTCACGCCGGAAGGCGCGCGTGAGACGGTGCGCGCCATCTTCGACAGCGAGGTCAACTTCCTCGACACGTCGCGCATCTATGGCATGGGCCGCAGCGAGGCGCGCGTGGGCGAGGTGATTGCCGAGCGCGGCGGGCTTCCCAAGGGCTTCGTGATCTCGACCAAGCTTGACCGTGATTTCGAGACGGGCAAGTTCGACGCCGCCCGCGCGCGCCGCTCACTGGAGGAAAGCCTCAAGACGCTGAACGTGAGCCGCATCCAGCTTCTTCACCTGCATGACCCCGAGCATGTGCCGGGCGGCCTCGGAGACGTGACCGGCCCCCGGGGCGCGCTGGCCGAGCTCTTCCGCATGAAGGAGGAAGGCCTGTGCGAGGCGGTGGGCCTCGCCGCGGGCCGCGTCGACGTGATGATGCCGATGATGCGCGACTGGGATTTCGACGCCATCATCACCCACAACCGCTTCACGCTGGTGAACCGCAATGCGGAGGAGATGATGGAACTGGCGAAGGCCCGTGGCATCGCGGTTCTCAATGCCGCGCCTTACGCGGGTGGCGTTCTGGCCAAGGGCACGGCGTCTCATGCGCGCTACGTCTATCAGGAGGCGAGCCCCGAGATGCTGGCGCCGGTGGCCCGCGTCGAGGAGATCTGCGCGCGTCATGGCATTCCGCCGGGTGCTGTCGCCCTGCAGTTCTCGATGAAGGACCCGCGTGTGGCCTCGACCGTGATCGGCATCAGCAAGCCCGAGCGCATCGCTGGCACCATCGCCT
>JBKDBK010000146.1:0-2789 GCA_046315175.1 Opitutia bacterium | reverse complement strand
TGGGCTAGCCTAGCGTTATGTCATCCCCGTCGCGCGGCACCTTCTGGCACCTGCTTGGCCTGTTGGCGCTTTGCTACGGGGTGGCGGCCTTGGGGGGCTGGTCGACATCCCAGGGCGTCCGGGAATGGTACCCTGCCCTGGCGAAGCCGCCGCACACGCCGCCGAGCTGGGTGTTTGGGCCGGTCTGGACGATTCTCTACGGACTGCTCGCGGTGAGCCTTTGGCGGGTGTGGCGCCAACCCGGGGCGGGGACGGCCAAGGGGCTCTTCTGGGCGCTGTTGCTGGCGAACGCGGCGTGGTCGCACCTGTTCTTCGGCCTGAGGCGGCCGGACCTGGCGCTGGTGGACATCCTGCTGTACCTCACGCTGCTCGGGGGTATGATCCGCGAGTTGGCCAGATTGGACAAGGCGGCCGCCTGGCTGCAGGCGCCGCACCTGGCCTGGGTGGCCTATGCCTCGACCATCAACGCCGGGGTGTGGTGGCTGAACCGGTGAGGGGCGGGACTCAGGGCCGGACCTTGGTCCAGCGGGAGTTGGCCTTGGAGGACTTCACGGCGGCCTCGATGAAGGCCATGCCGGCGACGCCGTCGTCGATGGTCGGAAAATCGTAGCCCTCCCTGGGGGGCTTGCGGCCGGCGAGGCGGTCGTGGACGGCGCGGGCGAACTCGATGTAGAGGTTGGCGAAGGCCTCGATGAAGGCCTCGGGGTGTCCGAACGGGGTGCGGGTGAAGCGCTTGGCCTCGGGGCCGTTGTAGGTGTTGCCGCGGCGCCAGACCTGGCGGGGGGCCTCGGCGAACTTGACGGTGAGCTCGTTGGGGTGCTCCTGGTGCCACTCGAGGGAGGCGAGGGTGCCGTAGACGCGGATGTTGAGGTTGTTCTCGTCGCCGGTGGAGATCTGGGAGGCGTGGAGGACGCCCTTGGCGCCGCCCTTGTAGCGGAGGAGCAGGTTGCCGTCGTCGTCGAGGGGGCGGCCGGGGATGATGGTGCTGAGGTCGGCGGCGAGCTCGTCGAGCTCGAGGCCGGTGATGTACTGGGCGAGGTTCTCGGCGTGGCTCCCGATGTCCCCGATGCAATTGGAGATGCCGGCGACGGCGGGGTCCATGCGCCAGTTGGAGATCTTGCCGTCGGCCTTGGTCTTGAGGGCGGTGATGGCGTAGCCCTGGGGGTACTCGACGACGACCTTGTTGATCGTGCCGAGCTTGCCGGCGCGGACCATGGCGCGGGCCTCCTTGACCATGGGGTAGCCGGTGTAGTTGTGGGTGAGGGCGAAGAGGCGGCCGGAGCGCTTGGCGAGGTCGCGCAGCTTGCGGGCCTCAGCGAGGGTGTAGGCGAGGGGCTTCTCGCAGACGATGTGGAAGCCGGCGTCGAGGAAGGCCTTGGCCACGGGATAGTGGAGGTCGTTGCGGGCGACGATGGCGACGAAGTCGAGGCGGTCGGCGGCGGGGCGGGCGGCCTCGGCCTTGGCCATCTCGAGGTAGGAGCCGTAGACGCGGGCGGGGTCGAGGTGGAGGTCGGCGCCGGAGAGGCGGGACTTGGCGGGGTCGGAGGAGAAGGCGCCGGCGACGAGGTCGATGCGGCCGTCGAGGGCGGCGGCCATGCGGTGAACGGCGCCGATGAAGGCGCCGCGGCCGCCGCCGACCATGCCCATGCGCAACTTGCGGTCGGCCATGGCGGTCAGAGGGAGACCGGCTTGCCGGACTGGGCCGAGGCGTAGAGGCCGTCGATGACCTGCATGAGGCGGCGGGCCTCCTCGAGGGTGTTGAGGGGCTTGGCCCGGCCCTCGATCGTCTCAATGAAATTGGCGGCGGAGGCGCTGCGGCCCATGTCCTCGCAGGGCGGGGTGACGATGGAGCGGTTGACGCTGTTGCCGCCCTCCTGGACGTAGAGCTCGCAGGTGTCGAGGGCGGTCGCGTCGATGCCGTCGACGCCGAAGAGGCGCTCGATCTTGCCGCCGGCCTTGGTGCCCTGGAAGGTGACGGACACCTCCTCGCGCTTGACCATCTCGGCCCAGGAGACCTGGAGGGTGAGGATCTGGCCGGTCTTGAAGGTGACGACGCCGTGGGCGGCGTTCTCGACGTCGGTCACGCCGCCGACGCGGTCGGGGATACCCCAGGGGCCCTTGAAGGACTTGTCCTCGATGAAGTCGTTGAAGGTGCGGCCGAGGACGTGGGCGGGTTCGGGGTAGCCCATGAGGTGCATGGCGAGGTCGACCATGTGGAGGAGGTCGATGACGGGGCCGCCTCCGGAGAGCTCCTTGGTGGTGAACCAGCCGCCGAAGCCGGGGATGCCGGTGCGGCGGATCCACTTGGCCTGGGCGGAGTTGATCTTCCCGACCTGGCCGGCGTCGACGTAGGCCTTGAGGGCGCGGGCCTCGGGGCGGGCTCGGTTGTTGAAGTTGAACATGACCGTCTTACCGGAGGCCTTGGCGGCGGCGACGATGCCGTCGACCTCGGCGGCGCTGAGCGCGGGCGGCTTCTCGCAGAAGACATGCTTGCCGGCCTTGAGGCACTGGATGGCGAGGGGGGCGTGGAACTTGTTGGGGACGATGATGCTGACGGCCTGCAGCTCCTTGCGCTCGGCGAGCATGGCGTCGACGGACTCATAGGCGTGCGGGACGCACCATTTGTCGGCCGCCTTGCGTGCCGCGCCGGGCGCGGGGTCGGCGACGGCGACGATCTCGGCGCCGGCCTGGCGGAAGCCGGCCGCGTGGTACTGGAGCATGCCGCCGGCTCCGATGATGCCTACTTGGGTTGCCATGGTTTTAGGGGGATAGGGGAATGGGGATTAAAG
>JBKDBK010000145.1:0-3123 GCA_046315175.1 Opitutia bacterium | reverse complement strand
GACGAAGGCGGCGAACTGCTCGCGCTTGTAGGTGTTGTCCAGCGAGAGCATGGGCTCCGCGTGGTCGCGCTGCTCAAATCCCTCGCTCCGGTCATCCCCGATGCCCAGGTCGGGCCCCGCGAGGTCGGGGTGGGCGGCCTCTAGCTCCTGCAGGCGGTCGCGAATCTGGTCGAACTCGTAGTCGCTGATCTCGGGGGCGTGCTTGCGCCGATAGAGGTCCTCGTGGCGGGCGACCTCGGCGCGCAGCCGTAGGATCTCGTCTCGGGGTTTCTCGGGCATGGGGTGGGAGAGGGGAAGGTAGGGGAGGGAGGGGAAAAGGGAAGGGAGTTTGGGGACTGCTAAACGGCTAACCTGCTAACTGGCTAAATGGGAGCGGGAGCGAGGAGTGGGGGGAATGGGGGATTAGGGGGATGGGGGAATAGGGGACTAGCGGTGGCAGCGGTAGCAGCTGCTCAGCGGAGGGCCTACGGCCCTGCAAGATTTGCAAATGAAGCTGGGAAGGGCGGGCAAATGCTGGGAAGAATTGGGAAGGGGCGGAGCGCTGCCAAGCCATCGAGCCATCAAGCCAGGGAGCCAACGATCGCAGCGAGTTCTCGCCCGCTGCCACCGCTGGCACCGCTAACCCGCCGACCTCGCTGACCCCGCTGTCACCGCCAACCCCGTCCGGCTTACCTTTACTTTGAAATCTTTCATCTGGAATCTGCCCCGAGGTAGGGGCATGGCTACGTCCATGCCCTAGGTCACGGACGTAGCCGCGACCCTGCTTGGGCCAGTTGTTCTTGTGTACTGACAAAAAACCCCGCTTGCGCGGGGCTGTCGGTTCAGGCGCTCTGCGACTTCAGGCCGACTTGCGGCGGCGGCGCAGGGCGGCGATCGCGAGCGCGAGGCCGCCGAGGGCGAGGCCGTAGGTGGAGGGCTCGGGGATGGAGCTGACAGAGCCGCTCAGGATGAGATTATCGATGAAAACATCCGATGCGCTGGAGCTGTTGTTGAGTCTGTCGTCAAAATAGATGCGAAACTCGATGCTCGTGAGTTCCTGGAATGCGGCGCTGGTTAGGTCAATGCTTTGCCGTCTGACGCTTGTGTCGTTGATCACGTTGTTGGCAAACACGATGTAGGTGGCAAAGGTGTCGACACTGGATCTAACCGCATAGTCCTGTGTTCCCCGCAAACCTCTCCTGATGTCAAATGCGAGGGCGTCGAGGTTGAGAACAAATCCTGAATTAGCCGTCACCGTAAATGCGACATACTGGTTGGCGTTAACCGCATTGGTCATGTTGTCCGAAACGGTCTCCGCCCCGTCGGCGAGACCTAGGGTTTCGCTCGTCCTCAAATCATTGGTGCCGGTGGCAAAAGAGAAAACGGGGCTGCTAAAGTCCGAAGCTGTGATCCCCGGCAGGACGCTAGTGGGAGACAATCTGGCATCAGTGAACTCGTAGGAAACCAGATCAACGCCATATGACGTCGGCCTGCTGGCGCAGAAAATGAATGCCGTAAGGATCAGGACTTTGTTCTTCATGTGGCGTGGGCCGGATTATGGGCTTTAGGAGGGAAGTCTAAAATGCGAGAGCTGAGCGCAAGGCTAAACATCGCCCGCTAACACTGCCGCTAAGCATGCTCCGCCGAACCCTGGTGCTGTCAGCGCTGTCCCTAAAGGCGCTCGGCGATTTCAGGCGCGCTTGGCGCGGCGGCGCAGGGTGGCGATTGCGAGCGCGAGGACTCGGGCATGGGGTCAGCGTAGGGGAATCGGGGAGCGGGGGCGAAGGAGGAAGTGAGGAAGGAGGGGAATAGGGGTCGGGGGGAGAGGAAGGAAGGGAGATGCTGGTGACCGGTGAGTTCTAACCCGCAGACTCGCTTCCCCGCGGCCCCGCCTCCCCGCTGTTTCTCTCCATCTTTAGACCTTGAGGCTGAGGCCGGCGCTGATGCCCAGCGCGGCACAGTAGCGGTCGATTTCCCCGAGCGTCAGGTCGGCGTCGGCGCTGTCCTCCAGCTTGGAGACATAGCTTTGGCTGGTCCCGAGGCGTCTTGCCAACTCGGTCTGGGTAAGTCCCGCCCGGACTCGCTCCAGGACCATGCGATCAATGACCTCGGTGTCTCGTGCCAATTGCCGGATCTGAGCCAAGGTCCGTCCGGAAAGTCGCCTGCCGCGGGCATACTCCTCGAGGGAAGAGAAGGTTTTCCGCCTCGGATTGGATTTAGCCATGGTGAGTGGGGGGCGGTATGATCTCGGACAGCAACTTTCGCAATTCGACCAAGTCGCGACGCTGGGTGGCCTTGTCCCCGAGGAGAAGCAGGTGAAGGGTCCGTGTGTCAGCCTGCGCGTAGGTGTAGAGGCGAGTTTCCCTCAGGTTGCCGCCGCCGCCCTTCTGGTCCACTGCCATCACCCCGCCCGGCTCGGGGTGGAGAAAACCCGCGTGGATGGCGCGGGGATTTAGGGCGGCGTTAAGCATCGGGAGGTAGCGAAGCAGGGTGTTTCTCAGGCAGGCGGCTAGTTCGCGAGGGTCTTTCTTGTTGTAGTGGGCGCGGTCGCGCTCAAAGCGGCCCGTGGTTTTGAAGACCCACGGTTGTCTTAAGGATAAATTATTCTTATTTGGAATAAGTGTCAAGGCGGTGAGTTGCGCCCATCACAGCTGGCTCACGGGTTCCGACAAGGCAGGCTATTGCCTGGGCTTAACTGGGGGGTTTTGACTAAGGGGACATGCGGAGGGGACTGGGGCGGGGGAGAGGAAGGAAGGGAGATCCTGGTGACCGGTGTCCGGTGACCGGTGCGAGAACTCGCTGCGCTCGTTGCCTGGGGTAGGGTTGTCGCGCCCCGACGACCGCGGCCCGCGCGGCGCGCGGGCCTTACCTGAAAACGGTTTACGGTGCGGGGCCGCGTGAGATGCAGGCGGTTTCGGAGAAACCGCCCTACCTCATCAGGTCCGCCATGGCCTGGCCGAGGGCCATCCCGATGTCCATGTACGCGGCGCCGTTCCAGTAGTAGTGATAGCCCTGCTTGCTGGGCGATTCCTCGGCCTTGGGGAAGAGGGCGCGCACATCGACGCACCGCACATTCCCGGCGAAGTCGGGATACTTCTTGGCGTCGTTCATCGCCAGCTGGGCGAGCGCGACTGTCAGGCCGCC
>JBKDBK010000144.1:0-6575 GCA_046315175.1 Opitutia bacterium | reverse complement strand
GTCTTCTTCGCCGCATTCTTCCAGCACTTCATCCGGCACCAGGCCGCGCACGCGCTGGAAGGGGGGCAGCAGGTCAGATTGCCAACCGCGCAGCGCATGCCGCGCGGTTACCAACGGCATCAGCGAAAACCAACGCACCTGGTCCGCCAACATGGCAGCATAGGCGGGCACCGCGCGCGCGGCGGATTCCATGACGCGCAGCGCAGCCTCATCAGCTGCTTCCAAGGGCTGAGCGCCATCGGCCTGCACCGCTTCAGCGCGGGCAATCACTGCCAGCAAATCAGCCAGGTTATCCGGCGCCAATTCCTTCATGGCGCTGGCCAAGCCTTCCAGCAATTCAGACCGCATGGGCAAGCGGCAGCCTTCGCGCGCCATATCCGCGCGGTAGGCCGCGCGCTCACGAATGGTGAGGGGCGCCACTTCATAAATGCCGCGCTTGCCATCCACCTTGCGGATGGATCGGCGGGACAAAACGGGTTCTTCGGTTTTCATGGGAATCCCTTGTCGGAGGGGTTTGGGGTGGCGCAGGGGCCGACACCCCTGCGCCGATGCAACGCGCGCCACGCCGGCAGAAAACGCAGCGCGCGCGGCCTTGTTCCGCTGTCGGACGGAACCGGATTAGAAGGCAGTCACGAAAACAGGGCTATCCGCGCCATCGGCCTGGAAGCCGATGCTATCCACGCCCAATGAACCGCGATCCCCAGGGTTCATCGCGGTCGCGCGGATGGAAGGCAGCACAATGGCAAAGCGGTTGCCCGGGGTGCTGCCCAGGATGGCACCAAGGATCATGTTTGTGCCGTTGCGGAAATTGTTGAAGCGGCTGACGGAAACCGTGGTATCCATCAACGGGTCCAGGCTGCCCGCCACATCGCGTTCCACCGGCACGGCGGGATCATAGCCTTCCGTTGCTTCCGGGTTTTCCGGCAGCACCGTGGCCACACCGGCCTGCACCGAAAGCGCGCGCACGCGGGCGATGGCGCCATTCATGCGGCAGGCGCCAGCCACAAAGCGCGGCGCAGTCGGGCGGATAACCGTGTTCCAACCCGTGGGCAGCGCGGTTGCGCTGTAATCCAGGAAGGTGCCAACCAGGTCGAAGGCCAATTGGCCAATGCCACCCGTGGTGAGGTCCAGGGACCAAGTGCCAAGGCAGCCCGTGAAGCGCCAGCGCATGCCATCCGCGAAGAAGTAGATGGTGCAGGTCCTGAACACCGCTTCATCACTGGTGGGGCTGTAGCGCTGATTGATCGGGATCTGCGCGGTTTGGGCCACCGTGAAGGCAGTGGCCACGGTATGGATCAGCGAAGCCACGCGGCCCGCGGTGTAATCCGCAATGGCACTCAGCGCCGGCTGATCGCCCGTGATGGCGCCAAGGGCCAAAGGCATGCCGCGATATTGCTGCGCCGTGGTGCCGAAGGTGGCGCCCAGAGTCACGGCGGAAGCACCACCCGCGCTCAACGCAAGCGGGCTGGCAGGCACGGCGGCGGCCGTCAGCGTTTCCTGCATGGTAGCGCATTGCATCAAGCGCCCCCATTCCGGCGCCGTGCCAGCCGTGCCGGAACCACGCAGCGGCATGGTCAGGCGAAGCCGCGGGCGCAGGCCGCCCACAATGGCGGGCGCGCGGTCCAAGCTGCCAGTCATTTCACTATTCGGCACCGCGGTTTGGTCAAACTGGACAACGCAATCAGCGCCAATCCAATCCACATTTGCAGGCGTGCCCGCAATGGCATCAGTGCCAGGCGTCACTTCAATTTTAACCGCGACGGCAGCATTGCGCAGCCGCACCAGATTCGTGCTCATGCTTTATCCTTTCAAGCTTATGGAGCGTAGGGGCTGCCTGCTGGCGTCATGGCCAAGGCTTCGAAACTTGCGTTGAATTCGCCTGCCGGGGCTGCGGATTCTTCGATGCTGTAGGGCTCAAACTCCGCGCCGGCGATGTTCGGCTGGATGGTGGCCGGGCCCAGATCATAATCCTGCAGCGCGGCAACCAGGCGGGCGTGAAGCGCGGAAGCCGCCTGTTCCGCGGCCAGATCAGTCGCGGCGGTGATGTAGCCTGCCACGGTGAAGCCGATGCGCCACTGCGTTTCACCGAAGGACATATCCTCATCGGCATCCATGCTGGTGCCGGTGATGATCACGGCGGGGCATTGGCGCGGGTCCAGGGGTGCGCGATGCGCACGCAGCACCGTCACGCCGGAAAGCTCAGCCTTCAGCCGCGTGAATACGGCGGCCAGCACGGCTTCACGAATGGGGGTGGGCATCAGTCTTGTTCCGCCAGCATCAGGCGCCAGGCCAGGCGCAGATCATCGCGTTCCGCTGATTCAACGCGGAAGGTTTCGCTGCCCATCAACAGCAGATCGCCGGGCGAAGGCTGAATGGGCACATCAGCCACCAATACATCCACCATGCAGGCGGGCTGCAGGCTGCCCATGCCACCAGCCGGACCAAAGGCTGGCGCGATGGGGGCGGAACGGATTACGCGCAGCGCCTGGCCGGGCCCGGCGCCGCCGGCGTAATACGTCGCCGGCTCCGAAAGGTTTTGGTCCGCGTGCAGCACGGCGGCTGCGGCGGCGAAAGCATCTGCCATGGGAAAGCCCGGGGCGGGCTATGCCGCCCCGGTTGAGCCTTAGGCGGCCGTGGCGTTCGGGCGGCCCAAGCGCACCAGGATTTCCGTGGCGTTGGAGGCATAGTTGCCCGGGCCAATGGCCCAGCCGATGCAGTTATTGCTGGCAGCAGTGGTGGTGACATTGCCGGCGGCACCGTCCCAGAACACCCGCACGCCTTCATTGATGGCAACACCTGTCGCCTTCGGCAAGCGAAACACGCCTTCCGTCATCATGGCGACATTGGCGCCAGACGCCGCGGCGTGAATCGCCACCCCAAACAGCAGGCCAACCAACACGCCAGCGCCGGAAGCCACTGCAGCCGGCGCGGTAACGGTGACAACATCAGAATCACCAACTTTATTTGTAGCCATGGGAATCACCCCTTTCGATCGAATGGATGGATGGGAAAGCGGGCGGCCCTTCAGCCACCCGCATCAGATCAGCCCAGGTTTGCGGCCATGGCGCGCGGCTGCACCGCCGCAGCGCCAAAATCGAACACCACGCGGAAAGTCATGCCGCTATAGCGGATGTCTTCGGCGCTCGTGATGGTGGGCGCGCGCTGGCCTTGGAGATACGCAATCTCCACCCCGCGAATATCGCCACGGCAGAGGTAGTAAGGATCATTCACGGTATCCAGAAAAGGTTCCATCACCAGCGAAGTGCTGGAACGATACGCATCAGGCAGCACCGCGCCAGTAGCGCTTGGCACAATGCGGTTGCCCAGCAATTCCAGCGCCGTGTCTTCTTCATCCGGGCCAACCAGCAGCACCATGGAAGAAGGGGGCGGCAGCGGCGCTGCGCTTTCACCCGCGCGGGCTGGGCTGGTCTGCTTGGTCAGCAGCGCGCGCAGTTCAGCGAAGGTGCCGGCGGCCAGGTTGCCCGCCGTGCCCAGGTTATTGCGGCCCGCGGCCAACAGCGCCGTGGCGCCACCCGCCGGCCAGTTGGCATTGGCGGTCAGGATGCCGAACACCACGCGGCGCAGCGCCGTGTAGCCAGCCAGGGCCGCACCCGAAAGCACATCCTGGAAGGCGCGCGTATCGTCATTCACCAGCGCCTGGCGCGTCAGCGCCACCAGGCGGCCGCGTTCCTGCACCGCATAGGTCTGGCCTTCTTCCGCGATCGAGCCATAGGTGTAGGGTGCGCCTTCAGAAATGGCGGCCACTTCCGGGAATTGGCCAGCAAAGGCAGAAGTGATGGTTTTGAAATCCGCCACATCAACTTCGCGCGTCCAGGAAGCCCAGGTGTTCGGGTACTGGCCAAACAGGCCCTGCACAGATTTGTTGGCAGAATTGACAAGGATCAGCGGGAAGTCGCTGGTGGAATGCTGCGCGTTGATCCGCCCGGACAAAACCATTTCCGCCAGATCGGCGCCGGACATGCGATGCACGTCCTTCACACCATTGGCCACCGCGATTTCACGCAGCAGGCCATGGAAACCCATATTGGCGAATTCGCGGCTTTCCGCCGGCGGCGCTTGATTGGAAAGCTGCGCGGAAAGCGCACCAGTCCAGCGGGCGCGCAGCGTATCGCGTTCATCACGGATCACGCTGACCGCCGCGCTGTTCGGCATAATCGGGGCAGGGCTGCGCGCCGCCACCGCTTCAAGCGCGGCTTCAAGCGCGGCTTCGCGCGTGGCGCCGCGTTCAAGCTGCGTCAGCGCAAATTCGGCCGGCAGGCCGTTGCGTTCGGCAATACCGCGCAGGTCGGCGATGGATGCCGCCGCCGGCGCAACCGGTGCAGGGGTTTGGGCCGGGCTATTCCCGCCGGCCTGGGCGATGGATTCGGACATGCCGATCTCCTTGGCTACTGCCGGCGGAATTGCCGGCGGGTTGGAAACTGCCGGTGCCGGTGTCGGCACCGCATCGCGCGCCGCGCGCACCAGCCCACAAAAGGCTGCGGGCGCGGCGGCGTAACGATTGGGGTCAAGCGCCGCAAAGGCGCGAATTTCTGCGGGCTCCGCCGTTTCACTGGCAAAACCTTCCGCCACGGCCATATCCGCATCAAACCAAGTTTCGGCGCGCATCAAGGCGGCCACGGTTTCTTCATCCTTGCCGGATTTCCCGGCATAGGTACGGCGATAGGCGCCGCTGATCTGGTCCAGCACATCGGCCTGCTGGCGCATGGTTTCCGCATCGCCCAGCGCACCGCCCCAGGCTTCATGGATCATCAGGAAGGCATTGCCCGGCATCACAATCCGGTCGCCCGCCATGGCGATCAGGCTGGCCGCTGATGCGGCAATCCCTTCCACAATCACGGTCTTCGGCCCGGCGTGGCGCGCCAGCATGTTGTGGATGGCGATGCCCGCCAACGCATCCCCACCATAGGAATTGATGGAAATGGTCAGCGGTTGATTGGCGGAAAGCTTTTTCAATTCCGCGGCAACACCGGCTGGCGTGATTTCCCAACCGACATCACCCAACAGCGAAAGCACCGCAGCCTGATCGGCTGCAGCGCGCATTTGCACTGGCATGGAAGCCCCCTTTAAGCGTTTGCGGCCGCAAGCCCCGTGGCGGCAATTTCAATGGCGGAATTCACCGCCGCATCCTGCGCGCCGCCTGAAGCATTAGCGCGGCGCGGATCAGCATCCAGGATCAGGCCCAAATCGTCATGCAAGGCATTATCATCGGCGATCTGCTGCGCGATGGTGGTCGGGTCATAGCCCTGCTCCGTCACCGCCTGGCGCCAGGTTTTCAGGCCCATGCGGATCATAGCCTTGGTTGCCAAAGCGTCCTTCATGGGGTCCACAAATTCAAACACAGGCGGGCCCCAGGCCACCGGATAGGCATGCTTAGCGGGCGGCAGCGCACCGGCACCAAGCGCGGATGACACCCAGGCGCGCCTGATCGGCTCACACATGCCAGGGATCAGCAAATGCCACTGGTCTTGTTCAAGCTGGCGCTTGAAGGCCAGGCGCCCAGCGCGGAGCGATGAATAATTTGCGCCGGAAAGATCACCCGTCAGCAAATCATAGGTCAGGCCATAAGCGGCGGCGATGGCGTGCAGCTGGTGCTTCGCCAATTCATTGAAGCCGCCGGTGCCGGATGGCGTGGCAAAGGAAACATCTTCACCAGGCAGCAGCCGTTCGATCATGCCGGGCGAGAAGGTTTTAAGCGCATCGCCGGTTTCAACATCAGTGCCTTCCAGCGGGCCGCGACCAGGCGCGGCATCACTGGTGATGAACGCCGCCAGGCAGGCTTGCACCTTGGCTTGCTGCAGCGCCGCATCTTCCAATTCATCCAAAGCCATCAGCCTTGTGATGATGGGCGATGCCACCGGCACACCGCGCACCTGGCCGGGCCGCGTGGCCTTGAACAGGTGGATGATGTCGGCAGCAGGCACGCGGCGGCGCAGCATGGTGCCACGGCCAAAGGTGGCCGCTTCGCCGGGGTGGCGTTCAAACAGCCAATAAGCTTCCGGCGCGCCCATGGCATTGTATTCAACACCATTGGCAATCAGATTATCTTCGGGCCGGCGACGTTCTTCGTTGTAGGTTTCATCAAGCAAATCCGGTTCCAGCACCTGCAAGGCCAGCGGCACATTCAAGCCGCGCCGGCGCTGTTCGGCAGGCGTCAGGCGGATCAACTGGATCAGCACTTCTCCGGCTTCCGCGCGCGTGCGCGCCGCCAGCGCCTGCAGCCCGTAAAAATCCATCTGGCCGGTGATGTCACACCGCGCGGCCCATGCCTCAAACGCGGCATCCACCGCGGCATTCACCGCATTGATTTCGTCGCGTTCTTCGCGTGTGGCCATGGGCACGGCGGAACGCGGCGTGATGCCTGTGCCGATCTGATAGCCGATCAGCGTATCCAACGCGGAAGCCGCCCAAGCATTGTTGCGCACCAGGTCGCGCGACCGGTCGCGCAGTGTCTTCAAGCCTTCCTGCACTTCGGCGCGCGGGCCATTGGCGCTGGAAAGCCGCCCCATGCGGCGGGACCGGCGCGCACCATCATAGGCCGCCTGGATGCCCTGCAG
>JBKDBK010000143.1:0-2027 GCA_046315175.1 Opitutia bacterium | reverse complement strand
CTCCTCCTCCGATCCCTACGGCGCCGTCGTGTCGAGGACCTTTGTCGTCGACGGTCTGGGGACCAACTTCGCCCAGTATTCCAACGGCTCCCTACGCGCCTTCCAGTCCTACTCCACCGCCGACCTCAACGCCCTCTCCGCGCCGGGCGTCTCCCCCGCCGCCGCCTGGACGCCGGTGGTCAGCCTTTCCGCCTCGTCCACCTTGGCCGCCAATCGGACCGTTTCGGCCCTTCGCCTGTCCGGTGGCGGACTCAGCCTGGGCGGCTCGGGCGCAGCTCTGACCCTCAGTTCCGGCGGTCTCCTCGCCACCGGCGGCACCAGCACCCTCGCGGCCGGCTCCCTCATCCAGGGTGGCGCCAACGAGATTTGGATCGGGGTGGCTTCCGGATCCACCCTCAACCTGGAGGGCGCGGTCAACACCTCCAACAACATCACCAAGGCGCTCGGCGGCACCCTCAACATCGCCGCGCCCATCTACTCCACGGGCAGCTGGTACATCCTCAACGGGGGCACGACCAACCTGCTGGCGGACAACGTCCTCTATCCCGGCCAGGGCGTCGGCGGCAGCACGCAGAATCTCTCGATCGCCTACGGGGCGACCCTCGACCTCCAGGGCACCTCCCAGATGGTCGGCCTCTTCCAGGCCCCCTCCAACAACCAGTTCGCCGGTGTCGCCGGCCTCCTCACCAACACCTCCGAGACCAAGGCGCTCTTCGTCACCAACAGCACCGGCAGCTCCGGCGACCTTTTCCCCGGTGCCCGCATCACCGGCAACCTGGCCGTTGTCCAGGCCGGGACCCGCACCCGCTACCTCTACTCGGACAACACCTACACCGGCAGGACCGCCATCCTGAACAACCTCTTCGTCCTCAGCGACGACGGCACGCTCACCGCGACCTCCGGGGTCGATGTCAACTACGGCGCCCGACTCTACATCCGCAACACCGGGTCGCGTGACCTCGCCAACCGGGTCAACGACGCGGCCACCGTCACCCTTCGCGGCGGCAGCATCGAGTTCAACGGCCGCGCCCAGACCGCCTCCTCCGAGACCCTGGGAGCCGTCGACCTCGCCCAAGGCTGGAACAACCTCTACATGACCGCCGGCGGCACCGGCGTGAACTCCGCGGAGATGGTCTTCTCCTCCCTCACCGCCACCGGGGGCGTCGCCAACATCGACAGCATCCTGGGTCAGCCGGGCAGCAGCACCCGCCTCAGGGTCGCGGGCAACTCAGTCGGCGCCATCAACGGCGTGGTTCCCTACCTCGTCTACAACCGCGAGCTGGTGGGCTATTCCGACACCCAAGGATTCGGCTTCATCAGCTCCTCGGGCTTCCCCACCTACGGCGCCACCGCCCTTTCCTCCGGCCTCAACCCGACGCTCAACGTCAAGACCGGCTCGACCTCCAGCCAGACCCTCACCGCCAATACCTCGGTCAACGCGCTGATGTGGAACTACGGGAATTCCAGCCCGACCCTCACCCTTGGCTCCAACACCCTGACCCTGACCGCCGGAGTCCTCGGCCTTGCGACCGGCAACGATTCCACGACCTTCACGATGACCGGCGGGTTCCTCCAGTCGGGGACGTCGGACCTCTACATCCACAAGCTCAACTACGGAGGCACCAATCGCCGGGCGACCATCTCCTCCGTCATCCAAGACGGATCCGCCGGCGCCACCCGCCTCATCGTCAGCTCGGCCGACGCGGTTGGGTCCAGCAATTTCCTGACCCTGACCGCCGCCAACACCTACACCGGCGGCACCCACATCAACGGCGGCCACGACCAGCACAGCCGCGGCGAGGCCACCGTCGTCAACACAGCCGGCGGCGTCTCCCTCAACGGCGGCACCCTCACCGCGAACAAGGTCAGCGTGGCTGGCGCTACGTTCACCGTCCAGTCGACACAAGTTCAGAGCAATGCTCTTTCCATCACCAGCGGCAACCTCAATCTCGCAGCCAACGCGTCATGGGATACCGGCACCCTCACCTGGGGCGGTGGTGGGATCAATGGCCCTGCCAGCGGCTCGG
>JBKDBK010000142.1:0-2247 GCA_046315175.1 Opitutia bacterium | reverse complement strand
CTCCGCCTCCTCCCCCATTAGCCAACGAGCCATCGAGCCAACGAGCCATCGAGCTATACATCCGCCTTCTTCGCCTCCTCCGCTTCCTCCGCTCCCCGCTCCTCCGTCTCCATTAGCCAACGAGCCATCGAGCTATCGAGCCATCGAGCCAAAGAGCCATTCCCGCTCCCTTCTAACACCGCTAACACCGCTATCCCGCTACTTAGCTAACGAGCTATCGAGCTACCGAGCTACCCTCCCCTACCTCCCATCCGGAAACTCCCTCAGCAAATCCGCCGGCACCAGGAACCCCTGCTGATCCTTCGTCGCCGCCCGCTCCCTCGCCACCTGCTCCGGCGTGATCGCCGTCGCCTTGTTGCCAAAACTGTTCCGCACATAGGTCAGCACCCCCGCGATCTCCCGGTCGCTCAACCCCTTGAACGCCGTCATCGGCACCTGCCCGGGATACTTCACGCCATTGACCTCAATCGGGCCCATCAGGCCGTGCAGGGTCAGCCGGATCAGGCGCTCGGGACGTCCCGTGACCCAGATTGACTTTGCCAGCGGGGGGAATTGCGCCGCCGGCAAGCCGTGCCCGTCCGCCTGGTGACACGTCGCGCAGTGCGCCTCGCGACGATACACCTCCGCTCCCAGCTCAAACAGCTTCGCCTCCTCCCCCTTCAGGTCCGTCACCACCTTCGCCACCGGGGCCTCCGCCACCGAGCCACCCTTCAAATACGTCTCCGCCGCCTCGACCACCGGCTTCAGCCATTCGTCCAAGGGCTGCTTCCTCGCCTCCGCCAACACCGCGCGCGTCACCTCGGACGTCATCCAGGTCGACGCCGCCACGGCCTCCAGCCGCACCCGGCCATGCGGATCAGAAGCCGCTTGGGTCACCAACGTCCCCGCATCGGCTCGGCGGCTCCAGCCATGCCTCAGCTGGCGCACCACGGCGGCCCTCACGCGGTGATCCCTCGCCTGGAGCAACTCCCTCGCCATCTCGATATCCACCCAGCCCCTGCCGCACTTCACCCAGAACGCCTCCAGCTTGAGGCGCTCCGTCTCAGGGTCATTCCCGTCCAACCCCTGCAGCCAGCCACTCAGCGCCTCGTGCACCTCGGTGTCGGACCGTGAGCGCAGCTCCAGTCGCGTACGCTCCCGCATCCGCAACTCCGGCAGCCTGAGGTTCTGCAGCAGCGCCTCCGCCGGCGCGCCCGCCACCGGCACCGGGTTCACCAACGGCCGCGCCGGGTAGGTGATCCGGTAGATCCGCCCGTGCGTCTTGTCCCGCAGCGGGTCGCGCGCGCTGTGCTGCATGTGCCCGATCAACACATTGTGCCAATCGGCCACATAAAGGGAGCCGTCCGGGGCGAACTCCATCGCGACGGGACGGAAGTTGCCGTCCGACGAGCGGTAAAGGTCCTGGCGATACGTCAGCCTGTACCCCGTCCCGTCCTCCGCCACCGCGTGCTGCTTCGCCCCGAGGAAGCCGATCGAGTTGTTCAACAGCACATCCCCCTGCACCTCGTCCGGGAAATGCCGGCTGCTCACGAACTCCAGCCCCGCCGTCGGCCGCACCATCTGCTCCTTCGGCACCAGGTTCCTCGGCAGCGGCGCGAACTCCCCAAACGGCACCGCCAGCGTCGCCGGCGCCATCCACCGCAGGTTGGGGTCCGAGGTGTCCAGGAAGAAGTCCTGCCCATACGCGTCAAACGCCACCCCCCACGGGTTCGGGATGCTCAGCCGCGCCGTCCGCTCCAGCCGCCCCGTCCTCGGGTCGTAACGGAAGAAGCCGCCGTTCGTGCTCCGCACCACGCCCCAGGGCGTCTCCGCGTGGCTGTGGAGGAACGTGCCCTCGGCCAGGTAAAAGGCGCCCGAGGGATCCGACGCAAACGCGCTGATCGCATGGTGCGTGTCATGGTCGTCAAACCCGCTCAGCACGATCTCCGACCGGTCCGCCCGCCCATCCCCGTCCGTGTCCCTCAGCAACACCAAGTGCTGGCTCTGCGCCACATACACCCCCTCGGGCGCGAGGGCGAACGACAACGGGAGGTGCAGCCCGCGCGCGAAGATCGTCTGCTTGTCCGCCCGGCCGTCCCCGTCCGTGTCCTCCAGGATCAAAATCTTGTCGTCCGGCCGCGCGTCGCCCGGCCGCCACTGCGGGTAACTCGGCATCGTCGCCACCCACAGCCGCCCCCGCGTGTCAAACGTCACCCGCACCGGGTTGATCAGGTCGGGGAAGGTGGCCTCCGAGGCGAACAGCTGGGC
>JBKDBK010000141.1:0-2086 GCA_046315175.1 Opitutia bacterium | reverse complement strand
GTAGTGATCGTCTGTGGGAAATCTTTAAAGATAGAAAGATTTTATGTGCCGAAGGCTTCAAACTAGATCAATTAGATAAAGAGACAGCGAATGAATATATCTCTTTATCAAAGCTAAGGTATAGTAATGCTGCAAAGGTCTTGGGTGCTGGACAAGAAAATCTATCTGTTTACGAACTAGTGAGGATGGTTTATCTTAAGCTTTCCAAGGGAGGTAAGTTCAATAAAAGTCCTAATCTTATAGGCAAGATTTTAGTCTTCTTTAAGGAGCTATTTTTAGAATAAATGCTGAGGGGGTGACAAAGACATCTAAAACGTAGCCGTGACAAGCTGCATAGCCCTCTTACCTCGTTGATAGTAGGTTAACTTATTGGGAGAGAGTCTCAATAACTCCTCCACCAACGCCCCACAGTTACTAACGAAATTGACCCAAGTATGTCCATATAATCCAACATAAAAACAACTATGTCTTCTTTCAGTCCGTCCTGTTTCTTTTACGCGACCAACATATTTTTGGATTCCTTTTTGGTTAATAAGCTGCCCTTCTATTGTTGCAGAAAGATATGCAAGGGATATCAATAATAGCAGTGAAGTTAA
The DNA here is from genome assembly GCA_046315175.1 of Opitutia bacterium. Lineage (GTDB taxonomy): Bacteria > Verrucomicrobiota > Verrucomicrobiia > Opitutales > UBA953 > UBA8828. The sequence continues at coordinate 1,490 of JBKDBK010000141.1, read as the reverse complement.
GCGCTCTCCAGAGACCTTTGTGCTTTCTAAGTTATACCCACCTGTCTTAAAATCCCTAAACATTTCCTCGATATCGAATCTTTGCCGATATCTGTCTATCGCCAATTTTAAGGTCAGATCAGTTAAGATAAACCATCCCTCTTTCTGAGAAAAGCCTGACACCTTGCGTTTCCATTTACAAGCTACATTAAACCCTTTAATGTTTTTAGTTTTCGTAACTTTTACTCCTTCTAAAAAAATCGAAATACCTTCAAGCAACCCTAGCTCATTTAATTCCACCCAAATCCCTGTTTCTTTTTCTACAAAATTAGTCTTTTTTAAACGCAAACAGAAGCTTATTTTCTTCTCTGACAGCCAATTTGCTAGTTTCACAGAACAAAATTCTCGGTCTCCTAATACACAGATTTTATAATCTTTAAATATTTCTATTGCTTTACTTAATATTGCTGTTTGCTCCGCCAAATTGCTACTTCCTAATTTTTCCAGAAATTCAAAATATATTGGTATTGATCTTTTTTCCCAGACTACTGCTACCATCAATATATTGATTAATCCCCAACTAGTTCTGTCTATCGCAACTCTTAATACTTCCTCTCTCTCGAATGTTTGGCTTAGCCATTCTTTGACTATTACAGTCCAAATATCTTTTATTGTGAAATTTGGTAGTGATAAAAATCTCTGTAACTTTTTTCTCCTACTCTCAAATGTGATCGGAATTGGCAACGCATTTGCTAGAGCTTCGATGCTGACTTTCTTCAAGGCTTGCAGCACATTGATTAATATTTGCAGAAATATATAGTCGCTTGCGCTTAGTTGACTTTTTAAATGTGTTTGGTAAAATTTAAGCATTATTTTCTAGATAGGTCTTACTTACTATGACTTGACCTATCTTTTTTATCTTAATTCCTCAAAGCCCATTCTACTCATACTTCTCATATCTTTTGTCGCCCCGTCAGGATTGAAGGGACTATTAAAGAGTTTCCCAATGTGCGCTTTGTCTCTCTGACTAAGAAAATCTACAATATTTCGCAGGGCTATATTAGCGGTTCAATTATTTTTGAGAATAATCATCGTTTAGATTTTGTGGAAGTCAAGAATGTTGAAGTTCTGAATAAAATAAAATATCGATATCACTACATGAATGATGAGCAGGTCATGATTTTTCGCTATGATAATGCTCCTCATCATACAAATGTTTCTACTTTTCCGCATCACAAGCATGAGGGTGAAAATATCAGAGAAAGTGTTGAACCAAGTTTAGATCAGGTACTTCTAGAAATAGCGCGTAGTCAGAAGCAACGATAAATATATATCGCCTACTTCCCAATCAATACTAGCTCTAGGTTTGACACCAGCATTTAGTCTTACCAAAGCATAAAAATTATATGATACTGTTTTTATGTTAAAAACTAGCTATAATTTCATGTTTTAGCAGATAATGACTTAAAATCGTCAAACTGCATCAAATTTTTATTTAACCTGAATTATGA
>JBKDBK010000140.1:0-31351 GCA_046315175.1 Opitutia bacterium | reverse complement strand
GGCGTCGGGCAACCCGCCGCCGGGGGAGGGTTTCCAGCTCGTGTTCCTCGCGCTGATCGCGCCGAGCGCGTGGGCGGGCTACCGGACGCCGCGGGCGACGCTGGTCGGGGTGGTCGCGCTGGCCTACGCCTTCATGGTCATCACCCTGGGCTCCCAGAACCGGAACATGTCGCTGGCGGCATTTGTGGCCCCGCTGGCGCTGGCGGCCCTGCATCCGGCGGGCTCGCGCCTCGCCGAGAGCTGGCGCGCGGTGGGCTTCCTCGCGACCGCGGTGCTGATGCTGTTCATCGGCGACCTGGAGAACCTGCGGGCAAGGACGGACTTCGCCGAATGGGCGCGCATCTGGAAGTCGGCCCCCATCCTCACCGGTGCGGCCCTGGCGGTGGTGGCCCTGGCGGCGGCGAGGGCGTGGCGGCAAAAGGACAGCCGACGGAACGATGCTTGGATGGCGGCGGGAGCCCTGGCCTTGGCCGAGCTTTGGCGCAACGGGACGGGACACCCCGCGGAGATCTCGTTGGTCAAGGCGGGCGCGAACCTCGGCACGCTCGCGATGGTGGCGAGCCTGCTCCAGCTCGGGCTGAACGAGGGCCGGCTGCGGCCCTACCTGGCGGGCGGCGCGCTTTTCCTGGTCTGGCTGGGCTGGCGCTATGCGAACGTCCACGAGGCGGTCGGCTACCTGGGCATGGCGGCGGTGTTCGCGGTGCTCGGCGCGGCCCTGTTCGCGCTGGCCCGGCTGTGGCGCGCGCGGGCGGAGCGCATCGAGGCCGCGCCGACGGCGGCCTTCCGCCCGGCGGCGGCGGAGTCCCTCTAGGCGCAGCTGCGTCCGAGGGCAACTACCCTGCTGATCGCCACCTACGCGCTCCAGCTGGGCGTGATCGGCTGGATGGTCTGGCACCATGGTCAGCCGCTGCGCGAGGGTCGGCGTTTCGTCGTGCGCTGCGAGCCGGTGGACCCGCGCGACCTGGCCAAGGGCGACTACGTGATTCTGGGCTACCCGTTCGGAACCTTGGCCAAGGCGGACAGGGACTCGCTCGGCGAGGCCTTCTGGTCGGCGGAGGGCGGCACGCCCCCGGGCATGCGGGGCAAGGAGCTGCCCGAGGACACCTTCGTTTACCTGCCGTTCACGGTGGGCGCGGACGGGCTGGCGCGCCCGGGCAAACCTGGCCTGACGCCGCCGTCGGAGGGCCCCTACCTAAGGGGCTACGCGGGCGGAGGGAGGGGGCAAGGGGATGTGCGCTTCGGCATCGAGGCCTTCTACGTGAAGGAGGGGACGGGAAAGGAGTATGAGAAACTGATGCGCACGGGGCTGCTGCTGGCGGAGATTGCCGTGCTGCCCAACGGCCGCGCGGGGCTGGTCGAGCTCAAGGCGGACCCGGAGCCGCTGCGCGCCCTGCCCTTCTTGCTCCTGAGCGGCTGGGAGCCCTCCGGCTGGGGAGACTGGGTGATCTCGGACGCCGAGTCGTTCAAGCGGCTGGCGAGCCGCGCCAGCGGGGACATGCCCGCGGAGATGCCCGATTTCACCAAGCACCGCGTCGTGTTGATTCGCGAGGGCTGGGTTTGGAAGAGCCGGGTGACCGTCGAGGCGAACTCCGGGCTGGTCCGGGTGCGGAGCGAGGGCGAGGCGACGGAGGACTCGCGCAAGTCGCACTTCCTGCTGATCCCGGCGGGCGACACGCCCGTCTACGGCCCGCGGGGGCGGATCGACGAGGCCGAGCCGGAGGAGTGAGTCCGCCCGGGCTCAGCGCGCGGCCTGGCGCATGAGGGCGAGGAGGCGCTGGGCGCAGGCGGTGGCGAAGGCGGGGTCGTTGATCTCGAGGTCGTGCTCCTCGACGGGCACCTTGGCGTCGCGCCGGATGGCGTCGAAGAGGGCGGCGTCGGCCTTGGCGTCGTGGAAGGGCTGGCCGGCGGCGCTGATGACGCTGATGGCCTTGCGCGGGATGAGGATGGCCGCGGGCGCGGGGTAGGCGTTGGCCTTGCGGGCGAGGATGGCCCCGAGCTCGGCGCACTCGGCGGGCGTGGTGCGCATGAGGGTGACCTGGGGGTTGTGGTGGTAGAAGGTGCGGGAGGCGAACTTGGCGGGCACGGTGGCGGGCTCGCCGAAGTTGACCATGTCGAGGCAGCCGGGGGCGAGGACGACGGGGACGCCGGCCTTGGCGGCGGCGTCGAGGCGGGTCGGGCCGGCGGTGAGGGTGCCGCCGACGAGCTCGTCGCCCCACTCGGTGGTGGTGACGTCGAGGACGCCGGCGACGACGCCGCTCTCGACGACGGACTCCATGATGCGCCCGCCGGCGCCGGTGGCGGCGAAGACGAGGACCTCGTAGCCGGCGGCCTCGAGGACCTCCTTGGCCTTGGTCACGCAGGCGGTGGTGTTGCCGAACTGGCTGGCGACGACGAGGGGGCGGGCGTCGCCGGCCTCGGGCTCGGACTCGACCATGCCGCAGATGGCGCCGGCGGCGCGGGTGAAGATGACGCGGGAGAGGCGGTTGAGCCCGGCCACGTCGGCCAGGCTGGGCATCATCAGGATGTCCTTGGTCCCCACATACGGGGCGATGTTGCCGGCGGCGAGGGTGGAGACCATCAGCTTGGGGAAGCCGACGGGGAGGGCGCGCATGGCGGCGCTGCCGATGGCGGTGCCGCCGCCGCCGCCGAGGCAGACGACGCCCTGGATGCGGCCGGACTCCGCGAGCTGGGCGAGGAGGACGGGGGCGGCCCTGGACATGGCGGCGACGGCCGCGCCGCGGTCGCGGGCGGCGAGGACGGCGGTCAGGTCGAGGCCGGCGGCGGCGGCGACCTGGTCGCGGGTGATGTCGGGCGCGACGGTGGGCGAGGCGCCGGTGCCGACGTCGACGAGGAGGGCGCGGTGGCCGCGGGCGGCGATGAGGCCGGCGACGAAGGCGTGCTCCTCGCCCTTGGTGTCGAGCGTGCCGAGGACGGCGATGGTGGCCATGGGTCTTAGCGCTTGCGCAGGGGGATCTGCTTGAAGCGGCGGGTGAGGTCGGGGAGGGACTGCTCGACGGCCATGCGCTCGAGGCTGGAGGCGCCGACGAAGCCCTGGCAGTCGGTGTTGAGGTTGATGTAGGCGGCGTCGTCGGGCGTGTTGATGGGGCCGCCGTGGCTGAGGAAGATGAGGTCCTTGCGGACGGGCTTGGCGGCGTCGATCATGGCCTGGGTGGCGGCGGCGGCCTCGGGCAGGCTCATGGTGGCGCCGGTGACGCCGATGGAGCCGCCGACGGTGGTGCCGACGTGGGCGATGATGACGTCGGCCCCGGCCTCGGCCATGGCCTTGGACTCCTCGGGGGAGCCGACGTAGACGATGGTGAAGAGGTCCATCTTGCGCGCGAGGGCGACGGTCTCGATCTCCTTGCGGGTGCTCATGCCGGTCTCCTCGAGGATCTGGCGGAACTTGCCGTCGATGATGGTGTGGGTGGGGAAGTTGTTGATGCCGCTGAAGCCCATGTCGCGGACCTTGCCGAGCCAGTGCCACATGCGGCGGCGGGGGTCGGTGGCGTGGACGCCGCAGATGACGGGAATCTCCTCGACGACGGGCAGGACCTCGTACTCCCCGATGTCCATGGCGACCTGGTTGGCGTCGCCGTAGGCCATGAGGCCGGCGGTGGAGCCGTGGCCGGCCATGCGGAAGCGGCCGGAGTTGTAGACGATGATGAGGTCGGCGCCGCCGCGCTCGATGAACTTGGCGCTGATGCCGGTGCCGGCGCCGGCGGCGATGATGGGCTGGCCCTTGGCGAGGGTGGCGCGCAGGCGGTCAAGGACCTCCTGTCGGGTGTACGGGTTTCCTTTTCCGGTCCAGGGGTTGGGCATGGGGTTGGGGGATTAAAGTGGGCGGAGGATGGGAGGGATAGGAAGGAAGGGGAGGAGGGATGTCAGGGGCTTACCTTCCTCGCTTCGTCCTTTCCATCCCTTAAATCCCCGGGGGCTTTCACTTGGCGAGGACATAGGGCTTGGGGTCGGGGGACTTGGGAGGCGGGGCGGACTTCTGGAGGGTGGCGAGCCAGGCGACGAGGTCGCGGACCTCGGCGGGCTTGAGGAGGAGGTCCATGGGGGGCATGCCGGAGACGGGCGTGCTGATGGATCGGATGTCCTTGCGGCTGACGCGCCAGCGGTTGCCGGCGACATCGATGTCGACGTGGTCCTTGTGCTCGCCGAGGAGGGTGCCGACGAGGGATGCGCCGTCGGCGAGCGTGAGGCTGACGACGCCGTAGCCCGGGGCGAGCTTGGCGCCGGGCTGAATGATGGACTCGAGGAGCTCGCGGCGGTCGGCGCGCTTGGCGATGCCGGCGAGGTTGGGGCCGGCCTCGCCTCCGGCGGCGTGGGAGGCGTCGGAGGCCTTGTGGCAGCGCAGGCATTGGCCGGCGGGAAGGGCTTGGAAGAGGGCGAGGCCGTTGGCGGCGTCGCCCCCCTCGAGGGTGGGCATCCACTTGCCGAGGGGCCCGGCGGCGGCGAGCGCGGCGTTGAGGTCGGCGAGGGCCTTGGCGACGGCGGGCTCCCTGCGGGCGGCGGCGGCCTCGACGAGCTCGAGGGCGACGGGCGAGACGCCGCCGGACTTGGCGAGGTCGGCGAGGGCGTCGGCGAAGAGGCGGTCGACGCCGGGCGCGTCGAGGCGGGCGAGGGCCTTCCAGGCGCCTTGGCGGCGGATGGCGGAGGGGGCGCGGGTGGCGGCGGCGAGCTCGGCGAGGCCCTCGGCGGGATTGAGGAGGGCGAGCTGGCCGATGGCGACCATGGCGACAGCGTCGTCGGCGTCCTTGGCGAGGCGGTGGGCGACCTCGGAGAGGTCGGCGGGCTTGCGGGCGAGCCAGAGCTCGAGGGCCTTGGCGCGGGTGGCGCCGCCGAGGGTGCGGTTGGCGGCGAGGCCGACCAGGATCTCGGCGGGCAGCGCGGCGACGTCGACCTGCAGGGACTGGGCGAGGGCGAGGGTGGAGCGAACGAGGGAGGCGTCGCCCTTGAGGAGGGAGGGGAGGGAAACGGCGAGGGCGCCGCGGATCTCGGCGGCGTCGCGGGCGGGAAGCGGCGCCCAGTGGCCGGTGAGCTGGTCGACGGGGTGGGGCTGGGTCCAGAGGGCGGCGAGACGAAGGGCCTCGGCGCGGACCTCGAGGGGGAGGCCGGCGTTGGCGGCGACGGCGAGGAGGCGGCGGGCGTTGGCCTCGCCGCCGGCGCGGAAGGCGCTGTGGACGAGGCGCCGGAGGATGAAGGGGTTCCAGCTGCGGCGGCCGAGGTTGTCGAGCAAGGCGGCCGCCTGGGGGCGGGCCGAGTCGAGGGAGCGGTCGCCGATGGCGCGGATGGCCTCGTCGGCCACGCGCGGGTCGGGATCGTCGAGGAAGCGCGCGAGGGAGGGATCGGACCTGCGGCGGAGGGCGACGCAGGCGGCGAGTCGGACGGAGGAGCTGGGGTCGGCCGCGAGCTTGTCCATCGCCTCGGGCGAGAGGGCGAGCTTCTCGAGGGCGAAGGCGCCGGCGTGGCGCAGGGTGGGGTCGCGGTCGGCGTTGGCGCGGATCATCCCGGCGACCTGGGGGAGGACGGAAGGGTCGGCGAGGCGGGCGGCGGCGAGGGCGGCCTGGAGGCGGACGCGCGGGGAGTTGTCGGCGAGAAGCGAGCCGAGGCCGATCTCGTCGGCGCGGAGAGGGGATTCGCCGAGGACGCGGACGGCCTGGGCGCGGATGTCGGCATCGGCGTCCTTCAGCAGCGGAAGGAGGAGGCGGGCGGCGGCCGCGCGCTCCCTTTCGGGCGCGAGGGGAGAGGGACGGTTGTCCCAGGCCTCGCCGGGCAGGATGGCGGCGCCGCGGCGGGCGAGGATACCGAGGCCCCAGACGCCGTGGAGGCGCTCAAGGCGGTTGGCGGAGCGGGTGGCGGCGGCGAAGCGCTCGGCGGCGCCGGGGCGGCGGGTGAGCTCGACCTGGGCGCGGAGGCGGACGCGCTGGTCGGGATGGGCGAGGAGGCGGGCGAGCTCGTCGGGCGGGCGCTTGGAGAAACCGTCGCGGATGAGGTCGGCGACCTCGGCGGCGGCCTTGGGTTGGTGGGGTTCGCGGGCGACAAGGGTGAGGATGCGGCCCTTGGGATGGGATTCCCAGCCGCCGACGAAGTCGGAGACGACGAGGCGGCCCTTCCAGTCGTACTCGACGTCGGTGGCGGCGACGCCCCAGAGGAGCTGGCGAGAGTCGTCGAGGCGGAGGCCGGCGCCGGCGGGCTGGAGGCGGAAGGACCAGATGCCGGAGCCGGCGGCGGCGCCGCGGTAGTCGCAGATGAGGAAGCGGCCGGCCTCGTCGGCGAGGAAGCCGGCGCCGGGATGGTAGGCGAGGCCGGAGGGTCCGGAGCTGAGGTGGGCGACGGGCGGGAGGAGGTAGGCGGGCTGGTCGGCGTTGGGGAGGTGCCAGAGCTTCTCGTTCATCCAGCGGGAGGCGGGGCGCTGCTCGAGGCCGATCTCGCGGTGGAAGGTGTGCATGGCCTGGTGCTCCATCTCCCAGCCGGAGTCGGCGCCGTCGACGATGTGGACGACGCGGGCGGCGTCGCCCTGGTCGGAGTTGTTGTCGACCGAGACGGCGTGGCCGAGCTCGTCGAAGGCGATCTCCTTGGGATTGCGGAGGCCGGTGTGGACGAACTCGAGGCCGGTGCCGTCGGGCTCCATGCGGAAGACGGCGCCCTGGTTGCGGAGGTCGACCTTGGTCCCCTCTATGGTGACGCCGTTGAAGCCCCGGTCGCCGAGGGTGCCCCAGATGCGGCCGTCGGGCCCGAGGACGAAGCCGTTGAGGTCGTGGCCGGAGAGGGAGATGCGGACGCCGAAGCCGTCCTGGACGACGGCGCGGGCGGCCTCGCGGCCGTCGGGCCCGCCGTCGCGCAGCATCCAGATCTTGGGGATGCAGGCGAAGTAGACGGTGTCGTCCCAGGCGAGGATGCCGGCGGCGGTGCCGTCGAGCAGGTCGTTGTAGCCGTCGGAGAAGACGCGGCCGCGGGCGAAGGCGCCGTCGGGCCCCTCTTGGTCGAGGCGGCGGATGACCTCGGAGCGCTCGGTGAGGTCCTTGACCGGCTTGCGGGCGTCCCACTTGCGATGGAGGGCGACGCGGTCGGCGGTGGTGGCGGCGGCGAGGTCGTCGAGGTACCAGTAGAGATGGTTGCGGTCGTCCTCGATGCCGAACCGGAAGCGGTGGGTCTCGGCGACGAGCAGGGTGCCGTCGTTGCCGAAGGTGATGGCGGTGGGCGAGGTGACGCCGGTGCGCTCGCGGGTGGCGGTGACGCGGAAATCAACCCCGGGGGCGACCGCCGCGCTGCCCTCGCCGGCGACGCGGACGAGCTGGGCGGCGGCGGCGGACCTGGGGCGGCCGCCGGCGGCGAGCTTGGGCTTGGGGTCGGCGCTGAGGACGAAGTGGTCGGCGGCGATGATGCCCCAGGAGCCCTTTTGGCTGTCGAGGATCCGGATGACACCCTGCTTGCCGAGGAACTCGGAGACGTCCCAGACAACCTCGCCGAGGGTAAGGTTGCCGCTGCCGGTGGCTTGGCGGACGACTTGGCCGTCGACGAGGAGCTGGACGGCGGTGCGGCCGGGGTGGTTGCCGCCGGCGACGAGGAAGGCGAGGTAGGGGAGGTCGAGGCGGACGGGGGGCGAGGTGAGGCTGCCCGTGGCGTCGTCGCCGCCCTGCCCGGAGGCGACGAGGTAGATGCCGCCGTAGTTGCGAAACTCGCCGCCGACGCCGTCCTGGCGGCCGGGCACGGGAGCGAGGCCGAAGGCGGATCCCTCGGCCACCCAGGTGTCGAATCCATCGCTCTCAAAGGCCTCGACGACCCGGGTCTGTCCGCGCGCGGAGGCGACGCAAAGGGCGAGGGTGAGGGAGGCGAGGAGCGACCGCATGGCTGGGGATTGGGACCTAGCGAAGCCTCATGGGCTCGCGGGGTCAACGCCTGCCCCAGAGGACTTGGAACTTTCCGCCGAAATGGGCGGGGTGGGTGAGGGCCTTGAGGACGCCGACGGACTCGAGGCTGCCGGCGGCGACGAGGCGCTCGAGGGCGGGGGCGGCGTGGCGGACGAGGAAGGCCTCCTGGCGCTCGACCTTCGCGGGGGCGAAGCCGGCCGAGGCCATGACGGCCGCGAGGCGATCCCAGGCGACATGGCAGGTGAGGTCCTGCTCGCCGGGATGGGCGAGGAGGTCGGCGTGAAGCGCGTGGTGGCGATAGGCGCGGGCGGTGCCGGCGGGCGAGCCCTCGAGGAGGTCGGCGAGGGGCTTGCCGTAGTCGAGGAAGAGGGCGAGCCCCTGCCAGCCGCCGCCGAGGATGCGGGCGAGGAGGGTTTCGGCGGATAGGGCGAGGTCGAGCGTGGCGCCCTCGTGCCAGGGGTTCGGCAGGGTGGCGACGAGGGCGCGCCCCTCGGCGTCGGCGGGCTCGCCGTGGATGTCCTCGGCGAGCGCGCCGTCGGGGAGGACGCGCACGCCGAGGTCGAGCCAACGTCCGCCGAGGAAGCGGAGGCGGCGGAAGGGCTGGGCGTCGAGCAGCTCGTTGGCGACGACGACGGCGCGCGGGGGGATTGCCAGCGCCTCGCCCAGGCGGCGGACCTGGAAGGCGGCGAAGCGGTCGGCGACGCCGGCGAGGGGAGAGGGGCCGGGCTCAGCGCCGAGCTCGACGAGGACGTGGTCGCGGGTGTCGCCGAGGATGCCGTGGGCGGCCTCGGCGATGAGCTCGCCGAAGACGGGGCCGAGGGCGGCGGCGGTGGTGAAGTCGGTCCCGGAGCGCCGGCCGACGCGGTCGCGCGGGGAGGCGTAGTAGCCGGCGCCGGGGTGGAAGAGGGCGACGTCGACGAAGGCGTCGAACCGAACGGTCCCGCCGCCGGGGGCCCGGCGGCGGAGCTCGGCAAGGAGGCTGTCCCTGGGCTCGGCCACGGCGACAGGCTGTCGGCGCCGGCGCGCGGGGCGAGCCGGAAGCGCGGAGGCGGCGCTTGCGCCCCGGCGGCGCAGCGGCAAGCCTTGCGGCGTGATCCTCGCCGTGGAGAGCTCGTGCGACGAGTCCGCGCTGGCCTTGCTGGCGCCGGACCGCGGCCTCGTGCTCGAGCGCGTGAGCAGCCAGGTCGAGCTGCACCGGCCGCACGGCGGGGTGGTGCCGGACCTCGCGAGCCGGGAGCACCTGGCCGCCCTGCCCCTGCTGCTGCGGGAGTTCGCGCCCCGGCTGGGCGAGGTGTCGACGGTCGCCGTGACGCGCGGGCCGGGATTGCCGCCCTGCCTGTCGCTGGGCCTGGCGTTCGCGCGGGCCCTGGCGGCCGCGACCGGCGCCAGGCTGGTCGGGGTCAACCATCTCCGCGCGCACGTGCACTCGCCCTTCATCGCCCTGCACGCGGACAACCCCGCGGGCTTCGCGGCGGCGAGGCGGGCGCTGCTTCCCCACCTGGGACTGGTGGTCTCGGGCGGCAACACGCTGCTGGTGAGGCTGGGCGAGGATCTCCGGATGACGGTGGTGGCGCGGACGGTCGACGACGCGGCGGGCGAGGCGCTCGACAAGGGCGCCAAGCTCCTCGGCATGGCCTACCCGGGCGGCGCGCTGGTCGAGCGCGCGGCCGAGGGGGGCGAGGCGGCGCGCTTCGCGTTCCCGAGGGGAATCCCGGAGCGCGCGGACCTGCGGATGAGCTTCTCGGGCCTGAAGACGGCGCTGCGCTACCGGCTGGAGGGCATGGATGACGCGGCGGTGGCCGCGGCGATGCCGGATCTCTGCGCGGGCTACCAGGAGGCGGTCATCGCGCAGCTGGAGTCGAAGTTCCTGTCGGCCCTGGAGGCCGGCGCCTACCGGTCGGCGGGGCTTTCCGGCGGGGTGGCCAACAACCGGCTGCTGCGGTCGCGGCTGGCGGGCGCGTGCGCGAGGCGCGGCCTGCCCCTGCGCATCGCCGAGCCCAGGCATTGCGGCGACAACGCGGGCATGATCGCGTTCGCCGCCCTCGCCGAGCCGGGGCTGCCCGAGGGGGCCGCGGCGACCGCGGAGCCGTCGCTCGGGGTGGAGACGGCCTAGGCTTCCTTGACGAGGCGCGTGAACTCGCGGAAGGCCGGGTGGTCGGCGCCGCCGAGGAGGGCGTAGAAGACGGTCTCGACGGGAAGGACATGGGCGCCGGCGCGGGCGAGCGCGGCGAGGCAGGCATCCTGGTCCGCGGGCCGACGGGCGCCGACGGCGTCGCAGAGGAGGGTGACGCCGAGACCCTCGGCGAGGGCTTGGATGGCGGTCTGGTGGACGCAGACCGGACCCTCGACGCCGGCAAGCAGGAGGTGGTCGACGCCCTGGTCGCGAAGCCGGTGGAGGAGACCGGGGGCGGCGAGGTAGGAGAAGGCGGACTTGGTAAATACGCGGGCGCGGTCGCCCGCGGCGGCGAGCAGGGTGGCGTCGGTGGCGCCGAGCTTTTCCGGCACCTGCTCCGTGGCGTAGACGGGGAGGCCGAGGAGGGTGGCGGCGCGGGCGGCGAGGCGGGCGCGGGCGAGGAGGGCGGGGCCGCCGGCGACCGCGCCGAGGAAGGGGGGCTGGAGGTCGATGAGGAGGAGGGCGACGGCCATGGGGCGAGGGAAGCAGGTCCGCGCCGGGGCACAATCCCGGAGGCGCCGCTTATGTCCCTTGCCCTCCGGGGCCGGGGCGGCTCAATGTGAGGCCATGGAATGGCAGGTTAAGCCCATCACCCGCGCCTGCGCGGCCACCGGCCGCGAGCTGGCGCCCGGCGACCTCGTGACCTGCGTCGTGCACAAGCCCGTGGGGGGCATGATGGAGCGGGTCGACGTGCTGCGCGACCATGCGGCCGAGTTCAAGCCCGCGGGCCTGGTGCTGGGGCGCTGGAACCGCGAGGTGAAGGAGCGCGGCGAGGAGGAGCGCGCGCAACGGGCCCAGCTCCTGGCGTCCCGGGAGGAATTCTTCCTCTCGCTCTTCGAGGACCCGTCGGATCCGACCGGGGAGAAGGCGATCTTGAAGCACATCCTCGCCCTGCTGCTCGAGCGGCGGCGGCTGATCAAGGCGGCCGGACCTTCGGCCGGGGGCATGACGCCCCACGTGCACGTCCGCACGCAGCAGATCCTGCAGGTGCCGGCCATCGACCTGCAGCCGGCGGACATCCAGCGCGTGCAGGCGACGCTCGACCTTCTCATCGGCTGAACGACCATGCGACTCCTTCCCGCCCTCCTCGCCCTGGCGCTTGCCGGCTGCTCGACCGACCTGCCCGAGGACGTCTTCTCGGTGTTCATCGAGGCGCCGGTCTCGGCCCGCGAGTCGGCGCAGACCACCGTGGCGCTGCCGGTGAGCGGGGTGCAGGTGTCGGTGCTCAGGATCCCGGTGATCAAGGCGGAGGAGTTCCTCAACACCGAGGTGGTCGAGGCCGGGCCGAGGGACATCCGGTCGACCTACCTCCTGGTCCAGCTGGACCCCCGGGTGGCGAAGCCCCTGATGAGCCTGACGAGCTCGGCCGAGGCGCGGGGCAAGCAGCTCGTGCTGCTGGTCAACGCCGAGCCGATCGGCCTGATGCGGCTGGAGCAGCCGGTGCTGGACGGCAACCTGTTCTTCGCGGTCGAGCGGCCGGGCATGGGAGGCGAGGCCGCCGCGGCCTACTGGAGCCGCCGGCTGAACGAATCCATTCTCCTTTACCGCAAGTGGCGGGAGGAGGAGGGCAAGTGAGGCGGGCGGCGGCCCTGCTCGCGCTCCTCGCCGCGACGACGGCGGGCGCGGTCGAGGTCGCCTGGCCGACCAGCGCGGGGCGCCCGCACGGGCAGCCCTACGCGGCCTTCATCCAGCCCACGGTGTCGGGCCGGCTGGAGTCGGGCCTGTTCGGCATGACCCGCAACGAGGGCACGCGCTTCCACGAGGGGGTGGACATCAAGCCGGCCTTCCTGAACTCGCGCGGCGAGGCGGTGGACGCGGTGCGGGCGGCGCTGGCGGGCCGGGTGGCGTATGTCTGCGACCAGGTCAACGGCGCCTACGGCCGCTACGTCGTGCTGGAGCATCCGCGGGCGGAACTGCCGGTCTACACGCTTTACGCGCACCTCGCCTCGGTGCGCGGGGACCTCCAGGTCGGCCGCGAGGTGGCGGAGGGCCATGTGCTGGGGATCCTCGGGAGGAGCTCGGAGGGAATCGACCCCATCCCCCAGGACCGGGCGCACCTGCACTTCGAGATCGGGCTGCGCCTGTCGGACCGGTTCGACGACTGGTACGCGCGCTCGCCGCACCGGCGGGAACCCAACCCGCACGGCAACCACAACGGGATGAACCTGGCCGGCTTCGAGCCGCTGGAGAGCGTGCTGCTGCGCCCGCGGGTGGACGTGCACACGGTGGTGAACAACCTGCCGACGGCCCTGGTGGTGGTGGCGCGCACGCGCCAGCCGCCGGACTTCGCGCGACGGCACCCGCAGCTCGTGACGGGGACGGCGCAGGGATCGGTCGGGTGGCGCATCGAGTTCACGTGGCACGGCCTGCCCAAGCGGTGGACGCCGATCCTGCAGGGCTCGCCGGGCCTGCCGGCCTCGGGTTGGAGGATCGAGCGCCTGAGCGCGCGGACGGACCTGCGCCGGCTGCTCGAGCAGCGACAGATGCTGGCGCCCGGGACGACGGAGCCGGGCGAGACCCTGCGCCGGACGATGGGGATCCTGCTGTCGGTCAATTGAGGCCGAGGTCGCCGGGGGCGTCGGCGGCGAGGCGGAGGTCGGGGCGGAGCTGGCCGATCCACCGGCGCCAGAGGGCCTCGCCCGCGAGGGTCTCGGCGTCGGGGCCGAGGGGGGCGACGACCCAGGCGTTGAGGCGCAGCTCGTTGTCGAGCTGGCCGGGCGACCATGCGGCGTGGCCGACGTAGGCGCGGAGGCGCACGGCGGGATCGGCGGCGAGTCGCGACGCCTCCTCCTCGGCGAGGCCGAAGCGGAGATCGCCGAGGCCGCCGGGGACGAGGCGCCAGGAGGCGAGGGCGAGGCGGTCGGGATGGACGGGACCGCCCTCGTGGGCGAGGGCCTCGGCGACGGGGCCGCCGGCGAAGCGGCCGTCGAGGTCGGCCAGCGTGCGGGCGAGGGGGCGGTTGAGGACGACGCCGAGGGCGCCGTGCTTGGCCGTGTGATGGTGGAGAAGGACGGCGGTGCGCCGGAAATGGACGTCGTCCAGCGACGGGTGGGCGAGCAGGACCTTTCCGGCCAGGGAGGCGGGCACGGCTCAGGCGAGCTTGCGCACGGCGATGCCGGACTGGGCGAGGAGCTCGGCCACCAGCGGGTCGTTGCGGTAGTCGTGCCGGTAGCGGATCTCGGCGATGCCGGCGGAGGCGAGGATCTTGGCGCAGTTGACGCAGGGGAAGTGCGTGACGTAGCAGACGGCGCCCTGGAGGGTGATGCCGCGCTTGGCGGCGTCGGCCACGGCGTTCTGCTCGGCGTGGACGGTGGCCTGCTCGTGGCCGTCGCGGATCTTGGAGTCGTGGGGGGCGCCGGGCAGGAAGCCGTTGTAGCCGGCGGCGACGATGCGGTTGGGATGGGGGCCGGAGGAGACCATCAGGCAGCCGACGTGCAGGCGCTCGCAGCTCGAGCGCGAGCTGAGGAGGAGGGCCGTGGCCATGAAATAGTCGTCCCACGACGGTCGCTCGGCGCCGGCGACGACCGCCTCGAGGCGATCGGGGAGCTTCTCGGGCTGGCCCTGGGTCACGCGATCAGCGAACGGCGGCGCCCCAGCCGAGGCAAGCGCCCGTTATGCACAGCAGGCCGGCGAGGAGGAGGAGGAGGGCGGAGCGGGCCAGGAAGGGGACGAAGTCGCGGCCCTCGCGGGCGCGGCGGAACCCGAGATGGTCGCGGAGGGCGAGCGGGGCCGCCAGAAGCGGGGGCCAGCCGAAGACCCAGGCCAGGGAGCCGAGGCCGGCGAGGAGGTTGAGGCCGTGGAGGGCGCGGGCGAAGGTCCGGCCGAAGCGGACGACGGTGGTGCGCTTGCCGGCGGCGGCGTCGGCCTCGAGGTCGCGCGCATTGTTGGCGAGCAGGATGTTGTCGGCCAGCAGGCCCACGCCCAGGCCCGCCACCAGCAGGTCGGCGAGAAGCGGAGGCCAGGGCACGGGCGCGTAGGGAGGGTAGAGGCCGGAGACATCCCAGAGCACGTAGCCGGTGAGGGCGACGGCCTGCACCCCGAAGCAGGCGACGACGAACAGGTCGCCCAGCCCGACGTAGGCGAGCGGAAGGGGGCCGAGGGTGTAACCGACGGCGAGCAGGAGCGCGAGGATGCCGGCGAGAAGCAGCCAGGGCTCGCCGACGGCGAGGGGGTAGCCGATCACGAAGGCAAGCAGGAGGGCCGCGACGGTCGCCCAACCCATGGCGCGCGGGGAGATCCGCCCCTCGGCGACGGCGCGAGGGGGGCCGATGCGACCGGGACGGTCGGCCCCGCGCAGGCCGTCGCCGTAGTCGTTGGCCAAGTTGCTGGCGACCTGGGCGAGGAGGGCGAAGCCAAGGCAGTGGAAGAGCACCGACCCAACGCCGGGATGCCGGGGGGCGTGGAGCGAGTAGGCGGAGGCGGCGACGGCGACAGGGACAGCCGTAGCGACCAAGGTGCGGGGGCGGATGGCGTGGAACCAGTCGGCGAGTCGGGCCATGGGGAAGGATGACGGCGGGCGCGGCGGGGAGAAAACCCTAAAACAAACGGGCCCCGGAAACCGGGGCCCGCGAATTGTCTGGGCTTGGAATTACTTGGACTTCAGCTCGGTGCCCGCGAAGAGCGTCGAGGTGATGGCTCGCTTCCAGTTAGCCGTGGTCTGTCCGGGCGAGACGCGATCGACGAACTTGAACTCCTCGTCGCTCGTGTTGGCGGCCCAGACGACGTGAGCGTCGCCGAAGACGATGTGGCCGCCCTCGGAACCCCAGACGCCGGTGGTGGAGTCCCACTTGCCGTCGGTGCTGAGACCGCGGGTCCAGAGGAGGGGGGTGTTGGTGCCGATGTTGCGGGTGGTGGGGGAGTAGGAGGACCAGGAGATGAAGCCGTTGTCGGCGCTGGGGGAGGACATCTTGGAGGCGATGGTGCGGGAGTCGCCGGCGCCTTCGAGGACCTGCTTGGGGAAGATGGAGGATTCGTTGGAAGGATCGGCCTCGACGTACCAGAGCTCGGCCTCGTTGAGGTCGACGTTGAAGGCGAGGACAGCGGCGAACTGCTCGATGGTGTTGGCCTGGGTGTTGGCGGTCACGGACCAGGCGCCGGCGCGGATGAACTTACCGCCGCTACCCGAGTTGTTGTAGTTCACATAGGCCTTGCCGATGTTGACCAGCTTGGACTGGGCGGAGGACTTCTTGGCGGCCTTCATCACACCCTGGACGCCGGGGAAGAGGACGGCTGCCAGAATGCCGATGATGGCGATGACGGTGAGCAGCTCGATCAGCGTGAAGCCGGAGCGCTTGCGGATGGGGGAGTTCATTTTGGGGTTAGGGGGAAAAGAAATGTTGAGCACCAGATGGAGGTTGGAAAGAACAAAATGAAGGCACCCCCGCGGCGACACGGTGCGACAACTCAATAGGGGAGAGGGAATCGCTGGCAAAGACCCTCGGCCAGCTGGCGTCCGGCGGCGATTTTGGCGGGGTCCTGGGGGCCGGAAAGGACCACGGCGATGGCCTCGGCGATGACATCCATCTCCGCGACCCCCATGCCGCGGGAGGTGACGGCGGCGGTGCCAACGCGTATCCCGCTGGCCTGGAAGGGGCTGCGGGTCTCGTCGGGGACGGTGTTCTTGTTGGTGGTGATGTGGGCGGCGTCGAGGGCGTTTTGGGCCTCCTTGCCGGTGACCTCAGGGTGGCTGGGCCGGAGGTCGATGAGGGCGAGGTGGTTGTCGGTACCGCCGCTGATGAGGCGGAAGCCGCGGCGGACGAGTCCGGCGGCGAGGGCTTGGGAGTTGGCGACGACCTGGCGGGCGTACTCCTTGAACTCGGGCTTCATGCACTCGCCGAAGCAGACGGCCTTGGCGGCGATGACGTGCTCGAGGGGGCCGCCTTGGGCGCCGGGGAAGACGCTGGAGTCGATGGCCTTGGCGTGCTCGGCCTTGCAGAGGATGAGGCCGCCGCGGGGGCCGCGGAGGGTCTTGTGGGTGGTGGTGGTGACGAAGTCGGCGTGCGGGACGGGCGAGGGGTGGACGCCGCCGGCGACGAGGCCTGCGATGTGGGCGATGTCGGCGAGGAGGAGGGCGCCGTTCTCCTTGGCGATGGCGCCGAAGCGGGCGAAGTCGATGGTCCGGGCGTAGGCGGAGGCGCCGACGGTGATCATGCGGGGCTTCTCCTTCCGGGCCATCTCGGCGACCTCGTCGTAGTTGATGCGGCCGTCGGCGCCGACGCCGTAGTGGACGACGGAGTAGAGCTTGCCGGAGAAGTTGGCGCTGTTGCCGTGGGTGAGGTGCCCGCCGTGCGACAGGTTCATGGTCAGGATCTTGTCGCCCGGCTTGAGGAAGGCGAAGTAGACGGCGGCGTTGGCCTGGCTGCCGGAGTGGGGCTGGACGTTGGCGTGGTCGGCGCCGAAGAGGGCCTTGGCGCGGTCGATGGCGAGCTGCTCGACGACGTCGACGTGCTCGCAGCCGCCGTACCAGCGCTTGCCGGGATAACCCTCGGCGTACTTGTTGGTGAGGACGCTGCCCTGGGCCTCCATCACGGCGGGCAGGGTGAAGTTCTCCGAGGCGATGAGCTCGATGTGGGACTGCTGGCGGCGGAGCTCCGCGGCGATGGCGGCGGCGATCTCGGGATCGAGCTGGGCGAGGGGAATGCGGCGGATGGCGGTCATGGTGAAGGGGATCAGCGGGGCTCGATGAGGCCGACGCGGCGGGCGTGGCGCCCGCCCTCGAACTCGGCGGCGAGGAAGGCGTCGAGGCAGGCGGCGGCGAGCGCGGGGGAGGTGGATCGTCCGGCGAGGCAGAGGATGTTGGCGTCGTTGTGGCGGCGCGAGAGGGCGGCGGTCTCGGGGTGGTGGACGAGGGCGGCGCGGATGCCGGGGACCTTGTTGGCGGCGATGGAGATGCCGACGCCGGTGGAGCAGACGAGGATGCCGAGGGCGGCGGCGCCGGAGGTGACGTCGGCGGCGACGGCGCGGGCGTAGACCGGGTAGTCGCAGGATTCCTCGGCGTGGGTTCCCCGGTCGAGGGTGGCGACGCCCCGGGCGGCGAGGTGCGCGAGGAGCGCCCGCTTGAGGGCGAATCCGGCGTGGTCGGAGCCGAGGCTGAGGACGAGGGGGGCGCTCATGCGAGGCGGGACCGAAGCATTGCGAGGACGGAGGGCAAGGCTTCAACCATGGAATCGCGGCAATCCTCGTAGGCCGAGAGGTCGCCGCCGAAGGGATCCGGGATGTCGCGTCCGGAGGCCTCGGGAAGGAAGTCGCGGAAGCGGGCCACGTGGGCGGGCAGCGGGGAGAAGCGCGAGCGGAGGGCCTGGAGGTGGGAATCGCCCATGACGAGGACGGCGGCGGCGCGGTCGAGATCGGCCTGGGAGAGGGGCAGGCTGCAGTGGCGGTCGAGGGAGAGGCCGAGGGGTCGGAGGGCCCGAACGGCGTTGGCGGAGGGAGGGTCGCCGGGGTAGGCGGCGAGGCCGCGCGAGGCGACCTTGAGGCGGGCGAGCGCGCCCTGCTCGCGGGCGAGGGCGGCGCGAAGGAGGGCCTCGGCCATGGGGCTGCGGCAGGTGTTGCCGGAGCAGACGAGGAGGACGGTGTCGCGCTCGTTCGGCATGGGGCGAGGGTGCGGGGAGTCGCGCCCGGGTTCAAGCGCTCAGGCGGCGCCGTCGCGGCGGAGCTGGCGCGCCCCGATATCCCTGCGGAAGTGGGCGCCGTCGATGCGGATGCGGGGGCTGACGGCGTAGGCCCGGCGGGCGGCCTCGGCGAGGTCGGCCCCGCGGGCGACGACGCCGAGGACGCGGCCGCCGGAGGTGACGAGGGTGCCGTCGGGCTGGCGGCGGGTGCCGCCGTGGAGGATGTCGACCCCCTCGGGGAGGTCGGCGGGGAGGTGGACGGCGTCGCCGAGGCGGGGTGCCGCCGGGTAGCCGTGGGCGGCGAGGACGACGACGAGGGCGGCGCCGGGCCGAACGCCGACCTGGGTGGAGCGGAAGGTCCCGCGGGCGACGGACTCGAAGATCTCGACCGGGTCGCCGTCGAGGAGCGGGAGGAGGACCTGGCACTCGGGATCGCCGAAGCGGACGTTGAACTCGACGACCTTGGGGCCCTCGGCGGTGACCATGATGCCGATGTAGAGGGTGCCGCGGTAGTCGATGCCGTCGGCGACGAGGCCGCGGAGGGTGGGCTCGATGATCTCGGCGCGGACGCGGGCCTCGACGGCGGGGGTGACGACGCCGGCGGGGGCGTAGGCGCCCATGCCGCCGGTGTTGGGCCCGGTGTCGCCCTCGCCGACGCGCTTGTGGTCCTGGCTGGCGGGGAGCATCAGGTGCTGGTCGCGGCAGACGACGAGCATGATCGAGGCCTCCTCGCCCTCCATGAACTCCTCGACGAGGACCTCGTCGCCGCTGGCGCCGAAGACGCGGGCCTCGAGCATCTCGCGGAGGGCGGCCTCGGCCTCGGCGAGGTCGCGGGCGATGACGACGCCCTTGCCGGCGGCAAGGCCCGAGGCCTTGAGGACGACGGGGAAGCGGCCGGCCCGGACATGGGCGAGGGCGGGGGCGACGGCGGCGAAGGTGGCGGCGGCGGCGGTGGGGATGCGGTGGCGGACGAGGAAGTCCTTGGTGAAGGACTTGCTGGCCTCGAGGCGGGCGCCGGCGAGGCGGGGGCCGTAGGCGAGGATGCCGGCGTCCTCGAGGACGTCGACGACGCCGGCGGCGAGGGGGACCTCGGGGCCGACGAGGACGAGTTCGGCGGCGACGCGGCGGGCGAGGGCGAGGACGTCGGCGGGCTTGGCGATGTCGCACGGCAGGCACTCGGCCTCGAGGGCCATGCCGCCGTTGCCGGGAGCGACCTGGACTCGGGCGACGCGGGGCGAGCGCAGGCAGGCCTTGAGGAGGGCGTGCTCCCTCCCGCCCGAGCCCAGGATGAGGACGTTGAGCCGGCCGTTGGACATGGCCGAGGGATGCACGAGGCGGGCGGAAAAGGAAACACCGAACGCGCGGCCGCGAAAAAGCCCGACCCGGCAGGGCCGGGTCGGTCGAAGGGGGTGCTCAGGCAGGGACTTGAACCCTGACGCCTTTCGGCACATGCACCTCAAGCATGCGTGTCTGCCATTCCACCACCTGAGCGTGGGAAGAAGGAAACAAGTGGGCGATGCGACCCCTTGCGGCAAGAAAAAAAGGGCCGCGCCCGCTCTTGCCAAAAGCCCGCGGGGGAGGCGAGAGTGGGGCGATGCCCAACGATCCGGAGCCCGAGAACCCGCCGCTGGACCTGTCGTCCCTCGGCTTCGGTCCGGCCTGGGCGAACGGGCCGGCCGAGACGGTGCGCGCCGGAGGCGGACGCGGCCCCCGCGAGGACCGCGAGCGCGGGCCCCGTAGGGACGGACCCGGAGGCCCTCCCCGCGGGCCTCGCCGCGGCGGCGACGAACGCCCGCGCCGGGACGGCCGGCGGGACGAGGGCGAGCGCGGGCGCGGGCGTGGCTTCGAGCGGCCTGAGCCGCCTCGGCCCGTGGTGACCTGCGAGTTCTATCCGGACGACGCGAAGTTCGAGGCCCTGGGCAAGGCGATGCGCGACAGCCAGGTGACGTACGAGCTGTTCGACGTGGCCAAGCTGATCCTCGACAAGGAGGACCGGCTCTCGGTCGTGGCGAAGCCGGTCGCGGCGGACGCCAGGCTCTGGCAATCGGTGCCCGACGCCCTGCCCTTCCTGAGCGAGGCCGAGGCGGTCTCGCACGTCGCCTCCCGACACCTGGCGACCTTCTTCGACACGGTCGAGGTGGAGGTCGAGGCGCCCAAGGGCGTCTTCCAGATGGTCGGGCGCTGCCCCCGCACGGGCGAGGTGCTGGGCGCGCCGAACCACCACGACTGGACGCGCAGGCTGCGCGAGCACCACGCCCGCCACTTCGCGGGGATGCCCTTCGACCGCTTCAAGTCGTCGGTCGAGATGGTCCGCGAGCCCGAGGTGGTCGCGGCCTGGGTGGCCTCGCTCTCCAAGCAGCTGCGCTACGCGCCCAAGGACCGAAAGGAGGGCGAGCCCGAGCAGCTGGAGTCGCTCGACGCGGCCAAGGCGTTCCTGCTCGCCCATCGGCGCGAGGCCGCGGTCCGCGAGCTGCCCTGGGTGCGCTTCCCGGGACGCCTGCTGCCCGAGCTGCCGGTCGGCCCGCTGCGCGAATCCGCCCTTTGGATCCTGGAGGAGCAGCGCCACTTCCCCTTGGCCACGGCGAACGGCATCCGCGGCCGCCTGCGCAAGGAGGGCTTCCATCTCTATCGCCGCGGCTCGAAGGGCATCACCTATGTCTGCGGCGTGCGCCGTCGGTGCCGGGACGAGCGGACGGCGTTCTCCGACACGATGGCGCGCATCCTGGCCGAGCTCGACGCCCGGCCCGGCATGAACGCCGGCCAGCTGGCGGCGAAGGCGCTGCCCGAGGGCGCGGACGACGCGGCGCGGAAGGCGTTCGCCGAGGGGCTCGTCTTCCTGGTCGGCCAGGGCTACGTGGCCAAGCTGCCGAACGGCGCGCTGCACGCGCAGCCGGTCATCCGCAACGCGGCCGAGGCCAAGGCGGCGGAGGCCGAGGAGAGCTCGGCCGAGCAGTCGGGCGCGGAATCGGACGAGGCGGCGGGCGGCGGCGAGGCCTCGGCCTGAGGCCGGGGCGGGTCAGCGCCAGTGCTCGGCGATCCAGGGCGTGGGCAGCACGCGGCGGTACCACTTGCCGCTGCGGCCGACGAGGGCGTCGGGCGGGTTGGGCAGGCCGTGGAAGACGACGACGCGGGCGTCGGGCGGGACGACGGGCGCCTGGAAGAGGGAGAGGGGGAAGGGGCGGACGCAGTGGCGCTTGAAGCTGCGGCACCAGGTCTCGGGCCAGTAGCGCACCTTGCCTTGGCGCGAGAGGTGGTCGACGAGGAACTCCTGCTCGTTGCGGTGGCGGCGGCGGACGGCGTCGAGGTTGGCGCGGAAGTGGTCGAGGACGTCGGCGTGG
The DNA here is from genome assembly GCA_046315175.1 of Opitutia bacterium. GTDB lineage: Bacteria > Verrucomicrobiota > Verrucomicrobiia > Opitutales > UBA953 > UBA8828. The sequence continues at coordinate 10,353 of JBKDBK010000140.1, read as the reverse complement.
GCGCCGGCGGTCCAGCGGTAGACGGAGGAGTTGCCCTGGATGCGGAGGCGCTTGCGCTCGCGCATGATGAGGAACTCGCCGGGCTCGCGGAAAAAGTCGTCGAGCGGCCCGACGATGACGATGTCGATGTCGAGGAAGAGCACGGGGCCGACCAGCGCGGGGCCGCCGGGGGCGGTGAGCTCGGGGGAGAAGGAGACGAGCTTGGTCCAGCCGCGCTCGGGGCTGCCCGGGGGCAGGCGGAGGCTGGGGATGGGGAAGGCCTCGATGCCGGGGTCGAGACCCTCGCGGTTATCGGTCAGGCAGACGAAGCGGAAGGGGCCGGACATGTGGCGCCGGACCATGGAGCGGAGCCGGTTGACATACTCGGGGCCGTACTTTGTGCCCCACTTCATGCAAAGGAAGGTCGCCATCGGTTGGCGAGGCAAGCGCCGGCGGCGGCGGGAGGCAACCGCGAACGGGCTCAGTCGGGGCCGAAGAAGCCGGGTGTCCAGCTCCAGCGCGGGTCGTGGAGGATGGCGAGGGTGTCGCGGAGGGACCAGCCGCGCGCGGCGGCGTCGCGCCGGTTGGCGGCGACATAGGCCCGCCACGCGGCGACCTCCTCCGGGTTGGCTCGGTCGGCGCGGGCGTGCGGGACGCCCATGCCGAGGAAGTGGGTCCAGTAGCCCTCGAGGAGGTTGAAGGCCTTGGCCGGCGGGATGAGGTCGATCTCGGCGAGGAAGGTGGGGCCGTTCTCGCGGTAGTAGGCGGCGATGGGCTCGGCGCCGCGCAGGGCGACGTGCTCGCGGCAGTGGCGCCAGAAGGGGGTGTCGAGGCGGGACTGGAAGCGGTAGTGGGCGGCGAGGAAGTCGCGGATCTCGTCCCACTGCCGGGCGAGGAGGCGGTTGGTGGCGCCGACCAGGCTGGGCGGCGGGGCGCCGTCGCTGTCGCGCAGCGACAGGGCGAGGAAGCGCGCGGCGTGGCTGATGCACATCAGGGCGGTGGCCTCGAGGGGCTCGACGAAGCCGGCGGCGTTGCCGACCGCGAAGACATTGCCGACCCACTGGCGCGCGCGCCGGCCGGTGCGGAAGGGGACGATGCGGGTCGGGCCGACCTTGGGATTGGCGGCGCGGAACTCGGCCTCGGCCTCGGCGTCGGACTGGAAGCGGCTGGAGTAGACGTAGCCGCGGTTGATGCGCCCGGGGTGCTCGATCTGCCAGCACCAGCCGCAGGACATGACGTCGGCGGCGGTGTAGGCCTGGAGGACCTCGTCGGCGCGGTCCCAGCCGCCGACCACGGCGCGGTCGCAAAGGAGGGAGTCGGAGAACTCCACGAAGGGCTCGCCGAGGGCGCGGCCGATGAGCTCGGCGGCGAAGCCGGAGGCGTCGACATAGAGGTCGGCGCGGAGCTCCCGCCCGTCCCTCAGGCGAAGGCAGGCCACGCGCCCCTCGGCCACGGGCGCCTCGGCAAGGTCCCCGTCGAGGATTTCGCAGCCCCAGGCGAGGGCGGTCGACTCGAGCCAGGCGACGAGCTCGCGGTTCTCGACATGGTAGCCGAAGTGGGCGCGCACGTCGGGCCAGGGCCCGTCGGGGTGGCGAAGGAAGACCTTGCCCTGCTCCATCAGGGCGGTGGCGGGGTGGTTGCCGCCGAGGTCCTGGCCGCTGGCGAATCCGCAGGGCACCTCGCGGGGACCGACGACCTGGCGCATGGCCTCGGCGAAGGTGTAGAAGTAGGGCTCTCCCTTGCCCCAGTTGAAGCGGATGCCGAGTTTGAGGCTGGGGTTGACGGCGCGGAAGAACTCGGCGGGCGGGATGCCGAGGAAGCTGTGGAAGAAGACGGGGAGGTCGGCGGTGCTCCCCTCGCCGACGCCGATGATGCCGAGGGCCGGGCTGCGGAGGAGGCGGACGCGGGCGCCGGGCGCGCGGCGCAGGAGGGCAAGCGCGGTCATCAGGCCTGCGGAGCCGCCGCCGAGGATGAGAATCTCGCGGACCATGGGGGTGGGGGCGCCGGGGCGGGCGCGAACACCATTAGGCAAAAAAGCCCGGCGGCGTCAATCCGCCGGGCGCTGGCTCAGGCCGGTCTTACTTCGACTCCAGGGGGTGCTGGCGAAGGAGCTCGGCGGGGTCCCAGAAGCCGTTGCGGCCCTTCTCGGCGGCGCGGACCTTGGCGACCTGCTCCGGCTTGATGGGAGGGAGGTTGTTGCCGAAGGACTGCCGGACATAGGTGAGGACGGCGGCGACCTCGCGGTCGTTGAGGAGGCTCTCGAAGCCGGTCATGGGCGGGGTGCCGCGGGCGGGACCGTACTGCTTGCCGTGAACCTCGATGGGGCCGTAGAGGCCCTTGAGGACGAGCTTGATGAGGCGCTCGTCGCTGCCGCCGACCCAGCGGGTGTCGGTGAGGGCCGGGAACGCGGGGTCGAGCCCCTTGCCGTCGGGCTGGTGGCAGGTGCCGCAGTGGGCCTCGCGGCTGTAGACCTCGCGGCCGAGGTTGAAGAGGGCGAGCTCCTCCTGGGAGAGGCCGGGATTGGCGGGCTTGGGCGCGGGCGGCTCGGCGGGCTTGGGCGCGAGCTGGGCGCCCTTGAGGACCTCGGCGGCGGCGGGGAAGCGCTTGAGCTGGCCGACGGTCTGGGCGACGACGTAGGCGATGTGGCGCTCCTTCTCGCCGGAGAGGGTGCGGACGATCTCGGCGGCCTTGGCGGCGGCGTCGTCGCGGAAGAAGCTGCAGACGCGGGCGACCTCGAGCTTGACGCGGGGATGGGGGTCGGCGGCGGCGGCGGCGAGCAGGTCGAGGGCGACGGGCACCTGGTCGCGCCAGTAACCGAGGACGCGGACGGCCTGGGCGCGGGCGCGGGGCTCGGGCGAGGCGAGCACGGCACGGAGCAGGTCGAGGTTGACGTCGTGGAAGGTCTGGTGGACCCAGAGGGCCTCGAGGCGGTGGTGCTCGAAGTCGGGGTGCTTCGCGTCGAGGCCGGAGACCCAGCGGCTGAGGGCGAGCAGGACCTGCTGGCGGGGACGGCCCTCGAGCTCGATGCGGGCGCGCTCGCGGACGCCGTCCTCGTGCTCCTTGAGGAGGTCGAGCACGGCGGGGATGGGCTGGCCGGCGATGGGCTTGGGCTTGAGGAGGGGACGCGAGGGGTAGGTGACGCGGTAGATGCGGCCGTGGGTCTTGTCGCGGTTGGGGTCGCGGATGTGGTGCTGGAGGTGGCCGATGAGCTGCTGGGCCCAGTCGATCACATAGATTGAGCCGTCGGGCGCGGTGGCGGCGGCGACGGGGCGGAAGTTGGGCGCGTTGGCGATGTCGGCCCAGAGCAGGCCGGGCTCGATGGTCTCGCCCTTGAGGCCGGCGCCGTCCTCGCTGATGCGGGCGCGGAAGATGCCCTGGTAGCCGATGACGTTGAGGTTGAGGAAGATGCCCTGCCAGTCGTCGGGGAAGTGGCGGCTGCTGAGGATGAGAGTGGCGGGGCAAGGGCGGGAGGGGCGCTTCCAGAACTCGGGGAAGCCGGGATGCTTGCCCTCCTCGCGGAAGCCGGAGACGGCGGGGGCGAAGTAGGTGTGGTTGCCGGTGCCGTCGGTCACGAGGTCGTTGCCCCAGCGGTCGAAGACCTTGCCGTGCGGGTTGGCGAAGCCGAGGGGAACGTGGCGGTAGAAGCGCCCGGACATGGGCTCGAATCGGTAGATGGCGCCGTCGACGTTGCGGACGGGTCCCCAGAGGGTCTCGACGCTGGTGCGGTGGAAGACGCCGTCGCTGAGGTAGTGGGCGCCTCCGGGCTCGCGGGAGATGGAGTTGGTCTGGTGGTGGGAGTCGGCGGCGTCGAGGTTGTGGAGGACGCGCTCGAAGGTGTCGGCCTTGCCGTCGCCGTTGGTGTCGCGGGCGAAGATCAGGTCGGGGGCCTGGACGACGAGGATGCCGTCCTTGTGGAACTGGAAGCCGGTGGGGCAGTTGAGACCGTCCATGAAGACGGTGGACTTGGCGACCTTGCCGGTGGCGGGATCGAGGTCGAGGACGAGGATCTTGTCGGCGAAGGTGTCGGTGGGGCGGCGGCTGGGGTAGGTGGGCCAGACGGCGACCCAGAGACGGCCCTTGGGGTCGAAGGCCATCTGGACGGGGTTGGCGAGGTCGGGCAGGGAGACCTCGTCCGCGACGAGCTCGACCTTGCAGCCCTCGGCGACGCGGAGGTGCTTGAGGGTTTCCTCGCCGGAGATGTAGGGCTTGGGAGGGAGGTTGGGATGGGTGAGGTCGACCTTGGGCAGGTTGTCGTCCTGGACGGCAAAGCGCTTGCCCTGGGCGGCGGCCCAGACGGCGGCGTCGCGATTGGCGGTCTGGACATCGCGCTGGGCGAGCTCCTGGTTAAGGATGTGGGCGTTGGTGAGGGTCTTGGTCTTGTCGCGGTGGTCGGGATAGGGGATGCGCGAGCGCTGGCCGAAGGTGTTGAACTGGTCGACGACGCGGTAGCGGGCGAGCCAGGCGGCGTTCTTGTCGAGCACGGCGGCGCGGATGGCGGCGACGCGGGACGACCCGGGCGCGGGGCGGCCGAAGATGGCGGCGTAGACGACGGGGGCGAGGGCCTTGTCGCCGGCGTCGGTCAGGTGGATGCCGTTGTGGGTGAGGGGCTGGGCGGCCTTGACGAAGGCGGCTTGGGAGAGGCCGAAGAGGTCGACGAAGCGGAGGCCGTTGGCCTTGGCGACGTCGGCCACGGCGGCGGCGTAGAGGCCGAGGTCGACGTTGCGGGCGCGGGCGAGGGCGTGATCGGGGCTGGCGCGCTCCTCGGCGGCGAGGGGCGAGACGAGGACGAGGCGGGGCTTGCCCTGGCCGAAGTCGGAGGCGAGCTGCTCCTTGACCCACTTGTCGAGCTCGGCGCGGAAGGCGTCGAGCCCGGCCCGGCCCTTGAAGGACTCGTTGAAGCCCCAGTGGGCGAGGAGGACGCTGGCGTGGAAGTGGGCGCCGACGTGGTAGGTGCCCTCGGCCGAGCCCCAGCGGGCCTTGAGGGTGCCGGGGGTCATGTTGAGGAAGAAGGAGAGCGGCGGGGTGCCGTCGGACCGGGGGCGGACGTTGACCTCGTCGCCGGCGAAGCCGAGGTTGCGGACAACGAGGGCGTGGTTGGGATGGGCGGCGTGGATGAGGGACTCGAGCCAGCCGTGGTGCTGCTGGCGGTCGGCGACGCCGGAGCCGACGACGGCGACGTGGTCGCCCTTGCGCAGCTCGAGCGGGGGGCCGTCGGCGGCGGCGAGGTGGAGGCAGCCGAGGAAGGCGCCAAGGATCAGGGGCAGACGCATGGACGAGGTGCTTGAATCAGCGGGAGGCCTCGCCGAACTGCTCGGCGGTGAGGCCCTTGCGGAAGCCCTTGAAGGCGAACTTGGTGGGCTTGAAGGGGACGACGACGTCGACGTTGGCGGCGGCGGGCACATCCTTGCCCAGGCCCCAGAAGACACCGTTGACGACGAGGCGCCGGAGGTTGGGATCGGCCAGGTCGGTGGCGGCGCCCATGGTGGTGCAGAGGATGCGGTTGGTCTTGCCGGAGGCGTTGGGCACCTCGCGGACCCAGGCGACGGGCATGGCGGGGTCGTTGATGGGCTGGCTGCCCTTGTCGCCGCGGGCGCGCTTCTTGACCTTGTCGGAGAGGGGGCCCTTGGGGTCCATGCCCTTGAGGACGAGCCCGCGGAGGAGGATCTTGGCGTCGGCCGGGGGATAGGCCTCGTAGACATCGCTGTCGCCGAAGGCGGGCGCGACGCCGCGCAGGACGGGGTGGGCGGCGTTGGCTTCCTCGGTCTTGGTGAGGGTGCCCTCGACGCCGTGGTGGCCCCAGTGGGTGACCCAGGTCTCGCCGAGGACCTTGCCGCCGAACCCGCCGGCGTTGTTCCAGTTGTACCAGGCCTGGGGGCTTTCCTTGGGGATGCCGGCGAAGGCGTGGGTGGAGGTGCGGAGGGCGACGATGGGGACGCCGCGCTGCAGGGCGGCGTCGAACTTCGCGAGGGCCTCGGCGTTCCAGCGGCGGAAGCGGAGGGAGATGACGAGGGCGTCGGCGGTGTCGAGCGCGGAGGGATTGGCGAGGCTGTCGCCCTTGTCGGGGTTGATGGTGCCGTCCTCGTTGTGGGAGAGCAGGACGGTGCAGCGGAAGCCGTGGCGCTCGGCGAGGATGCGGGCGAGCATGGGCAGGGCCTCCTCGGATCGGTATTCCTCGTCGCCGCCGAGCAGCACGACGTGGGGGCCGGAGCCGCTGCCGTAGCTTACCCAGCCGGGACCGGAGCCGGCGGTGAGGGTGACGAGCCCGAGGAGCAGGGCGACGAGGGGGGCGAGGGGTCGCATGAGGGACGGACAATTGGGGAGGACGGGGGTTCCCGTCCATCGGCAAGTTGGGCCGGGGTCAGGCGAGGACGCTCCGGACGACCTTGGCGGGCTCGACCCCGGTCAGGCGGGCGTTGAGGCCGCGGAAGCGGTAGGTCAGGCGCTCGTGGTCGATGCCGAGGCAGTGCAGGAGGGTGGCGTGGAAGTCGCGCAGGTGGACGGGGTCCTGGGCGATGTTGTAGCCGAAGTCGTCGGTGGCGCCGTGAAGGTGGCCGGCCTTGATCCCGCCGCCGGCGAGCCAGATGGAGAAGCAGCGGCCGTGGTGGTCGCGGCCGGCGCCGGGGGTGCCGAAGCCGCCCTGGGTGAAGGCGGTGCGGCCGAACTCGGTGGCGAAGACGACGAGGGTGTCCTCGAGCAGGCCGCGCGCCTTGAGGTCCTTGACGAAGGCGGCGGTGGGCTGGTCGATGTCGAGGCACTGGTTGGGAAGCTGGCGCCCGAGGGAGATGTGCTGATCCCAGCCGCGGTGGAAGAGCTGGACGAAGCGGACGTCGCGCTCGAGGAGGCGGCGGGCGAGAAGGCAGTTGGCGGCGTAGGAGCCGGGCTTGGTGACCTCGGGGCCGTAGGCGGCGAGGGTGGCGGGAGACTCGCCGGAGATGTTGGTCAGCTCAGGGACGGAGGTCTGCATGCGGAAGGCCATCTCGTAGGCCTTGATGCGGGCGACGGTATCGGGGTCGCCGAGCTCGCGCGCGCGCTGGTCGTTGAGCAGGGCGAGGTCGTCGAGGAGGGCGCGGCGCTGGGCGGCGTCGACCGTCGGGGGGTTGTTGAGGTAGAGGACGGGGTTGACCCCGGGGCGGAGCCCGACGCCCTGGTGACTGGAGGGGAGGAAGCCGCTGCCCCAGAGCCGGGAGAAGATGGGCTGGTCGGGGTTCTTGCCGGTGCCCTGCGAGACCATGACGATGAAGGCGGGCAGGTTGGCGTTCTCGGTGCCGAGGCCGTAGCTGGCCCAGGCGCCCATGCTGGCATAGCCGGGCAGCTGGTTGCCCGTGTTCATGTAGGTGATGGCCGGGTCGTGGTTGATGGCCTCGGTGTGGAGGGAGCGGATGACGCAGATGTCGTCCGCGATGGTCTGGATGTGGGGAAGGAGGTCGCTGATCCAGGCCCCCTGGCGTCCGCAGAGCTTGCCGCCGGCGATGGCGGGCTGGAGCGGGAAGCGCGACTGGCCGCTGGTCATGCCGGTGATTCGCTGGCTGCCCTTGACGCTCGGGGGGATGTCCTGCCCGGCGAGGCGGCGCAGCTCGGGCTTGTCGTCGAAAAGGTCGACGTGGGAGAGGCCGCCGGACTGGAAGAGGCAGACGACGCGCTTGGCCTTGGGGGCGAAGTGGGGGATGCCGGGCAGCCCGCCGACGCGGGAGGCGGGGGCGCCCTCCTTGGCGAGGAGCTCGGGGAGGAGCATGGAGCCGAGGGCGATGCCGCCGATGCCGCGCGCGGCCTGTCCGATGAACGTGCGGCGGGTGAGGTGCTCGAGGCGTTCGAGGCGCGGATCCATGTCAGTTGCGGGTGAGGGTCTCGCTGAGGTTGAGCATGAGGGAGGCGACCTGCATCCAGGCCGCCTGCTCGGCGGCGGGGACGTCGGCGCGGATGGGCGACTCGCCGACCCTGAGGGCGGCGGCGGCGCGAGCGGGGTCGGCGGCGTAGCGGGCGCGCTCGCGGGCGAGCGCGCCAAGGAGGACGCCGGACTCGCGCGCGGAGGGCGGGCGGCCGAGGGTCTCGAGGGCGGCCCAGCGCAGGCGGGAGGCGTCGTCGCCCGCGCGGGCGGCGGCGCGGGCGCCGAGGGCGCGGGCGGCCTCGGCGAACTGGGTGTCGTTGAGGGTCACGAGCGCCTGGAGGGGCGTGATGGTCTGGGGACGGTCGACGGCGCAGACCTCGCGGTTGGGCGCGTCGAAGGCGGCGAGGTTGGGCGGGGGCGAGGTCCGCTTCCAATAGGTGTAGAGGCTCCGCCGGTAGAGCTTGTCGCCGTGGTCCTGGACGAAGGTCTGGGCGGTCGCCAGGGAGGAGCCGTAGTGGCTGACCTCGCGCCAGAGGTCGAAGGGGCTGTAGGGATTGACGCTCGGGCCGCCGAGGTCGGGCACGAGGAGGCCGGAGACCTTGAGGGCGTGGTCGCGGATGAACTCGGCGGGGAGGCGGAAGCGGGAGCCCCGGGCGAGGAGCCGGTTGGAGGGATCTCGCTCGAGCAGCTCGGGGGTGGCGCGGCTGGACTGGCGGTAGGTCTCGGAGAGGACGAGGGTGCGCAGGAGTCGACGGAGATCCCAGCCGGACTCGACGAAGTCGACGGCGAGCCAATCGAGGAGCTCGGGATGGGAGGGCAATGCGCCCTGCAGGCCGAAGTCGGCCGAGCTGGAGACGAGGCCGGTTCCGAAGAGCATCTTCCAGGCGCGGTTGACGGCGACACGGGCGGTGAGCGGGTTCTCGGGCATGACGACCCAGCGCGCGAGGCCGAGCCGGTCGGCGGGCGCGCCCTCGGGGAGGGGCGGGAGGAAGCCGGGCGTGCCGGCGGCGACCTTCTCGCCGGGCTGGCTGTAGTCGCCGCGGATGAGGATGCGGGTCTCGCGCGGCTTGGCGGCGACAGCCATGACCATGGTGGACTGGGGCTCGGTCAGGGCGCGGAGGCGCTGCTCGGTGTTGGCGAGGTCGACGCGGGCCGCGCGGAGCGCGTCGGCGTGGCCGGCGACGTGCTCCCAGAGCCGGGCGCGCTCAGCCGATGTCCGCGCGGAGCCCTGCTTGCCCAGGATCGCGAGGATGTCGTCCGGCAGGTCGGTGCCGTCGTCCTCGCCCGTGAGGGCATAGAGCCGGGCCTCGCGGGCGGGGCGGTGGGCGAAGAAGACCGAGGCGGTGAGCCAGGGGTGGGTGTCGGCGGAAATCGGCTCGGCGAAGGTGAGGGTGATGTGGGCCTCGGGCTTGGCGGCGGCGGGGGCGGGGGCGCCGGCAGCCGGAGCCTGGGGCGCGGGAGGGACCACGGGCGACCAGCCGCGGTTGGTGTCGAAGGAGCGGATTTCCGAGGCGGGATGCCGGGGCTGCCAGGAGCTGGCGGTGACCCGGGAGAAGCGCATCAGCCGGTGGATGTTGACCTGGTCGGAGGGGACGCGGTCGGCGGTGACATCCACGGTGGTCAGGCGGAAATCGACGGCGGGGAAGACCAGCCGGATGCCGGTGATGGGCCGGTCGGTCCGCGGCGTCTCCCCGAGAACATCATAGGCGGCGGCGCCAAGGCCCTTGAGCCGGTTGCCCTCCACGGTGAATCCCGAGCCGACATTGGGGGTCGAGATGCGGCGCAGGTTGACCGGGTGAAGCTGCAAGCCCTTTCCGCGGACGGCCAGCTGGGCGCGCTGCTCGGATTCCCAGCGGGCGACAAGCGCGTCGTCGGGCGTGGCGAGGATGGCGCGGAGGGCGGCGATGCGGCCGCGCGCGGCCTCCGGGTCGCCGGCGCGGAGCGGGGTGCGCAGGTTGGCGGTCGGGGATGAGTTGTTGCCGTAGTTGCCGTCGAGGGCGTTGTCGCCGAGCGTGTTGAAGTAGGCGAACAGGCGGAAGTATTCGCGCTGGGTGAGGGGGTCGTACTTGTGCTCGTGACACTGGGCACACCCCAACGTCAGACCCAGAAACACCAGACCCGTGGTGTTGACCCGGTCGACAATCGACTCCACCCGGAACTGTTCGGGGTCGGTTCCCCCCTCCTCGTTCACCAATGTGTTGCGGTGAAACCCCGTGGCCACCTTTTGGGCTCTGTTCGCATTGGGCAGCATGTCCCCCGCGATTTGCTCCACGGTGAATTGATCAAACGGCAAATCGCGATTGAGCGCCTCGATGACCCACTCGCGGTACATCCAGATGGACCGGGCTGTGTCCCGGGTGAAGCCATTCGAGTCGGCATAGCGGGCGTTGTCGAGCCAATGCCGTCCCCAGCGCTCTCCGAAATGCGGAGACTGCAACAGCCGATCGGCCAGCAGTTCGTACGCGTTCGGACGGGTGTCCTGTACGAAGTCCTGCACTTCCGCGGGAGTTGGGGGAAGTCCCAGGAGGTCCAGGCTCAGGCGGCGGATC
>JBKDBK010000139.1:0-3734 GCA_046315175.1 Opitutia bacterium | reverse complement strand
GGAAGAGCGCGAGGATCTGCTGCTCGATGTCGATGCGCCGGTTGTTCGCGGCGAGTTCGTCACGCTTCGTTTGCAGCCTGTGCTGCGCGTGTTCTTCTGCGTTCATCTTTGTAGCCTGGTGGTGGGGGCGGGGGAGGAAGTTAGCATCGTGATGCGAAAAGCGCAACACCTACAACGAAAGGCCCGGTTATACCGGGCGAATCCACAGCACCGGGGCTGCGGCCGTGGCGGCGACGTTCTCGATGGCGGAGCCAGCGGGGAAGGGCAGAACCGTCACGCGGTCGGCATCGTAGCCGCGCTTGACATACCCGACGTGCCGCGCTCCGCCCGACACCTCGACGACTGCCAAGCGATCGACCATCGCCTGGACGCGCGCGTCGAACTGCCCGGTGAATATCAGCCAGCCGTCCTGCTGCAGCTCAGGCGCACGCACCTGGACGACGAGCGCGCCGGCGGGGACATCGCGCGGCGCCGTCACGCGGCGCGCATTCTTTGCCGTGACTTCGCGCACCGCGCCCTTCGCATCGACGTGTGCGCGCACAGGCATCGAACGCGCATCCTCCTCGATGGGGATGCCGGCGCGAGCGAGCACCTCGGTCACAGGGATTGTGAGCAGGCCGCTGATGCGGTTGGCCTCTTCTGCGGACATCGCGCGCTTGCCGCGCAGCATCAGCGAGACGGCGGAGGGGTCGAGTTCCATGTGTTTCGCCAGCCGACGCAGCGACATCTCGCGCTCGGCTAACCGTTCTCGGAACCAGCGTGTGTCGATTTTAGATTTGGCTTGCATAGTTTTCTCGTTGCTGTTTAGGCGTGGTGTTGACAATTCCTCATCATTCTTGCACCTTCGGCCCTTCCCCGCAACACCAACAACGAGAACGGCGTTATGTCGCAATTGAGTCCTGCCCGTGAAATCGTCGAGAAACTGGGCGGAGTGCGTGCCACCGCACGCATCTTGTCGATGTCACCGAGCGCGGTGTCGCGGTGGATGATGTCAAGAGACAAGCGCGGCACGAACGGGCACATCCCGCGTCGCCACTGGCCGGCCATCCTCAAGCACTCGCGCACCGAGCGCCTCGCCATCCGTCTCAGCGACCTCGCTGACATCTGACCCATCGGCAGGGGGCCGGCATGGTCAAGAACTCGGAGTTCCTCTCCGCGGCCTACGGGCCGCTCGGAGACAACACATTCGGATGGACGTGCGCGTTCACCGCAGATCCGCACAACGCACCGCCCGATATCTGGTCGGGCTCGTTCTGGCGCGCGACCGACCGCCAGGTCGAGATGCTCGACCGCCGCGGCGAGCAGAACACCTACTTCAGCGTCTCGCGGCTCAACGCGCCGCGCCGCAGCAAGAGCGCGTTCCACTCGCTCGCCGTGCTCGTCGCGGATGACGCCGACCCGCAGGAGATCAACGGCCGGCCGTCCTACGTCATCGAGACCTCGCCCGGCAACCACCAGATCGGCGTGTTCCTCGACCCCGCCGACCCCGCCACGCAGGACCTCGAGCTCATCGACCGGCTGATGTCCGCGATGGCCGACGCCCGGCTCATCAAGGCCGACGCCTCGGGCAACAACGCCGTGCGCTACTGCCGGCTGCCCGTCGGCCGCAACACCAAGGGCGGCGCCGCGCACGAGGTGCGCCTCTCAGTCTGGAACCCCGACCAGCGCCTCACCCTTGAGGATGCCGCCTCGGTGTTCGGCATCGACCTCTCGGCGCTCGAGCCGCGCCAGCTCGCCCCGGCGGCCCCCGCCGGCCCGGCGGAGCCCGACTGGGCGGCGCTCGTGCAGCAGGTGGTCACGGGCGAGGCCTACCACGGCCCGCTGCTCTCGCTCTCGGCCAAGCTCGCAGCCTCCGGCGCCGGCGGCGGGGCGATTGTCAACCTCCTGCGCGGCCTGATGGACGCCGCCCCCGACCGCTCGGACAGGTGGCAGTCCCGGTATCACGAAATCCCGCGGATGGTCTCCGGCGCCGACCGCTACCGCCCGGCAGCCCCCGCCCCGGTCACAATCAACCTCGGAGGCCCGCAGGCGGCCCCTGAGCGGCCCTCCGACCTCGCCCCACTCGACTGGTCAGCCCTCGCGGGAACCGCCCCAGAGCCGCCAGAATGGCTCGTGCAGGGGTGGATGCCCCGGCGCACGACCACGCTCCTCGCCGCGAACGGCGGCGTCGGCAAGTCGAACCTCTCCCTGCAGCTCGCTGCCTGCCTCGGCCTCGGCCGGCCGTTCATGTCCATCGACCCGGTCGCCCCCTGCCGGGTCCCGGTCCTGTCGGCCGAGGACGAGGCGCGCACCGTCCACTTTCGCCTGGCGAACATCGCGGGCGACCTCGGCGTCGAACTTGCCGAGCTCGAGGGGCGGGTGTACGCCTCCGACCTCACCCAGCAGGACTGCGGCCTCTGGCGCGAGGGTGCGCCGACCGCCCGCATGCAGTGGCTGGCCGACACCGTCGCCCGGCACCAAGCTCAGGCCGTCATCATCGACAACGCCTCGGACGTGTTCTCGGCGAACGAGAACGACCGCGCCGAGGTGCGCGGGTTCATGCGCGCGCTCAACGCGATCGCTCACGCAAGCGGGGCAGGGGTGCTGCTTCTCGCGCATGTGGATAAGGCCTCGGTGCGCATGGGCGCCGGCGCGGACACCAACTCGACCTTCTCGGGCTCGACCGCCTGGAACAACTCGGCGCGCTCGCGCTGGGCGATGACCCGCGAAGAGGACGCCGTCGTACTGCGCCACGAGAAGTGCAACTTCGGCGCCCTGCAGCCGCCGATCCGGCTCGAGTTCGACCCCGGCGCGCGCGTCTTCAAGCGCTTCGGCGAGGTGACCGCCTCCGCAGCTGCGCGCAATGTGTTGCGAAGTTCTAATCGCGGTGCGATTCTCAAACTGCTCGCAGCGACCGTGCAGGCGGGGCAGCGGGTGTCGCTCAGCAAGACCGCGAACAACAGCGCGTGGATCGTGCTCTCGGGGTCGAAGAACTTCCCGGCCATCGACCGGCGCGACTTCTGGTCGCTGCTGTTCGACATGCAGCGCGAGGGGCTGATCGAGGTGACGTCCTACGAGAAGAACCGCCGGCGCTTCGAGGCCATCGCGATGACGGCGGCCGGGCTCGAGGAAGCGGCGCCGGCCTGGGAGCGCTAGGAAATCAGGGCAAGGATGCCCCAGAACGTGCCAAGAATGGCGGCGCAGACGATAAGCGCATCCCGCAGCAGCCGGAACAGCGGTCGGAAGTCAGGTGGGCGTTCCATCACCATCCTCCACGGCATCCTCGACGCGGGCGATGAGCTCGTCGAGCTCCTCGTCGCTGATCTGCTCCTTACCGTTGACGGCGCACCAGGCGGGGTCGAGCCGCCGCAGAGCGTCGCGGACCTCGGTCAGCAGGGCAAGGCTCACTTGCTCCCCCTCGCACGGATGGCTACAGCGCAATCCGCCGGTCCTTGCCGAGTGTTTCGCATTTCAATGTCCTCACAGACCTTTGCACAAGCCTCACGCTCGGACTCGACCGCTTTGGCTGCATATGCCTTCATCTGCGCGGCGGTGTAAACACTGCCGAGTGCGCGGGATTGGAACCTGACTCCGGTTGCAATAGGTTTGGGCAGTCTCATTTGTCCTCCTTCCGAATCCCGTGGAACCGCTCGGCGGCTCGCCACACTCGCTTAAAATCAAGAAGCCACGGCCCGCCAACCATCTCGCCGTGTGCCTCGGCTATCTGCCTAGGGGTCGCAGGCTCCCGCTTGGCG
>JBKDBK010000138.1:0-2731 GCA_046315175.1 Opitutia bacterium | reverse complement strand
CGCGGCTGCCGCGCTGGCATCGGCCTCGCCGAGTGCCGCGGGTTTGCCCACGGGAGGGCGGGTGGAGTCCGGGTCTGCCTCCATCGCGTCGGGCCCGAGCTCCCTGGTGGTCACGCAGTCATCCCAGCGGCTTGCCGTGGGGTGGGACAGTTTTTCAATCGGCGCTGGTAGCGCGGTTCAGTTTGTCCAACCGTCCGCTACCTCGCTTGCGGTCAATGTCGTCCGCGGCTCCGACCCCTCGGTCATTGCCGGGAGCCTGACCGCCAACGGCCGCGTCGTCCTGGTCAATCCCCAGGGTATCGCATTCGCCGCAGGCTCGCAGGTCAACGTGGGCTCGCTTGTCGCCTCAGGGTTGAGGGACGCCGCGGGTGACTTCGCCTCCGGTCGCACGACGCTCTCCGGAGCTGGCGGCGAGGTGAGCAACGCCGGCGTCATCACCGTCGCCCGCGGTGGCAGCGCCGTGCTGGCTGGCTCGCGCGTGACCAACACCGGTCACATCCTCGCCGATTCCGGCAAGGTCGTCCTCGCGGCCGGCTCGTCGCTGAGCCTGGACTACGCCGGCGACTCGCTCATCACGCTCGCCGTGGATGCCGGCGCGGTGGAGGCCGCGGTTTCCAATGGCGGCGCCATCCGCGTCGGTTCGGGTCGCATCCTGCTCACGGCCAAGTCCGCCAACGCCTTGGCGGCGTCGGTCGTGCGTAACTCCGGCGAGCTGCAAGCCTCCTCGATCGTCGAGCGCGGGGGCGAGGTTTGGCTTACCGCCGACGTCGTGGGGAACTCCGGGGCCATCGAGGCCACCTCGGCCACGGGGCAGGGCGGAGAGGCCCACCTTGTCGGCGCCAAGTCGGTCTCCGTCACCGGCACGATTGACGTTTCCGGCGGCGCCAAGGGCGGCTTCGTCGATGTCTCCGCCCCGGCGGTCCTGCTGCCCGACCTCTTCCAGGTCAAGGTGGGCCGCGGCGGCCACTTCCTGCTCGATCCGGACAACATCACCATCAATGCGGGCGGCTCTCCCGTGACGGCCGACCCCACGCAGTCCGACCCTGTCTCGGACATCACGCTGTCCAAGTTCTCGATCGAGACTTGGCTGGCGGGCGGCTCCGACCTGACCATCGAGGCTCTCAATGCGGGCAGCATCACGGTGGCCTCCTCGATCACGGTGGTCGCGCCCGGGGCGGGCGCCCTCGCCTTGGAGACGGCCGGCGGCGCGATCGACATCCAACAGGCGATCAGCACCACCGGGGCGCTCTCCCTCACCACCGGTGGCACGGGCGCGGTCACCGTCTCCGCCAACGTGACGTCCTCGAACCTGGCGATCATCGCCGGCGGCGACCTCAACCTGGAGTCCGATCTTACGACCACGGTGGGCGAGCTCAACCTTCAGGTTGGCGGGGATCTTGTTCTGGATGGCGACCTCGACTTGGTCTCGGCCGCCGGGGTGAATGTCAACCTGGCCGGCGACGTCCTCACGAATGTCAGCTCCGCCCTGGGCGGGTCGACGTTCGTCCTGACGTCCAATGGTGGCACGACGCTGGAGGCGGTGGGCTGGCTGGCGTCCGACCTGACCACCAAGTCCCTGGACCTTGCCGGCAACGTCTCGATGCAGTATGGTTTCTCCTCCGGCTTTGGCCTGCCCGATGCCGAGGACCTCGCCTTCGTCCCCTCGGAAGGCACCAAGTATCCCGACCCTTATCTCAACCAGACGCCTGCGCCGGACTCCGGGTTGCAGGACGGCGACACGCTGGCCGACGTCGTCACCGCCCCGAACCTCTCCCTGAGCTGGACGGGGTCGACCCCCACCGCCACCTCGGCCTCAGGATCAACCTTCGGCTACAGCATCACCCTGGGAACCGGGTTCACCTTGGACAAGCCGGGCTATGTCATCCAGGCATCGGCTGACACGGGTACGCTGACCGTCCGCCCCCGCGAGCTGCTGGTGAAGCCCGACGACCTTTCGGGCAACTATGGGTCCTTCCCCACCCCCTCGAAGTACCTCTATCAGGTCACCGGTTTCCAGAACGGCGACACCCTGGCTTCCCTCGGCATCACCGGCGAGGCCTTGACCGGCAGCACCTACGATGCGTCGAGCTCGGTCAACCGGGGGGCTGGCGCCTACGTCATCACCGTTGCGCAGAACACCCTCGCGAAGGGTGGCGATGCCGCGGGCAACTATGCCTTCAACCTGCAGCCCGGCGCCCTGACGATTGCCAAGGCGCCCCTCCTCCTGCGCGCCAAGGATGAGTCTCGCGAGTACGGCGAGGCCAACCCGACGCTTGTGGCCGAGGAGGACATCGCGTCCGGCGACCCGACGCAGTTCAAGTACGGCGACACCCTGGCCACGGCCCTGAGCGGCGCGCTCAGCCTCACCACGACAGCCACCGCGACCTCGGATGTCGGCGACTATGTGATCGATCTCTCCCAGGGCACGGCCGCCTCGGCGAATTACGAGGTCACCCTGGTCGACGGCACCCTGGTCATCGACAAGGCGCCGCTGACGGTCACGATGCTCGACGCCACGAAGGTTTACGGCGATGCGCTCGCCGCGACCTACCCCTATGAGATGACCGGCTTCAAGAACGGGCAGGACGAGGCGACGCTCCGGGGCGCCGGCACGCTCTCCGGCACCGTCGAGTTCACGTCCACCGCGACCCAGTCCTCCGCGGTCGGCCTTTACACCCTGACGCCGACCTCGGGCAGCCTGACCGCCCGCAATTACGCGTTTGTCACCTTC
>JBKDBK010000137.1:0-6202 GCA_046315175.1 Opitutia bacterium | reverse complement strand
GCTGTCAGGGGCCAACACCTTCACCGGCGGGGTCACCATCACCTCCGGCGTCGTCAACATCAACTCGAGCTTCGGCGACGCGTCCAATGCCGTCACCCTCAATGGCGGCGGCCTCGTCGACGAGAACGTCAACGCCACCTTCGCCCGCAACCTCATCATCGGCTCCTCCGGCGGCGTCATTCGCAACTGGGGCTCGGCCACCAACACCTTCACCGGCACTGTCAGCGGCACCGGCTTGGTCCGGCGCACCGACGCCGGCAGCGCCCTCTTCCAGGGCAATTGGTCCGGCTCCGTCTCCCTCGAGGCCCAGCGCGGCTACTCGCTCATCGGCGGGCTTTGGAATTCCTCGGGCGGCATCAGCACCAGCGGCGGCAGCGTCGGCTTCTCCCGATCCGCCTCGCTCGGCACCGCCTCGACCTATCTCGCCCTCGCCAGCGGCGCCCTCCAGGCCAACTCGCGCGGCCTCCTGCTTCAATCCTCCCGCGTTGTCTCGGGCCGGGCCCTCCAACTCAGCGGCGCCGCCGTCGCGCCCATCATCGGCTCCTCGGCGCTCAGCCTGACGGGCAACATCGCGGGCGTCCACCCCGCCTACACCGGCACGTTCACCACCGCGGCGAACGTGGTCACGGCAGATCAGGGCTTCTACGCTCCCAACGCGGCCTTTGTCGCCAACAACACGGTCGACATCTGGGCTGGCCCCCTCGTTGTCGGCTCGCTCAGCGGCTCCGGCACCATCACCACGAACGGTGTCGGCCGCGGCGACACCGGGCGCCTGGGCGGCTTCGGCGCCTTGGTCTTCGCCGGCTCGGCCTCCCAGTCCAAGTCGGGCGCCATGGTGGGTCGGCTCAACGACGCCGCCCTGGTCGTCGGCTCCAATAATGCCAGCACCTCCTGGACGGGCAACTTCGACAACGGTTCCTGGTCCGGCGGCGCCGCCTCGCTTCTCAAGCGCGGAACCGGCACCCTCACTGTCACCGGCGGCGGCAGCGCCTCGGGCGGCTACACGGTCGAGCAGGGCACCCTCCGTTTCTCGGGAGTCAACTACGGCTTCCCGGGCTCGGCCCGCTACGGCAGCAACTTCGCCGTCCTGCAGGGAGGCGCCGTCGAGGCCGCCGCCAACTATCCCTTCTCCCAAGGCCAGACCGCCTACCTCCTGGGCGGCACGCTGCGCTACATCAGCGGCGACATCTACGCGCCCCAAATCGTCATGGATGGCGGCCGCATCGAGGGCAACGGCTTCCGCTTCGGCTTTAACCAGAACCACTCCATCAACGTCCTCGCCGGTCGCGGCGTCTCGACCATCGCGGGCAATCTCAACCTCTACAACAACAACACGAGCCTGACATTCCGGGTCGACGACGGGGCGGCCGCGCGCGACCTCCTTGTCTCCGGCCAGCTCAACGATGCCGGCGGCTATGCCGGCCAGCGCATCATCAAGGCCGGCCTCGGCACCATGGCGCTCACCGCGACCAACACCCGTTCCGGTGGCACCACCCTCCAGGCGGGCATGCTTGAGGTCGCCGCCGCCAACGCGCTCGGCTCCGGCGCCACCGCCGGCGTGACCCTCGAGGGCGGCACCCTGCGCGTCGACTACGCCCTCGGCGGCACCCTCGCCACCCAGGCCTTCAGCTTCGGAGGAGGCACCCTTCTGCTCGCCGGCAACACCGGGTCCGTCACCCAGGGCATCGGAGCGGTGACCCTCGCCAACGGCAGCTCGACCGTCAGCGCCGTCCCCGGTGCCGGCGGCTCGACGACTGTCAACCTCGGCTCAATCACCCGCTCCGGCTCGGCCACCCGCGCCCTCCTCAACCTCGACGGCACGGCCACCTGGACCACGACCCAGGCCAACGATGCCTCCGGCAAGCTCGCCGGGGTGCTGATCGGAGGGGCTCTCGCCGCCAACAACGGCTCGGGCGGCATCGCCAAGTTCGCCGGCACCCAGCTGACCTCCAACGCCATCGCGACCTCGACGGCCGATCTCGTCATCGGCGCAAGTGTCACCGGCAATCTCTCGCTAACCAACGTCGGCACCACCACCGTCGGCTCGCTCTCGCTCGACGGCACCGCGGCGGGCCGGACGATCGACATCGGCACGGGCAACACCCTGCGCGTCACCGGCGGCCTCTTCCAGGTCTCCTCCGGCCTCGCCTTCAATCTCGCGGGCGGCACCCTCACCGGCGGCGCTGCCGACAACACCACGGCCGACCTCCTCATCAACGCCACCGGCGGCCTGGCCACCGGCGCGGGCATGACTGTTTCCTCCGCCATCGCCAACAACGGCACCGGCGCCGTCACCCTCGTCAAGGGTGGCGCAGGGTCCCTCTCCCTCACCGGGACCAACACCTTCTCCGGCGGTCTCCTCATCCAGCAGGGCAGGGTGATCGTCGGTTCCGACGCCGCCGCCGGGACCGGCGCCATCACCGTCAACGACGGCGGTCAGCTCTACGCGACGGGCAACCTCTCCCGCGCCATCACCTTGAACGGCGGCATCGGCACGGCCGAGGGTGCCGGCAACCTCGGCGCCCTGCGCATCGAGGGCGGAATCACCCTCTCCGGCGCCCTGACCATCGCCCGCGACTCCCAGGTCACCACCCACTCCGGCGCCCGGGGTACCCTCTCCGGCGCCGTCACGCTCAACGCCAACCTCGTCAAGACCGGCACCGGCACCCTCGCCTTGACCGGTCAGGGCACCAATGGCGGCACCGGCACCCTCTTTGTCAGGGAGGGAGTCGCCGAGATTGGCACCGCCAATGTCAACGGCAACACGGTCTCCTACGATGCCTATGTCGCCTCCGGCGCCCGGCTTCTCGCCGTGGGATCCAATTCGTGGGGTGGCAACCTTGTCACGATCGCCGCCGGCGGCGTCTTCGAGGTCAGCGGCACCGGCACCACCAGCGCCCACAACAAGTTCCGCAACATCAACCTCCTCGGAGGCAGCTGGATCGGCACCGGCAGCGGCAAGTTCTCGGGCGAGGACGGCAACTTTGCCGGCACCGAGTTCAGCGTCTTCGTTGGCGGCTCCTCCCGCTCGCTCTTCGAGACGCCCAACCGGGTCAATCTCAACGAGACCCGTTTCTATGTCCAGGATGTGACCGGCAATTCCGCCCCGGACTTCCTCGTCAAGGGCGCGTTCAACGGCAACACCGGCTACCTCGGCGGCCTCGGCACGACCCGCTTCGAGCGCCGCGTGGGCAGCTCGGCCAACTCGAACCACACCGCAACCATGGTGGTGCAGGCCGGCCACACCCTCGAGTTCGCCGGCGATGGCGCCATGGGAACCGGCGCCATCACGCTCGACGGCGGCCGCCTCCGCGCCACCTCGCTCGACGGCTTGGCCGAGTACCAGATCACCGGAGCCTCGTCGATGAACACGACCGCCGCCGGGACCTTCCGGCAGGTCACGGTCGACGCCGCCCGCGCCAACTCCACCTCTGACTTCGGCGACAACACGGTCTGGTCCTACCGCGGCCGCCTGACGGTCGACGCCACCCGCACGATCGCCTTCCGCGAGGCCGTCGACGACGCCGCCTGGGTTCGCATCTGGGGCACCGCGACCGACGGCGCCGCCGTCGACCAGGTTGTTCTCAACAACGCTACCTGGAATGCCACCACCACCGGAACCATCACCCTCGGCGCCGGCACCTACAACGTCGACGTCCGCGCCCAGAACGGCGGCGGCGGCGCGGGCGGCGTCATCCAATGGGACCTTGCCGGCGGCACCAACTGGTCCGCGGTCGGCATACCCACCGTCTCCGGCGTCCGCCTGGTCTCCGAGCTCGGCCTCTCCCAGACCGTCGCCAACAACATCGCCCTCAGCCGCCGCTCCGAGGTCGAGGTGCTCGAGTCGGCCGACACCCTCGCCCTCTCCGGCGTCGTCTCCGGCGCGGGCATGCTGGAGAAGACCGGCGCGGGCGTCCTCGTCCTCTCCAACACCAACACCTTCACCGGGGGCATCACCGTCTCGGGCGGCACCGTCCGCTTCGCCGCCGCCGCCAACCTGGGCGCAGGCGCCATCAACCTGCTCGAGGGCTCAACCCTCGCCTACAGCGGCTCTGCAGCTCTCACTATCTCCAACCCTGTCTCCGTCGAGCTCGGCAACGCCACCCTCAACGTCGCGAGCGAGTCCGGCGCCCTCACCCTGTCCCAGGGTGTCGACAACTACCTTGCCGGCGCCGCCACCCGCGACGTCACCAAGACCGGCCTCGGCACCCTCGTCGTGGCTGGCCCCTCCACCGGCAACAACCGCTTCGTCGTCAGCGCAGGCGCGCTCTCGGTGACCTCGACCGACGCCTCCCGCGCCAGCGCCAGCGTCGGCGCCGCCGGAACGCTCAGCGTGACCTCGACCTCCGCCTTCGGGTCGGTCACCAACGCCGGCACCGCCACCGTCGCCTCCGCCACCCTCGGCGCCCTCACCAACACGGCCGGCAACCTGACCGCCGCCAACGCCACCACCGTCGGCGCCCTCGCCGTCTCCGGCGGCACGCTGTCCCTCGCCGCGGCCACCACCTCGGGCAACGTGTCCGTGACCGGCGGCACCCTGGCCGCCGCGGCCCTGGCCAACGCCGGCACGCTCAATGTCTCCGCCGGTTCCGCCACCCTCGGCTCGATCTCGGCCGGCGCCACCACGCTTTCCGGCGGCGCGCTGACCCTCGCGGCCGGCTCCACCCTCGCCTCGGTCAACAAGACCGGCGGCTCCCTGCTTGTCGCCGGCAACGGCGCGGCCGGCACCCTCAATGTCACCGGCAACGGGGTCCTCGGCGGCGTTCTTCGCTTCGACCTTTCCTCCAACCTGTCCTCCGGCAACGACCGCATCCTCGTCGGCGGCCAGGTCAGCCTGCTCGACCTCACCGAGGTCAACCTCGGGCTGCTCGGGGGCTCCCTCACCACGGGCGAGTACATCCTCGTCTCCGGCGCCACCCTCACCGAGCCGTTCGCCGGCCTGGGGCTGGTCTCCGTCACTGGTGTCGCCTCGGGCGACTCGCGCCAGGCCCTGAGCCTCTCCGCCTCCACCACGGCCAACGCCCTTTCGCTCATCGTCGACGGCTCGGTCGCCAACCTCAGCTTCGCCAACGGCGGCACCGCCACCGGGGTGTGGTCCAACAGCCTCGACGACACCGTCTGGTCCAATGCCGGGGCCGCCGACCGCTTCTACTCGGGCGACGTCGTCTCCTTCGGCGACCTGTCCGGCGTTTCCGCCCAGACCGTCACCCTGTCCGGCGCTCTCGTCCCCGGAGCCGTCACCTTCGCCAACACCGCCGCCACCACCTACACGCTTGCGGGCGACGGCGCCATCACCGGCGTGACCGGCCTGACCGTCTCCGGCGGCGGGCGCGTCGTCCTCGCCAACACCGGCACCAACACCTTCTCCGGCGCCACCACGGTCACCTCCGGCACCCTTCAGCTCGGCTCGGCCTCGGTGCTGTCGGCCAATTCCGCCACCGTTGTCAACGGCGGCACCCTCGACATCGCCGCCGTCGCCAACGCCGCCGCCGTCGCCGTCACGCTTTCCTCCGGCTCCATCGTCGGCACCACCGGGTCCCTCGCCGCCTCCGCGGTCACCGTCACCGGCGGCCTGCTCGACGCCAACCTGGCCGGTTCCGGCTCCCTCACCTTCAACGGCGCAGGCCAGACCTTCGCCTACGCCAAGTCCGCGGCCCACACCGGGGGCACCACCCTCGCGGCCGGCACCCTCAATCTCTCCGGCCAGGTCTCGGGCGCCCTCGCCCAGTCCGCCGGCACCACCCTCAACCTCTCCGGATCGGTCGGCGGCGCTCTGACGCTCGCCGCCGGCGCCACCGCCGACATCACCGCCACCGGCGCGGCCAACGGAGGCATCACCCTTTCCGGCAATCTCACGACGGGCTCCACCGCCACCTCCGCCGGGGCCATCGCCGGCGGTGCGACCATCCAGCGCAACTCCACCCTCACCTCCTCCGGTTCGCTCGCGGGAGGCGCCACCGTCGCCGCGGGCGGCACCCTGGTCACCTCCGGCACCCTTGCCGGCAATGTCGCCAACGCCGGCACCCTCCGCTTCGCCGGCACCGGCGCGGTCGCCTATGCGGGCGTCATCTCGGGCGGTTCCCTCGTCGAGAAGACGGGCGCCGGCACTGTCACCCTCTCCGGCACCAGCCACGGCATCGCGACGCTCGCCCTCCAGCAGGGTCGCTTGGTTGTCAACACCGGCTCCGGCACCACCTGGAAC
>JBKDBK010000136.1:0-4723 GCA_046315175.1 Opitutia bacterium | reverse complement strand
CGGCGTGGGCAGCGTCATCAAGCGCGGCGCGGCCAACTTCGAGTTCCGCGGCGCGGGCTCGACCGACTTCTACGGCGCCGCCGTCGTCCAGCAGGGCGCCATCTCCGCCGGCTCCGCCGACGCCCTGCGCAAGACCTCCGGCCTCGTTCTCCTCTCCGGCGCCACCTTCGCCGCCGGCGGTCGCAACCAGCGCGTCGGGGCCCTCTTCGGCGAGGCCGGCAGCGCCGTCAACATGGGCGCCGCCACCCTCACCGTCGGCTTCGACCACGCCCGCGTCACCGAGCTCCGCCAGCAGTTTGCCGCCGCCGCCCTCCTCACCCTCCCCCTCTCCCACAACTACCTCGGCACCACCGACGCGGTCGAGTTCCTCCCCCTCGGCACCTTGCTGGGCGATCCGATCGCCGTCGGCGTCGCCAGCTTCGACCGCGCGCCCCTCCGCCTCGAGACCACCCTGTTCCCCGAACCCATCGAGGACGACTTCCTCGCCGGCGACCTCGGCATGGCCGACCAGACCCGCCTCTACCTCGAGCGCGTCGGCTACCGCGTCGACCGCGACGCCGACGGCGTCGTGTCCGTCGCCGAGGCCGCCCAGGCGGCCGCCTCCGCCGCCGGCCTCGACTTCGCCGGGGTCATCTCCGGCGCCGGCGCGGCCCAGGCCGTCACCGTCGACGGCGAGACCGTCTCCCTCGCCGTCTCCCTCAACAAGACCGGCTGGGAAACCCTCCGCCTCACCGGCGCCAACACCTTCACCGGCGCCCTCGTCATCCGCCAGGGCACCGTCGAGGCCCTTCCCGCGTCCCTCGCCACCGCCTCCGCCATCATCGTCCTCGCCAACAGCGCGACCATCGACCTCGACGGCAACGGCGTCGTCGAGGACCTCGTCCTCGCCGAGGACGGCGTCACCCGCGGCTACGACCTCGACCTCGACGGCGTCTTCACCGACGCCGACCGTGCGGTCGACGGCACCCTCGCCCTCTTCGTCGACACCGGCGCCACCGCCACCTGGACCAAGTCCATCCTTGGCGACGGCAACTTCGAGAAGACCGGCGACGGCACCCTCGTGCTCGGCACCAACGTCAGCCTCTACACCGGAACCACCACCGTCGCCGCCGGCACGCTCGACCTGACCCTCGTCGAGACCGCCCCCGGCTCCGGCATCGCCACCCTCGGCGACGTCAATGTCGCCGACGGCGCCACCCTCGTCCTCCGCACCGACAACGGCGTCACCGCCCGCAACCTCGCCTACGTCGCCCCCAGCGGCATCGTCGGCGTCGGCCCCCTCGGCTCCGGCAACCTCGTCAAGCGCGGCCTCGGCACCCTCACCATCAACTCCGTCCTCGACGACCTCGGCGACGTCGAGAACCGCCTCCGCCTCAACGGCACCGTCTCCGTCCTTGAGGGCGCCCTCGCCACCGACCAGCTCCCCGCCTTCGGCCTGTTCCAAGAGCTCATCCTCGCCTCCGGGGCCGAGTTCCGCCTCGCCATCGCCGACGCGGACGACGTTCAGGTCCTCGCCTCCGAGCTTTCCGGCGCCGGCACCTTCGTCCGCTCCGGCACCGGCACCCTCGTCCTTGCCCAGGACACCGACCCCCTTCCTCCCGTCCAGGGCGCCGGCTTCACCGGGACCTTCCGCCTCGACGGCGGCCTCACCGTCCTCACCGCCGCCGGCTCCTACCCCAACGCCCGGATCGACCTCAACAACGCCGGCACCACCCTTGAGTTCGACGACGCCGGCGACTTCGCCTTCGCCGGCCTGACCGGCGACGCCGGCACCGTCCTCGACCTCGTCGACTCCGACCGCCGCCTCACCCTCACCGTCGCGGCGGCGCGCACCGACACCTACGCCGGCTTCATCGTCGGCGGCGGCGACCTCGACAAGGCCGGCGCCGGCATCCTCAGCCTCGCCCCCGTCGACGGCACCAACGACCTCGGCGATGTCCGCGTCCTCGCCGGCACCCTCCGCGTCACCATCGACGCCCTCGGCGACCCCGACTCCATCGACGTCGCCTCCGGGGCCATCCTCGAGTTCAACGCCGCGTCCGGCCAAGACCAGTCCTTCACCTCCGACATCACGGGCGCCGGCAGCATCTCCAAGTTCGGCGCGGGCCGCATCGCCCTCACCGGCGACGGCACCCTTCCCTCCGGCGACCTCCGCGTCCTCGAGGGCATCCTCGCCGTCGACGACCGCCGCGTCGGCTCCGCCATCCCCGCCGCCGCCGTTTCCTCCGGCGCCACCTTCGAGCTCATCCTCACCGGCGACCGCGCCCTCGCCGCCCAGGTGACGGGCGCCGGCAGCTTCGCCGTCAGCGGCCCCCATACCCTCACCCTGACCGCAGCCCCGTCCTACGGCGGCCTCACCTCCCTCCTCGGCGGGGCCGACCTCGCCTTCGCCGGCACCCCCGCGGCGCTTACCCTCAACGGCCTCGCCGCCGCCTCCGGCAGCAACGTCGACCTCGCCGGCCTCACCTCCCTCACCCTCGTCCAGGATATCGAGGCCGAGTTCGCCGGCACCTTCTCCGGCGCCGCCAACCTCGTCATCCAGGGCACCGCCCCTCTCCGCTTCACCGCGAATGACGGCAACCTCGCCGGCTTCGCGGGCGATGTCACCGTCGACGGCGGCATCCTCCAGGTCGGCGTCGCCAACACCAAGGCGATCACGCTCGCCGACGGATCCACCCTCCGGATCTTCGCCGACGCCGCCGTCACCAACGGCCTCTACACCGGCGACCTCACCCTCTCCGGAGGCACCTCGACCCTCGTCAAGGTCGGCGCCGGTACCCTCAACCTCACCGCCGGCCTGCCTCTCACCGCCGGCACCGGCACCCTCTCCGGCCTCGAGGTCCGCGAGGGCCGCGTCACCGTCGGCGTCGTCGCCGGGCAGATTCTCGGCGGAGCCCAGCTCTCCGTCTCCAACACGGGCTCCATCGCGGTCGATGTCGGCGCCGCCCAGATCGTCACCCTCACCCAGACCGTCGCCACCGCGGGCGGCGTGGACGGCGGCAGCTTCGAGAAAATCGGCGCCGGGACCCTCGTCCTCGCCGCCGGCGCCACCTCGGCCGCCGACCTCCTCGTCACCGCGGGCACCCTCCAGCTCGGCACCGCCTCGCAGCGCGACGTCGGCGTCGCGGGTGACATCCGCGTCGTCGCCGGCGCCACCCTCGCCGGCACCGCCGTCACCCAAGGCGACCTCCTCGTCGAGGGCATCGTCGCCCCCGGCTACTCCCCGGGCACGATCACCGTCGGCGGCGACCTCACCTTCGCCCCCGGTTCCACCTTCGACGCCGAGGCCCTGACCTCCGGCAACGACCGCATCAACTTCGGCGGATCCCTGTCCATCGACGCCACGTCGACGCTGCGCCTCACCGGCAACGCCGCGGTCGGATCGCGCCTTACCCTGCTTTCGGGAGGAACCATCCCCCCGGGCACCGGCTTCGCCCCCAACCAGCGCTTCACCGCTGCGACCGGCGACGGCGACATCCCCCTCGCCTACTTGCTCGACACCCAGACGGGCGCCAACGGTCGCATCGACGCCATCATCGTCCGCGCCTCCAACCCCGCCGGCGCCTCCGCCGCCCTCGTCTTGCCCTCGCAGGTCTCAGGCATCTCGACCGTCTTCCTCGACCGCCTCGCCGACCTTGCGCGCGTCGAGGTGAACCCCGTCACCGGCGCCGTCACCGAGTCCTCGCTCAGCGTCGACGGCACGCCGCTCACCGCCCTCGGCCGCCGCCTCGCCTCGCTTTCCGCCGCCGAGGCACCCGGCGCCATCAAGTCGCTCACCGGCCTCGCCTACCTCTCCGGCATCGGCATGGCCCACCTCGGCGCCTCCGCCGACCACGAGGCCCTCAGCCGCCGACTCGAGCAGCGCCGCTTCGACCGGGGTTACATGTCGGTCAAGAACAAGGAGTTCTTCCTCGAGGCCACCTCCGCCTCCTGGGACGCCGGCGACAAGAGCTACTCACCCGGGTACGACCTTCGCCGCACCGGAGCCCTCGCTGGCCAGCACTTCGACTTCGGCCCCGACCTCACCGCCGGCTGGGCCCTTTCCCTCGACCAATCCAAGGCCACCTTGGCCGGCGGCGGCCAGGTCGACGCCGACCAGATTCGCGTCCTCGGCTTCGCCGGCAGCGTCCTGGAGGACGAGGCCACCTTCGTCGAGGTTGGCGCCTCCCTCGGCCTCTCCCGCATGAAGGCCGCGCGCACCGGTCTCGGAGGGGGCGTCACCGCCAAACCCGACGCCTTCCTCGCCTCTGCCTGGGCCCGCGTCGGCCACGGCACGCTGATCGGCCGCCGCACCTCGCTCACGCCCTTCGCCCAGCTCGACCTCTCCCACGCCTCCCAGGGTGCGTTTTCCGAGTCCGGCGACGCCGACACCCGCCTCACCCTCGGCGACGTCAGCCAGACCGCCGTCCGCGCCCGCCTCGGCGCCTCGCTCGCCCACGCCTGGGACACCGACCGCGGCGACTGGCGCTACCGCCTCTCCCTCGACCTCGCCTACGTCGCCGCCCTCTCCGGCAAGGAGATGACCGTCGACGCCGCCAACGACGGCATCCTCGGCGACGTCAGCGCCTCCAGCGACCCCCTCGACCGCGGCGGCATCCTCGTCACCCCCGCCTTCACCTTCGGTCCCGACGACGACACCTCCTACGGTGTCTCGGCCGAGTTCCGCCGACTCGGCGGCGGCGACGCCCTCTCCCTCAACGTCTCCTTCCGCCGCCGCTTCTGA
>JBKDBK010000135.1:0-3232 GCA_046315175.1 Opitutia bacterium | reverse complement strand
GGAACGCCAGATGCGCACGGGGAGGAGCCGCCACGCGCCGGCGTGATAGAGCAGAAGGGGCTTGTTGACCCATTGCCCGTTGACCCACGCCAGCACCCCGCCGGCCGCCGTGCGCCCGCTGGCGGAAGCCGTTGCGGTGCCCGCGGCGGATCCGGATGCCGCCCGGATCGATGCGCCCGCTGCCGAGGCAAAAGCCGCGCCGGCAGAGGCGCCGGCAGAGGCCCGGATCGAGGCGCCGGCGGCGCTCGCGGAAGATGCGCCCGGCACGGAGCCGGATGCCGCGCGGATCGAGGCGCCCGAGCCGGAAGCGGCCGCCGCGCCGGCAGAGGAGCCGGAGGCGGAGGCGATGCTGCCGCCCGCGCCGCTGGCGCCCGAAACCGAGGCAGAGGCGGCAGAGGAGCCGGCCGCCGCCGCAATCGAGGCGCCGGTGGCGCTCGCGGAAGCCACGGCCGGCACTGAGCCGGAGGCCGCACGGATGGAAGCGCCCGCCGCCGAAGCAGCGCCCGCGCCGGTGGAGGTGCCGGAGGCGGAGGCGATGCTGCCGGCCGCGCCCCCCGTGGCCGAAACCGAGGCCGCGGCGGCAGAGGTGCCGCCCGCCGCCGCGATCGAGGCGCCGGCGGCGCTCGCGGAAGCCACGGCCGGCACTGAGCCGGATGCCGCACGGATGGAAGCGCCCACCGCCGAGGCCGAACCCGCGCCGGTGGAGGTGCCGGAGGCGGAGGCGATGCTACCGGCCGCGCCGCTGGTGGCTGAAACCGATGCCGCGCCGGCGGAGGCACCGGTCGCCGCCGCGATCGAGGCGCCGGAGGCGCTCGCGAAAGAGGTTCCGGCCGCTGCGCCCGCTGCCTGGCCTGCGACCGGGGCAGAAGAGAGTAACGTCAGCAGCATTTGTGATCACTCCTGGCCATTCCTGGCCCCTGAAGGGGGGTGAGCCGAAGAGCATCAGGCTCGCCCCGCTTGTTGTCAGACGAGGATCACAAGTTCCTGACAGTTGGCCGCGCCGTGCGTCTGAAGCAGCACGATATCATACAGATCCGCGCCATCGATGGCGCAATAGGCGGCCATCCGAGAACCGACCGCAGCAGCGCTTGCCGCCACGATGTCGGGATTCGTGTAAGGCGACAGAACCCTGTTCTGCACGTCGAACCGGTAGAACTGGTTTGCCGCAGATGCCACATAGGCGCTGATGTAGAACATCCGCCCCTCGTTGCCGAAACCCGCCGCGCAACCGGTCGTGCCCGTGCCCATGTTGGTCGTGTTGCCATCATAGACAATCGCGCCAGACCACGTGCCGGTGATGCTGCCGGCGATGTCAAGCAGATCAAGGGTGGTCGTGCTGCCACCCCGGAAGAAATAATTGAACGAATGCCGCGCATTACGGGCCGCGTCTGGCTGGATACTGAACGATGGCGCCCACATGTTCCCGGCGGCATTGGCGGCGGGAGCAGCCCCGAAATAGGTCGTTGACCAGGCTCCAGCCGCAATGCTGTTCGTGCCGTTGTTCACGGTGGCGTCACCGTAATTATAGGTATACACCGTCGTCGTCGCGCTCGTGCGCATTAGCATCAGGTTCGGAAGCTCGATCACGTATTTTGCCGTGGCCGATGGCTGGACCGTCCAAGCCGAGCCGAGCGTGTAGACGGGAGACGGCCCAGCCGTGTGCGAGGCGATGATCCTGCGCTGCCCAACAGCGGTTGGATTGGTCAAATCCTGGACGATCCTGATCTGGAAATTGCGAAACTCATTTGCCGCAACCACCGAATCGCCGCCCGTTGCCTGCCCGGTCAGGGCGGAAGCCGCCGCCGCCGTCGCGGTCAGGCTCATCATGCCGGTATCGTAGGCGAAGGAGCCCTTCACCATGCCTTCGCCGGGGGCCATGTTGTAGGGGCCGAATTGCTCATCGAGCACGAGGATCGAGGAATCGGTCGTAATCGAAGCCGGGAGGCCGGTGGTTGAAAGGCCGGTAGACAGCGTGTTCGCCGCGACCTCGAACGAGCGCCAGATGTTTGCTGCGACCGTGCCGGCCCCCAGCATGAACAGGCGACCGGCCAGAATTTCATACCGAGCGCCGGTAGCCGGGGTGAAGGTAAAGGCAGCCGAAACCGTGATGGTCGGTGTGGTGCCCGCCGTATTGCCGCTGATCCAACGTTCTTCGGTCTTGCCAGATGCGGTGTCAATGATGCGCAGCTTGAAACCCATATCGCCGGAGCCGCCACGATTGGCGAGCATGTTCACGCCGATTGCGGTCGGGAAAGCGGTGGAGATCACCACGGAAGTTGTGGTTGCACCCGCCGCAATCGTCCCCACAAGCCCAAGGGACGGCGCGAAGGCCGATGTGCTGCCCGCGCCGAACGTGCCAGCGAGCGCCGGGGACGCTATCGTCTGCCACGACTTGGTGATGATGTTGAAGCGGTTCAGGACCGTATTCGAAATCAGGTTGTAGGCGAACGGGTTCCGAACAACAGTTGACCGCAGGTCGCTCGCGATGGACGTTCCAGCGGCATGAATGTTCGGGCTTGCGGTGACCTGACGCCAGATAAGCTGATCGATAACCTTCTTGAAGGTGTTCGGCATGACGAATCCTCAGGTGATGCGCGCGCGGACGCCGAGCGCCCATGACGTGCGATTGCCGTCCAGTATCTGCATCTGCGCGGGGAAGCTTCCGACCGCGACAACGTTATTCACGCCGGCAACGGCAGTAACCGAGTTGACCGTTGAAACGGTCGTGACGGTCGTGACCGTCCCAACGGTCGTGAGCGCACCGCTTTCAAGGACTACGGTGCCGCGCTGCCGGTTTATCGATTTGTCATAACCGAGCGGCGACATGAGCATGTTGAGAATACGGCTCAGAAAATCGCGCGACCAGCTATCCGCGACCGGAAGCGGGTTCTGCTCCGAGGCATCCGAACCCGCGCCATCCGGGCCAACGGTAATTTTAATCCGCTGGTGCAAGGCGCCATCAATTTCATCCGCCGCGATCTGGGCCCCGGAACCGGGTGTGTATCCAACATTGTCAGGCATCCATCAATCCTCCGTCACTGCCGTTGCGTTGGTGAGGCGGGGCGTGACGCCGGCGGAGATGGCGATCGTTGGCGTGATCGCGCCCTTGTAGAGCAGCGTGCCCGTGCCGGAGGAGGCGACCCCGATGCCGAAATGCGTGGCCGTGGCCGTGCCGGCCGTGCAGGCGGGGAAATCGACGTTGCCGGTCGGGCTGATGCTGTTGCCGGTCCGC
>JBKDBK010000134.1:0-22947 GCA_046315175.1 Opitutia bacterium | reverse complement strand
GGCGGCGAAGAACATGTAGCCGAGCTGGGAACACGTGGAATAGGCGATGACCCGCTTGATGTCGTTCTGGGCCAGGCCGACCGTAGCGGCGAACAGGGCTGTGACTGCGCCGATCACCGTCACGATGTTCCGGGCCACCGGTGCGGACTCGAACATCGGCGACAGAAGGCAGACCATGTAGACGCCGGCGGTGACCATGGTCGCGGCGTGGATGAGGGCCGAGACCGGGGTGGGGCCCGCCATCGCGTCGGTCAGCCAGACGTGGAGGGGGAATTGGGCCGACTTGCCGATGAAGCCGCAGAGCAGGAGGAAGCCGAGGAGGGCGGGGGCGGGCTGGGCGGCGGCGGCGGCCTTGAGGCTGGCGAAGTCGGCCGCGCCATAGGTGGCGAGGCACATCGCGATGCCCAGGATGAAGCCGAGGTC
Organism: Opitutia bacterium; assembly: GCA_046315175.1. GTDB lineage: Bacteria > Verrucomicrobiota > Verrucomicrobiia > Opitutales > UBA953 > UBA8828. Next base: position 22,524 of record JBKDBK010000134.1, on the reverse strand, counting down.
GCCGACGCGGTTGGCGATGAAGGCCTTGTTGGCGGCGGGCGGGGCGAAGTCGGTGTCGTGGTAGTGCGAGATGAGCAGGTAGGAGCAGAAGCCGACCAGCTCCCAGAAGGCGAAGGTCATGAGCAGCCCGTCGGCGAGCACGATGCCGAGGATGGCGAACATGAAGAGGGAGAGTCCGGCGAAGAAGCGGCCGCGGGCGCCGTCGTCCCGCATGTAGCCCCAGGAGAAGAGGTGGATCCAGGCGCCGACGAAGGTGACGACGAAGAGCATGAGCGCCGCGTGGCCGTCGAGCAGGTAGCCGACGCGGATGGGCACCCCGCCGAGCCGCCCGATCTCCGCCTGCCAGGCGAGGGTCTGGCCCGGCGCGAGGCCTGCGAGGACCTTGAGCGCGAGGCCGGCCACGACAAAGGCGGTGGCGATGGAGAGGATGCCGGCGGCCGCGCCGCGGCGGCGCAGGAGGAGGCCGCAGGCGGCGGCGGAGCCCAGCGGCAGCAGGAGGATCCAGTGGAGAAGGTGGGCGTCCATGGTCTCAGCGGTCGGCGAGGGAGTCGAGGCGGTCGGATCCGACCGCCCCGGTGCGGCGGAAGAGGGCGACGATGAGGGCGAGCCCGACCGCGACCTCGGCGGCGGCGACGGTGATGACGAAGAAGACGAGGACCGCGCCGTCCATCGTCCCGTTGAAGCGGGAGAAGGCGACCAGGGCCAGCATGGTGGCGGCCAGCATCAGCTCGAGGCACATGTAGGTGACGAGCAGGTTGCGGCGGACGAGCACCCCGGTCAGGCCCGCGCAAAAGACGAGGGCGGCGAGGAGGAGGTGGTGGGCGAGGGTGGTCGATTCCATGGCGGTTCAGTCGGCGGACTTGGGCGCCTTGGCCAGGGTGACGACGCCGACAAGGGCGAGGAGAAGGAGGAGGCCGGCCATCTGCAGGGGCAGCATGTACTTGGTGTAGAGCGATCGGCCGAAGGCCTTGGCCGAGGTGGCGTAGGTCTCGGGGTTGGCGGCCAGCTCGGTCGGGGTCGAGCCAGCGGTCTTGTCGAGGGACCCCTCGGGCGCGAGCAGCGCGACGGCGGCGGCGGCGAGGAGCAGGAAGGCCGCTCCGCCGACGAGGGCGCGCTTCCAGGGGTAGGCTCCGCCGGGCGGCTGCGCGTCCAGCAGCATGATGATGAAGAGGAAGAGCACCATCACCGCGCCGGCGTAGACCAGCACCTGGAGGACGCCGAGGAAGTAGGCGTCGAGCAGGAAGAACTCCGCGGCGATGCCGACGAGGGCGAGGATCATCCCCATGGCCGAGGTCACCGGGTTGCGGCTTGCGACGAGGAGGCAGCAGGCTCCGAGCGTCAAGGCGGCGATGAAGACGAACAGAGGGTCCGGCATGGACTGACCGTAGGGGTCAGCCAGTCCGCTTGGAAAGGCAAAACCTAGGGTCTAGCCACCCGGAGCCGCCACCCGGTTGCCCATAATCGGCTCCGTGGGGGCGTTGGGGCGGATGGCGCATTCGGGCGGCGCGCCGGGGGACACCCCTGCGGAGGGGGCCGCGTCGGCTCCGATTGCCATCGGCTCGACCAGCAGGCAGGCCGTGGCGGCGGCTAGCCCGGCGACGAGCAGGTAGAGCTGGCGACGGCGGTTGGATCGCTTGCCTGAGCTGGTTGATTCGGGCTTCATCGCGGGACGGCCTTTTCAGAGGCGGGAGGAAGGAGGGAGAGGCGCTGCGGGATCTCGGTCCGGTTGGGGGAGGTCAGGCGCGCCAACTCCAGCGCCTCCCTCAGGGTCTCCGGCGAGGCGCCCGACTGGCCCAGCGCCTGGGCGCGCCGAAGGGAGGTCGCCTGGTTGCGCGGCGCGATGCGCGCGGCCGTCTCCACCTCGGCCAGGCCTGCCGCGCGGTCGGCGGGGTTAAGCGAGCTCAGGAGAATCGAGCCGCGAACCAACCGGGGTTGGTGGAGCCGCGGCGCCAGGCCGACGGCGCGGTCAGCCTCGGCCTGGGCGAGGGCGAGGAGGCGGCTGTCGTCCGGCGCCTGGCGGACGAGGATGGACAAGGCTTGGGCGCGCATGGCGGCTCGGCCTGCATGGAGCGGGTTCCCGCGCAGGGAGGCGGCCAGGGTTGCGGCGGCCTCGCGAACGGCGAGCTCCTGGTCCAGGGCGAGCAGTCCGCCGCCCTCGATTCCCGGGGGGGAGTGGGCGACCACGGCTTCCTCGGCGGCCTGGGCGAGTCGTGCCGCCTGGAGCGGCGCGAGGGCAAGCGGCGCGAGGAGGAGCGGCAGGAACAGCGCGGCCAGGCCGAGCGCGGGGCGTCCCGCGGGAGGCCAGGCAACGACGGTCTCCCCCGAGACATCCGCGGCTCGGACAATGACGGCCAGGGCAAGCAGAACGAGGAGCACGATGCCCGGCTGGTTTCCGGCGTGGTCGAGGCTGAGCGTCCACAGCGCGGCCGCCACGCCGGCCACGCCCCCGGCAATCAGGGTGCGTCGCAGCTTCTGGCGCTCGTCGGCCGCGGTGTCGCCGGCTTGCGTGGCCGGCGGTTTCGCGAGCGCAACCCTGGCGCAGGCGACGAGCACCGCGGCGAGGGGCAGCGCCGCCAGCAGCACGCCGATCGCGCCGTGCTCGGCCGCCAGATGCAGCAGGAGGCTGCCGGGCGTCGTCGGGTCGGTTTGCCAAGCGTGGGGTCGGACGGCCTCGAAGGCCAGGGGGTAGGAGCCCGCGCCGCCCCCGAGGATGGGGTCCTGCAGCAGGCTGTGCCAGGCGCCTTCGGCGAGCGGCGACTTCGCCAGCGAGGCGGAGCCGCGGAATGGGCCAACGTCCAGGAACCGCCCGCCTGCCCAGGCGGCGAGCGCGCCCAGTGCGGCGAACAGCCGCAGGTCGACCAGGCTGGATCGCGCCTTGCGACGCAGGGCGTGGCCGGCGAAGAGCGCGCCGCAGATGAAGCCCACCCAGGCCCAGCCGTGGTGGGTTTCGTGGAGGCCGATGAGGAGCAGGACGGCGAAGTAGGCGCACACGCCCCTCAGCCAAGGCCTGTGACGTGCGTTAAAGGCTCCGGCCAGGGAGGGGAGCAGGCCGAGCAACATGACGGCGGCGCAGGCGCCGGGCGAACCAAAGGCGGAGGTGAAATGCTGGGAGTAGGTCGAATCGGGCTGGAGGCCGATGAGCGCGCGAACCTGTCCGCCCTCGCGGTCGTAGGCGCCGCTGGCCATGAGCGAGGCCGGCCCGACGATGAGAAGGAGGGTGACGGCTTGGCTCCAGGTGCGCCGGGCATGGTGGAGGGTCAGCCATAGGGCCAGGGCGCCCAGCGCGACCACGACCCAGTTCTCGAGGGCTTGCCCGGGATCGGGGGCGAGAAAGGCGGCGTCGACGGCCAGCCAGCCGACGAACGGCAGCGGCAGAAGGGCGGCCCGAACCAGCCGGAAGCCGTGCTCCTGACGGCTGGCGGCGGCGGCCCCGTGGAGGCAGGCCGCGGCGAGGATGCAGCGGGCGCCGTAGACAAGGCCCTCGGCGCGCGCGCCGCCTTGGTGGAGGGCCATCAGCCACGCGCCGGCGAGGGTCAGCAGGAGCACGGCTCCGTCGAGCAGGTCGGGCTGGCCGAGGCGTCGGCCGAGTGACGCGAGGGAGAGCTTGAGCTTTTGCCGCAGGCGGGTCATGGTGCGCGTCGCAGGGGGAGGTGGCGACGGATGGCGAAGCCGTCACCCTGCCGCAGCATCTCGCCCGAGTCGAACTCTTTTGTCCAATCGGGAAAGAACGCATCGGCCTCGGGCTCCCGGTCGACGTGAGTCAGCAGCAGCTCCGCGCACCAGGGCAGGGCCTCCGCGTAGAGCTGGGCGCCTCCGGCGAGGAAGAGCGTCCTGTCCGGCTCGACGTCGCGCAGCTCCTCCCAGTTGCGGATGACGGTGACGCCGGGCGCGGCGAAGCCCGATCGGCTGAGGACGACGGTGTGGCGGCCGGGCAGGGGGCGGCCGATGGACGCGTAGGTCTTGCGCCCCATGACGAGGACGTGGCCCATGGTGGTCGCCTTGAAGAAGGCGAAGTCCTCGGGGATGCGCCAAGGCAGGCGGTTGTCCTTGCCGATGGCGCGGTTGCGGCCGATCGCCGCGATGGCCACGAGGGGGCGACCGAGGTCCATGGGCCTCAGATCGCCACGGGCGCCTTGATCGCCGGATGGGGATCGTATCCCTCGACCGAGATGTCCTCGGCGCGGAAGGCGAACAGGTCGGTCACCCCGGGATTGAGGCGGAGCGTGGGGAGCGGGCGCGGCTCCCGGGTCAGCTGCAGGTCGACCTGCTCGAGGTGGTTGAGGTAGACGTGGGCGTCGCCGAAGGTGTGCACGAAGTCGCCCGCCCGGAGGCCGCTCACCTGGGCGATCATGTGGGTGAGCAGGGCGTAGCTCGCGATGTTGAAGGGCACCCCGAGGAAGAGGTCCGCGCTGCGCTGGTAGAGCTGGCAGCTGAGCCGGCCGTCGCCCGAGACATGGAACTGGAAGAGGGTGTGGCAGGGCGGAAGCGCGACCTGGTCGGCCTCGGCGGGGTTCCATCCGGTGACGAGGTGGCGGCGGCTGGCGGGCTTGGCGCGCAGGTCGTCGAGCAGGCGACGGATCTGGTCGACGCCGTCGGCGGCGTAGGTGCCGTCGGGCTTGCGGGTGGCGCCGAAGTTGCGCCACTGGTGGCCGTAGACGGGCCCGAGGTCGCCGGGCTTCCGCCCGAAGCGGGCGCACTGCTCGGGCGTGGCCCACTCGTCCCAGATGGTGACCTGTCGCTCGTTGAGCCACTGGTTGTCGGTGCGCCCGGCGAGGAACCATAGCAGCTCCTGGATGATGGAGCGGAGGTGGACCTTCTTGGTCGTGACCAGGGGGAATCCTTGGGAAAGGTCGAAGCGAAGCTGGGCGCCGAAGATGCCGAGGGTGCCGACCCCGGTCCGGTCCGCGCGGCGCTCGCCGCTTTGGCGAACGTGCCTCAGGAGGTCCAGGTAGGTCTGCATGGGTCCGACTATGAAGCAGGGCCGCGGCCGCGGGAAAGGCAAAATCGGACCCGCGCCGCCAGGCCCGGCGCATTGTGCCATTGACCCCCCGCGTCCCCCTCGGCTCCCTAGGAGGCCTGTCATGAGCGAGTCCCACGACCTCAACGCCATCTCCAACGACCTGTTCGCGGTTCGGAAGGAGAAGCTGGCGATCCTGCGGGAGGCGGGGGAGGACCCCTTTCGCGCGAACTGGGACCAGAGCCACGTGGCCGCCGACTGCCCGGCCCTCCTGCCGGAGGGCGCGGAGGAGGGCCCCGAGGTGTCGGTCGCGGGCAGGATCGTCGCCCTCCGCGTCATGGGGAAGGCCAGCTTCGTCAAGCTGCTCGACCGCTCGGGCGTCGTGCAGTGCTACCTGACCCGCGACGCCTTGGGCGACCGCTACGACGCCCATTTCAAGAAGCTGGTCGACCTCGGCGACTTCGTCGGCGTCCGCGGCCGGCTGTTCCGCACCAAGACCGGCGAGGTCACCGTCCGCGCCGCCGCCTACGGCCTTGTGTCCAAGGCGCTCCGGCCGCCGCCCGAGAAGTTCCACGGGCTCGCCGACCCCGAGCAGGTCTACCGCCAGCGCTACCTCGACCTTGTCGCAAACCAAGATTCCCGTCGGCGCCTGCTGACCCGCAGCCGGATCATCGAGTCGATCCGGCGCTTCCTTTGGTCGCGCGGCTTCGCCGAGGTCGAGACGCCCGCCTTGCACGGCGTCGCCGGGGGCGCCGCGGCCCGCCCGTTCGTCACCCACTTCAACGCCCTGGACTGCGACTTCGCCCTGCGCATCGCCCTCGAGCTCCATCTCAAGCGCTGCCTGGTCGGCGGCCTGGACCGCGTGTTCGAGATCGGCCGGGTCTTCCGGAACGAGGGGCTGTCCCGGAAGCACAATCCCGAGTTCACCATGCTCGAGCTCTACCAGGCCTACACGGACTACCGGGGCATGATGGAGCTCATCCGATCCCTCGTCCAACAGGTCTGCCGCGAGGTGCTCGGCTCGACCACCGTCCCCCGCCCCGAGGGCGGCGAGATCGAGCTGGGCGGCGAGTGGCGCGAGGTCCGTTACAAGGACCTCATCCTCGAGCGCACGGGCGACCCCGCCTGGTTTGCCCGGACCAAGGAGGAGAAGATCGAGGCCTGCCGGCGCCTCGGCCTGGCCGAGCCCCGGCCGGATTGGGAGGATTTCGAGGTCACCAACGAGGTCTTCGCGAAGCTGGTCGAACCCACGCTCATCCAGCCGACCTTTGTCACGCACATCCCCCGTCAGCTCTGCCCGCTGGCCAAGATCACGCCGGACGACCCCGACACCATCGACGTCTTCGAGCTCTGCATCAACGGGCAGGAGATCGCGCCGGCCTACTCGGAGCAGAACGACCCCCTGGAGCAGCGCCGCATGCTCGAGGTCCAGGCGGGAGCCGAGACGCACCGCATCGACGAGGACTTCCTCCTGGCGCTGGAGCATGGCATGCCCCCCGCGGGCGGGCTCGGCGTGGGCATCGACCGGCTGGTGGTGCTCCTGACCGGGGCGGCCAACATCCGCGACACCATCCTCTTCCCGACCCTCCGGCCCGAGGTCCGGGAATGACCCGTGGCGCGCGCCGCGCCTGAGCCGTGCCCTGGACCCTCCATCTCGCCCTTCGCCAGCTGTTCCCCCCGGGGCGGCGCTTCCCGGCCTTCGCGGGCGTGTCGATCCTCGGCGTCGGGCTGGGCGTCGCCTCGCTGCTCGTCGTGCAGACGGTGATGAACGGCTTCGGCGAGGAGCACCGGCTGCGCATCCGCGAGTCGTTTGGCGACGTCGTGGCGGTCGGCTCGGGCGCGATCGAGCGCCCCGAGGCCCTCGCCCTCGCGCTGGCGGCCGACCCGGCGGTGCGCTCAGCCGAGCCCTACGCCGAGGGCCCGGCGCTGGCGCGCTCGGGCGACTTCTCCTCCGTGGCCTTCGTCCGGGGCGTGCGGCCCTCGGATCCCGACCTGCCCGCGCGCCGCTATGTGGCCGACGGCTCGCTCGACGAGCTGGATGACGGCCGCGTCGCCCTCGGCCGGGGGCTGGCCCGGCAGCTGAGGGTCGGCGTCGGCGACCGCATCGAGGTCTGGGCTCCCGCCATGGCCGAGCGCGCCGAGCGCGGCCGCGCCCCCCTGCCGGTCGAGCTCGAGGTCTGCGCCCTTCTCCGCACCGGCTTCACCGAGGTCGACGACCGGGCGGCGCTGGTTCCCCTCCGCCGCTTTCGCGAGCTGTGGGGCATGGGCGAGCGCGCCCATGGGCTGACGCTCCGGCTCCGCGACGCCTCGGGGCCCGCGGCGGAGGCCGTGGCCGCCCGCCTGGAGGCGACCCAGCCCGGGGTCCGCTTCCGTCCGTGGACCGCCATCAAGCGCGATTTCCTCGAGGCGATCCGGTTTGAGAAGACGATGCTCTTCTTCCTGATGTTCATCATCACCCTGGTCGCCTCGTTCTCCATCGGGAGCAGCCTGTTCTCGGCCGTCATCCGGCGCTCGCGCGAGATCGGCGTGCTCGCGGCCCTGGGCGCCTCGCCGGCCTCCGTCGCCTCCGTGTTCGCCATCCAGGGGCTCCTCATCGGCGGGCTCGGCACGCTGCTCGGCTTTTCCCTCACCTGGGGAATCCTGGCCGGGCGGGAGGCGATCCTCGCGGCGATCAACGTGCTCTTCGGCGACGGCGACCTCGTCGGCCAGGTCTACCAGTTCGGCTTCGTGCCGCTGCACTACGAGCCCTGGGATTTCGTCCTGGCGGCCGCCTTCACCCTCCTGACCACCACGGCCGCCGGCCTGGCGCCCGCCCTCTGGGCGGCTCGGCGGCGGCCCACCGACGCGATGCGCGATGCCTGAGCCCGTCCTCCGCTGCTCGGGGCTGCGCAAGGCCTACCGCTCGCCCTCGGGCGAGCTGCCGGTGCTGCGCGGCGTCGACCTCGAGCTTGCCGCGGGCGAGACGGTGGCGGTCACGGGGGAATCCGGCGCGGGCAAGTCGACCCTGCTCCAGGTTCTGGGTGGGTTGGATTGCGCGGACGGCGGCGAGCTTTGGTGGGGCGGCGAGCGGGTCGACGTCCTGGGCGGGCGCGAGCTGGCCCGGCGGCGGGCCGGATCGCTCGGGTTTGTCTTCCAGTCCTACCAGCTGATGCCGGAGCTGGACGCGCGCGAGAATGTCGCCCTCGCCCTCCGGGTGGCCGGGCTGTCCGGGCGGCGCGAGGCGCTGGCCTCGGCCGATCGGCTGCTCGCCTCGGTCGGGTTGGGCGCGCGCGCGCGCCACCTTCCCTCGGCCCTCTCCGGGGGCGAGTGCCAGCGCGTCGCCCTGGCCCGCGCCTTGGCCAACCGGCCCCGGATCCTCCTCGCGGACGAGCCGACCGGCAACCTCGACGAGGCCTCGGGCGCGGCGGTGATGGACCTCCTCCTGGGCTTGGCCCGGGAGCAGGGCGCGGCGGTCCTCCTGGTCACGCACTCGCGGTCGCACGCGGACCGCTGCGGCCGGCGGCTGGTCCTGAGGGGCGGCGTGCTCGGCGCGGTCTGAACGCGGCGCCGGGTTGACAAACCCGCGCGGCGCCGCTCGGTGGGGGTTCCCATGCCCAACGTCCTCTCGCCCTCCGAACTGTCCGCCGCCCTCGCCTGGCGCTATGCGACGAAGAAATTCGACACCCGCCGGCTGCCTGCCGCGACCTGGGACGCCCTGGCCGCCAGCCTTGTGCTCGCGCCCTCCTCCTTCGGCCTCCAGCCCTGGCGCTTCCTTGTGGTGGAAAATCCCCAGCTGCGCGCCCGGCTGCGCGAGCATTCCTGGAACCAGACGCAGGTGACCGACGCCTCGCACCTGGTGGTCTTCCTGCGACGCGCGGCCACCAACGAGGACGAGATCAACCGTCACATTGGGCGGATCGGCGAGGTTCGCGGCGTTCCCCTGGAGAAACTCGAGGCCTACCGCCAGCTGATGGTGGCCAACGTCGCCCAGGGCAAGTCTCCCGAGGTCCAGCGCGAGTGGGCCGCCCGGCAGGTCTACATCGCCCTCGGCCAGTTCATGGCCGCTGCGGCCGCGATGGGGGTCGACACCTGCCCGCTCGAGGGCATCGACCCGGCGAGGTACGACGAGATTCTCGGCCTTGCCGGCTCGGGCTTTGAGACGGTCGTGGCCTGCGCGGCCGGCTTCCGCGCCGCGGACGACGCCTATGCCCAGGCGGCCAAGGTGCGCTATCCCGCGGGCGAGGTGCTGAGGACGGTCTGAGGCTCAGCGCAGCCAGCCGAGGAGGTCGTCGTCGCTGGAGAGGATTTCCGGGTCGCCGTACTCGGGAGAGAGCGCCGCTCGGTAGGATTCCTCGGCGAACCGCCGGCAGTGCAGCAGGACGCGGGCGGACTGCCCCGGGGCGCGGACGAGCCGGCCGAGCGCCTGGTTGACCTTGCGCATGCCCGGGCGGATGTAGGCGAGGGCGAACGGGTCCTCGGCGCCGGCCTGCTCGAACATCCTGCGCCTGGCCTCCTGCAGGGCGTTGACCTCGGGCAGGGCGGGGCCCACGACGACGGCCGAGCCGATGCGGCCGCCGAGCAGGTCGATGCCCTCGCCGAGGGCGCCCCCGACGATCAGGCAGAGCACGGCGCCGGGACGAAGGGATTGGTCGAGGAAACGGGTCATGCCGTCGGGCCTGAGCCCGCGGGGCTGCATCGCGACGGGCGTGGAGGGGGAGGCCTCGCGCAGGGCCGCCGCGGCGGCCTCGGCGTAGCGGTAGGAGGGGAAGAAGGCGGCGACCGGGCCGTCGCGACCGGCGAGCCGGGCCAGCGTGGCGGCGGTGGCGCCCAGGTGGCGGTCGCGCGAGCGGTAGCGGGTGTCGACCCGGGCGTCGATGGCGACCCGGTAGGCGCCATGGCGCCAGGGGGCGTGGGCGACGACCCGCTGGAGCGAGCCAGCTTCCAGTCCGCAGTCCGCGTCGAGGGCGCCGCGCGGCCCGGGCGTCCCCGAGAGCAGCAGGCACCGGCCCTGGTCGCGCAGCCGCTCGCCGATGGCGCGGGCGGCGCTCAGGCAGTCGAGCCTGAGCGTGGCCGGCTCGGGTGACCAGAGCAGCCAGCCGGAGTCGAGCGCGGCGAGTCGCGACTGCCAGTGAGTGGCGCCGGAGGCGACGCGGGCGGCGGCCTCGGGCAGGCTGTCGAGGTCCAAGGGCTGGGAGGCCGCCAGGGTGGCGAACCGGTCGGCGTGGGCGGCGGCCTCGCCGCGGTCGTCGGGGTCGACGGCGTCCGCCGCGGGGAGGCGACCGAGGAAGGCGGCCCAGCCGTGGAGGGCGTCGACCCACTCGCGCGGCGCGCGGGCGGCGCCGAGGGCATGCGCGGCGTCGACCGCCGCCTGGGCGGTGATGCCGAGGGAGAGGCAATCGGCGACGCGCTCGGGAAGGTTGTGCGCCTCGTCCACGACCAGGACGTGCTCGGCCTCGTTCCATCCCGGAAGGAGCTCGAGCGCCGGGCGCTGGGCTGGGGCGAAGACGTAGTTGTAGTCGCAGATCAGGACGTCGGCCTCGGCGGCCATCGCCTTGCTGATGAGCCAGGGGGGCACGCGGGCGAGGCGGCCCAGCTGGCGGACCATCCCGAGGTCGGCGCCCGACTCGAGCAGGCGGGCGGCGTCGATGCCGGCCCTGGCCCAGTTGCGACGGATGTCGGCGGGATCGTCGGGCATGCCCTCGAGCTCATGCTCGGCGCGCGGCCGCAGCACCAGGGCGCGCAGTTCGCGGGGGCCGGCGAGCCGGCGAAGCTCGGTCATCACCTGCAGCTGGCCGGTGCCCTTGCCGGTGAGGTAGGCGAGCTTGGTCGCGCGTCCCGAGCGCAGGAGGGAGAGCCCGTGTCGGAGCGCGGCGGAGGTCTTGCCGAAACCGGTGGGGGCGACGAGGAGCCGCAGGGGAAGCTCGGCGGTGGCGTCGAGCTCGGTCCCGGCCTCCAGCCATTCCGGGCGCGGCTCGTCGAACGGGAGCCGGTCGGGGAGGGCGAGCAGGCGGGCGTGGCTGGCGCGACGGTTCTCCGCATGGGCTGCGATGAGCTCGGCCTGGGCCTGCAACGCGGCCTCGTCGTCGTCGCCCAGCGCGATTTCCTGGCGGCTTCCCTGGGTGGGGTCGACCAGCACGAGCCGCCCGCGGACGGAGCGGGTGCCGGGCAGCAGGCGCGCGGCGTGGCAGTAGGTCCCGAGCTGGAGGAGGTGGTGGGGGTGCGATTCGCGCAGGAGCCGCTCGGCGCGCGGGAGCCCGCCGAGCACGGTCTTGACCTCGACGATCTCGATGTCGCCGCCGGACTCTCGCCACTGGTCGGCCCTGCCGCTGATCCGCAGGGTCCAGCCCTTGGCCTTGAGCTCGGTCTCGACCGCCACCTCGAATCGCCAGCCCTGCCCGAGGGCGTGTGCCTCCTGCCGCAGGGTCTCGTGCCATTGGCGCCCGGCCTCGGCCCGCCAGGCGGGGGCGGCCCGGCCCGCGGCGGGACCAGGCCGGAAGCCTGCGAAATCCTGCGCGCTCAGGACGATGCGCCAGTTGTCGCCGTCGATGCGCATCAGGGCAGGACGTAGTGGACCTCGCCCGCGGCCCAGCGCTCGAGGTCCTGGCTGAGGGCGGCGACCGCGGCGGCCTCGACCGCCTGGGCGTCGAGGGGCGCGGCGAGCACCGCGGCGGCGTCCGTCGCCCTCGCGCCGAGTCGGCCGAGCCAGTCGGCCTCGACCGGCCAGCCGCCATCCTTGAGCAGGAGCCAGAGGGCCTTGAGGTAAGCCGAGTCGGGGCGGGGCCGGCTCGCCATGGCGGACAGGGTCTCCTGCACGATGCGGAAGGCGACCGCGGCGGATTCAGGAGGGGGAGGGTTGCGGCGGACGAGGTTGCCGAGGCGGCTGGCCCGCTCCAGGGCCTGGGGGCTGCGTCCGATTCCCGTCTGCCGGCGCACGACGCGGTAGTCGCGCACGAAGCGGTTGGAACCGCCGCGCGGACGCTCCAGCGACACCTCCGCCTCGTCGAACAGGTCGGGTCGGCCGTCGCCCTTGCGGTTGGCCCTGATCAGGCAGGGGTGCACGCCCTCCTCGGGCTCGAGCAGGCTGAGGAGGAGGTGCGACTCGCCGGAGGGCTCGCGCCCGAGGACGAGGCAGCGGAACGGGCCCGTGGGCATCTCAGGCCTTGTCGTCCTGCTTCGGCATGATCGCGCCGAACGAGACGAGGAGGCCGATGGCCTGGGAGACGCCCAGCTTCGTCTCGCGGATCTGCGAGGGCTCGACCTGGAGGATGAAGCCGGCGGTCGGGGCGGGCGCGTTCGGGACGAAGACGTTGACCACCTGGCGGCCGATGGCCTCGCTGAAGGCCTCGGGCTGCTCGTTGGTCACGAAGCCGATGGTCCAGCAGCCTGGGCGGGGGAACTCGACGAGCACGACGCGCCGGAAGGTCTGCTTGTTCTGGCCGGTGAGCGCGTCGACCATTTGCTTGATCGAGCCGTAGAGGCCGCTCAGTCCGGGCACGCGGCTGAGGAGGGAGGCGAAGGCGTTGTGCAGGATGCGTCCGAAGAGACGCTTGGACAGGAAGCCGACGATGGTGAGGAAGATGGCGGAGAGGATGGCCGAGACCAGGATCACCACCTGGCGCCAAAGGCCGCTCTCCAGGGAGGGTTCCGGCTGGCCCATGCTCCCGTGCAGGAGGCGCACGCCGGCCTCCACCAGGGGCTGCGCGTAGATGCCCATCAGGTCGAGCAGGATGGAGAGAATCCAGAGGGTTAGCCCGAGCGGGAGGAGAAGCAGCAGTCCCGTCAGGAAATTGCCCCCGAGTTTGGAGAAAAAGCCGCCCGATTCCTTGCTGGATTCCATCGAGCCAGCCAATCGGCGCCGCGCCGGGAGGCAAGCGGCAAGCCTCCCGGTTTGCCAAGCGCCGCAAACCCCGCAAGGTGGCGGGATGAGATACCCCCTGTTTCTCGCCCTGCTCCTTCCCGCCATGGCCGCCGCCGTCGAGCTCGCCTATCCCAAGACCGAACCCGCGGTCTGCGAGGTCAAGGACCTCCCTGCCTCGCGGCTGATGGTCGCCCGTTCCGATTCCGGCTATTTCTCCGGCAACAACCGGATGTTCGGGAAGCTTTTCCGGTACATCCAGTCGAACCGCATCCCGATGACGGCGCCGGTCGAGGCGCGCATCGAGCCTGGGGTGATGATCTTCCATTGCGACGTCGCCTCCGCGGCTCGGGAGGACCTCAGGCCCACCGCCGAGGTCACCCTGGAGAGCGTCCCTGCGCGCACCGTGGCGGCCGTCGGCATCCGCGGAAGCTACACCGAGAAGTCGTATCGGGACAACCTGGCCCGCCTCCGCGCCTGGCTCGCGACGCAGCCAGGCGTGTCCGAGGCCGGCGAGCCCTACGCCGTCTATTGGGACAGCCCCTTTGTGCCGGGCTTCCTCAAGCGCAGCGAGGTGCACATTCCCGTGCGGCGGACCGGACGCTGAGCCAGGCGCTCACTCCCAGGTCAGGAGCCACTCGGTCCTGGCCTTCTCGTCGGGCAGCACAAGCTGCTCGCCCTCGCGCGCGAGCCGGACGGCCTCGCGCGGGGTGAGGCGGCGGGTCTTGTCCGCCGCGTTGGCCAGATCGCACAGGCGCTGGAGCTCGCGCGTGGTCTCGGGTTGGTTGCGCTGGTCGATCCGGGAGAGGACGAAGGCCTTTCGCTGCCAGCCCGGGCGCGACGGCTTCAGCAGCTCCTCCCTCGCCCTGGCCAGCTGCTCCCTGAGCAGCTCGGACGGCTTGGGCAGGCGGGCGGCCGCCTCGGTGGGGATGCCGACCAGGAGGGCGGGCTCGCCGGCGACCAGGGCGAAGGTACCCGTCACGACCCTGGGCTTTGCGATGGCGCCGAAGCCGCTCCGGCCCTTGCCAGCCTCCATCTTGGAGTAGGTCTCGGCGAAGGATTGGAATTGCGCGACGGGCACGAGCACCAGGATGCCGCCGCCGGTCTCTCCCTTGTCGTTGCCTCCCTCCAGGCGCAGCGCGGCCGCGGGAGCGTCGCCGGCGACCAGGCCCGGTTCCTCGAGCCGCATGGCCGCGGTCCGGACCGGCTTGCCCTGGTGGGCGGCGGGCGCGGCGACCCAGGTGTCGGGCGCCATGGGGTCGCCCTTGCGGGCGGGCTTGGCCGCGAGGGTCGCGGCGGCGAGGAGAGCTAGGGCAAGGCGGCGCATGTCAGACCCACGGGCGTTGGCGGACGGACAGGCCTTGGGCGACCTCGCGGGCCAGGGAGGGCCCTCGGAAGATCAGTCCGGAGTACAGTTGGACGAGCCGGGCCCCCTCGTCCAGGAATCGCCCGGCGTCGGCGGCCGAGAGGATGCCGCCGCAGCCGATGACGGGAACCCGACCGTGGGAGGCTCGGCAGAGGTAGCGGACCACGCCGAGGGAACGCTCAAGCAGGGGCGCGCCGCTCAGGCCTCCCTGGGTCTCGCAGCCCTCCGTGCCGGGAGGTCGCGCCAGCGTGGTGTTGGTCGCGATGATGCCGGCCAGGCCGGCCTCGCCCACGACCTGCAGGATGTCGTCGAGCTGCCGCGGATTGAGGTCGGGCGCGATCTTCAGGAAGACCGGACGGGCGCCGCCCTCGAGCGCGCGGTTTGCCGCCATGAGGTGGCCGAGGAGCGAGGCAAGCGGGGCGCGGTCCTGGAGGGTGCGGAGGCCCGGGGTGTTGGGGCTGCTGATGTTGACCGTCAGATAGTCGGCATGCGGGGCGAGCAGGCGCAGCGAGGCGAGGTAGTCCTGGGCGACCGCCTCGGTGTCGCCAGGGTCTACGACCTTGGACTTGCCGAGGTTGATGCCGAGCGGAATGGCGCGGCTTGCCCTCGGCGGGGCCTTGGCGAGGCGCCTGGCGACGGCCTCCGCGCCGTCGTTGGGGAAGCCGAGCCGATTGACGACCCCGCGGATGGCGGGGTAGCGGAACATCCGGGGCGCGGGATTTCCCGGCTGGCCGAGGCGCGTCACGGTGCCCACCTCGACATGCCCGAAGCCGAGGGCCGCGGCGGCCCTCCAGGCCACGGCTTCCTTGTCGAACCCCGCGGCCAGCCCGACGGCGTTGGGGAAGCGGAGCCCCGCAAGCTCGATCGGCCGGGCGCCGGCGGGCAGGGTCGACCGCTCGAGGAGGGCGCGCAGGGGCGCGCAGGCCCCGAGGGCCGCCATGCCGCGGAGTCCCAAGGCGTGGGCGCGTTCCGGATCCATGCGGAAGAGCAGGGGGCGGATGGCGTGGTCGTAGAGGAGGCCCATCGCCACAGCCTAGGGGCAAGGCGGGCGCGGGGTGAAGGCGGAACCGCCCGGAGCAAAACCCTTGCCAGCCCCCGGTGGCTCGACATTTCCGTTCCCCCATGCTCCCCACCTCGTCCAAGCTCCTCTGGTGCACGGTCAAGTTCGACGCCAAGACCGCCAAGTGGTGGGTGCGCGAGACGTCCGACCCCCGCCACTACGACCCGGACGGACTCGGCATCCTCGATCCCCGGCAGCTGCCCTGGATCCTCGACCAGCTCGACCCCCTGCGGGAGTACGGCCTCTCCAATGAGATCATCGAGGCGGCCTTCGTGCCCTTCCAGATCCAGTCGGTGGACAAGGACGACACGGTGCGCCTGGCCCGCGTCGCCGAGCACATCCTGGAGTCCGAGGAGCAGCTCTTCGGCCTGCCCAATGTCAAGGACGGCGACAAGGGCGCCTACGCCGACTTCCTTGAGCACGTCATGCGGCTCCGGGTGAAGTTCCTCAACGACAACATCAAGCTCGAGCAGAAGCTGACCTTCGAGGACATCGACGAGCACGTCGGCGACCTGCGCAACCAAGCCCTCATCGAGGGGCGCGACATCCACACGCTGGACGAGATCAATGTCATCCTCGACTATGTCCCCGAGGGCCACGAGCTCCCCGTCGACGACGAGGATGAGGACAAGCCCGTCCGCCGCGCCGCCGAGGATGAGATCGAGGACCTGCCCGAGGGCGACGAGCGGCTGGCCGAGGACGAGACCATGCGCTGGGGCGATGAGGACGAGCGCGACGCCGAGTCCGGCGGCGAGGAGGGCGAGGGTTCCTCGGGTGGGCGCACCCGCAAGCGGCGCTGAGCCCGCCTAGCGCGCGGGAACCGGCCGGGCGGGAGCCCGGCCGTGCAGGCGGATGGGCTCGAAGATCCACAACCGCCGGCTGGGGCGGTCCACCGCGATGGGGTGGGCGAGCAGGAAATCGCAGCCGAGGATGTTGTGCTCGTTGTCCCGGTGGAGGGTCACCCCGCGCAGCGCCATGCCGCCGAGGCTCATGGACGTCGGGAGGCAGACCTCCTGGCGCCGCATCGACACGCCGCGGACCGTGGCGACCGGCGCGTAGCCCTTGTAGGCCACCTTGCCCTTGTACTTCATGGCGGTGATGTAGGATTGCGAGGCTCCCGAGTCGATCAGCATGGGGACCTTGCGGGCCTCCACCTCGATGTTGAGGTTGACGTGCCCGCCGCGGCTAAAGCACGGCACCTCGCGCGCGCCCGAGGTGTCGGGAATCTTGCCGAGGATCATCACGCGGTTGGCGAGGTCCATGTAGAAGGGCTGTCCGAAGAGGATCTCCGCCCCGACCAGGCCGTCCAGGCCGATGCCCTCGAGCGGAAGGACCGCCAGGTGGAAGTCGCGCCAGACCGCCCCGCCCATGGCGAACTCGCGGATGAAGACGTAATCGGTCTCGCTCCGGCCTGTGTTGCCCATCGTCGGGATGGTCAGGCTGGGCGTCAGGCCCAGCTTCTCGGCCGCCCGGGTGGTCAGTACGCCGGAGCCCTGGCAGCCGGTGTCGACCCCGAGGATGAGCTCGGCCCCGTTGACCGTGACCTTGACCGTCGGAATCGAGCGCATCGCCAGCCGCACGGAGGCGAAGCCCGTCTCCGGCAGCTCGGGCTTGGCGACCTTGGGTCGCTCCTGGGCGGTTGCGATCGCGGGAAGGAGGGCGGCGAGGAGCAGGGGGAGGAGGCGGCGCATGGGGTTGCGGCTCAGGGAGCGGGCAGCCCCCACGTAGGCGCAAATCGCCGACGACGCAAGGCGGCGAGGCCGGCCAAGGCGAGCGCCGGGGGCACGATCCAGTCGCCGCGGAGGGTCCAGAAGGTCGGTTGGGGCGCGGCCGGCAGCAGGGCCTCGCCGAGGTCGGCGGCGCCGCGGAAATAGATCGAACCCTCCCTTAGCGCCGGCAAGGCCCGCCCCGAGGCCGTCATGACGCCGCTCCAGCCGGCGTTGCCGCAGCGAAGCACCGGGAGGCGGGTCGACGCCGCGAGGAGGGCGCTGTGGGCGGCGTGCTGCCAGGCCCCGAGCTCCCGGCCGTACCAGGCGTCGTTGGTCAGGACCACCAGGGCCTGGGCGCCGCGCAGCGCATGGTCGCGGGCCAGTTCCGGGAAGATGTCCTCGTAGCACACCAACGCCCCGAGCGCGACCGTGCCGCCGCCGCGCAGGGGGGCGAGCAAGGGGGTCGGTCCCTCGCCGCGCACGCAATCCTCGGCGATCGGCACCACCTTGCGCAGGGGCAGCCAGTCGGCGCCCGGCACATATTCCCCGAAGGGAACCAGCCGCCGCTTGGCATAGGCCGGCCCGGTCGGCCCGCCGGGCCCGATGGCGGCGATGCTGTTGGCGTACCCGCCCTCGCGCCGCTCGATCGCCCCGACGACCAGGGTTGCGCCGCTCTGCTCCGCGAGCCCGCGGAGGTGCGCCGCATAGGCGGGGGAGCCAAGCGGGAAGGGCGTGGCTGCCTCCGGCCAGAGGATGAGGTCGGGCTTGGACTCGGCGGCCTCGAGCGTCATCGCGCCGAGGGAGCGGACCAGCTCGCCGGCCCCCGCGGCGTCCCACTTCCGGTTGGGGTCGACGTCGGGCTGCGCCGCCGCCACCCGCACCGCCACCGTCTCCACCCGACTCGCCGCCGCGTCGATGTGGAGCCAGAAGGCCGCCGCCACGGGGAGCAGGCCGACGTAGAGCTCGGGCGTGAACCCCCGCAGCAGCCCGCCCGCCGGCGCTGCCGAGACCGCCGGCCGCTCGGCGAACTGCCTCAGCACCCAACGCGCCAGGCCCAGGTTGGCCAGCAGCAGCGCCGCGGAGAGCCCGAGCGGTCCCGTCACCTGGCAAAGCGCCAGCATCACCGGGTTCTCGAACTGGCTGGCCGCGAGCGGCAGCCAGCCAAAGCCCGTGAAGGCCCAGCCCCGGAGCGCCTCAAGCCCAACCCAGAATCCCGCGAGGCCGACGCAGCCCATGATGCGGTCGGCCGCCCCGCGCTCCCCCAGCGTCGCGAACACCCAGCGCAAGGCCAGCAGCCAGGCCCAAAGGTAGGCCGCGCAGTAGAGCGAGAGGAGAATCCAGCCGGCCCAGCCGAGCGGCGGATGGACATGCCGAAGCCAGGCCAGCAAACCGACCCAGGTCGCCGCCGAGGCGACCCCCGTCACGCGCATCCACCTGCCCCAGGCGGGCTGGGTCGCGGACCAGAGCGCCAGGGGGATTGCCCAGACGAAGCCGGCCCATCCGCCGGCCCCGGGAAGGAACGACAGGAAGAGCAGGAGGGCGGAGGCCGTTGCGGCTACCCAAGGCAGGCGGCGTCCGGATCCGGCTGCCATGGGCTCACTCGGAGAGGATGGCGTCCAGCTCCCAGCCTTCCTCGCGGACAAGCACCTCGGCCTTCTTCCACTTCAGCTCCTGGGTGCGATCGCCCTTGCGGATGCGCACGAGGGCGTTGCGACCGACCTTCGGCAGCTCGCGCCGGACGGGCGAGGATTTCCCCAGGGCGGGCTGGGCCGGCGCGGGCGCCGCCGCCGGTCCCGAGGCCACGGCCTCGCCGCGGGCCCGGCGCATGGTCTCCTCGAAGGCCTCCATGGAGGTGGCCATGCGGAAAAGCCCCGAGCAGGCGTCGGCGCGGAGTCGGCCGAGCATCGTGCCAAAGGCGCTGAAGGCCTCGGACTTGTACTCGTTGAGCGGGTCCTTCTGGGCGTAGCCCCTCAGGCCGACCGATCGGCGCAGGTCCTCCATCTCGGTCAGGTGGTCCTGCCAGTTGCGGTCGACGGCGCGAAGCACGACCTGGCGCTCGAGGGAGCGGAGGCCGGCGGCGTCCTCGTACTGCTCGCGCTCGGCATGGAGCCGCGTGACGCGCGCGGCGACCTCGTCCGCCGCGCGGGCGGCGCCCAGGGCGAGGAGCTCGTCGGCGCTGATTCGGATGGGGAAGGCGGCGGTGAGCCAGCTGACGAAGGCCTCGGCGGGCTCGCGCATGCCGGGGCCTCGCGGGTCGGGGAAGACGGCGGCGACCCGCTCCTGGATCTCCTCCGCGACAAGCCCCATCAGGCCGGGGCGGGGGTCGGCGTCGCGGATGGCCCCGTTGCGGATGGCGTAGACCACCTCGCGCTGGCGGTTGAGGACGTCGTCGTACTGGAGAAGCCGCTTGCGGATGGAGTAGTTCTGGCCCTCGACCCGCTTCTGCGCGGTGGTGATCGACCAGTTCAGCAGGGGGTGCTCGAGCGGGTCGCCCTCCTTGAACGACTTCTCGAGCAGGTTGGAGATGGTGCCCGCGTTGGCGAACAGGCGCATCAGGTCGTCCTCGAGCGAGACGAGGAAGCGCGAGCGGCCGGGGTCCCCCTGGCGGGAGCAGCGGCCCCGGAGCTGGCGGTCGACGCGGCGGGACTCGTGGCGCTCGGTGCCGAGGACGAAGAGACCCCCGAGGTCGCGCACGCCTTCGCCCAGCTTGATGTCGGTCCCGCGGCCCGCCATGTTGGTCGCGATGGTGACGGCGCCGCGCTGGCCGGCGAGGGTGACGATCTCCGCCTCGAGCGCGTGCTGCTTGGCGTTGAGGACCTTGTGGGGAATCTTGGCGATGCCGAGCATCCGGCTGAGGGTCTCGGACGACTCCACCGAGGCGGTGCCGACCAGGACGGGCTGGCCCTTGGCGTGGGCCTCCTGGATGAGCTTGATGGCGTGGGCGAACTTCTCCCGGCGAGTCTTGAAGACGATGTCGTTCTCGTCGACGCGGATGCAGGGCCGGTGGGTGGGGATGGCGACCACGCCCAGGCCGTAGATGTCGTGGAACTCGGAGGCCTCGGTCTCCGCCGTGCCGGTCATGCCGGAGAGCTTCTCGTAGAGCCGGAAGTAGTTCTGGATGGTGATGGTCGCGTAGGTCTTGGTCTCGCGCTCGAGGGCCACGCTCTCCTTGCACTCGACCGCCTGGTGGAGGCCGTCGCTCCAGCGGCGGCCGGGCAGGATGCGGCCGGTGTGCTCGTCGACGATGTAGACCTTGCCGTCCTGGACCACGTAGTGGACGTCGCGCTCGTAAAGCGCGTAGGCGCGGAGAAGCTGGCCGATGGCGTGGATGTCCTCGCTCACCCGGATGTAGTCGGCCTCGGCGGCCTGCTTGCGGGCCGCGCGGTCCGCGGGGGGCAGGGCGGCGTTCTGGTCGAGGGCAACGAAGGCCGAGGCGAGGTCGGGCAGGACGAAGGCGTCGGGGTTGCCGGGGCGCAGGGTGTCGCGCCCGAGCTGGGTCAGGTCGGCCTCGTGCTGGCGCTCGCTGACCGCGAAGTAGAGGCGCTCCTTCAGCTGGTAGCGGCGGTTCTTCTCCAGCTCGCTGGCGAGGACGCCCTCCTGCCGCTCCAGCGCCTTGCGCCAGCGGCCGCTCTCCATCAGGCGGAGCAGGATGCGGTTGCGGGGCATGCCGTGGGCGGCGAGCCAGAGCTTGTCGGCGACCGCGTCGGGGACGGCGTCGGAGGGGCCCAGGCCTCCGAGCTCGGCCTCGGCCTCGGCCATCAGGCGGTTGACAAGGCGGACCTGGAGGTCGACGAGCTGGGCGATGTCCCCCCTCAGCCGGGGGAAGGCGGGCTCGCGCTCCTCGGTGACGGGGCCGGAGATGATGAGGGGCGTGCGGGCCTCGTCGACGAGGATGGAGTCGACCTCGTCGACGATGCAGTAGAAGTGCTCGCGCTGGACCTGCTCCTCGGCGGAGAAGGCCATCCCGTTGTCGCGCAGGTAGTCGAAGCCCAGCTCGGAGGCGGTGGCGTAGGTGATGTCGCACCCGTAGGCGGCGCGGCGCTCCGCGGGCGCGAGGTGGTTCTGGATGCAGCCGACGGTCAGGCCCAGCCAGCGGAAGAGGTGGCCCATCCACTCGGAGTCGCGTCGGGCGAGGTAGTCGTTGACCGTGACCAGCTGGCAGTTGCGCCCGGAGAGGGCGTTGAGGTAGAGAGGGAGGGTGGCGACGAGGGTCTTGCCCTCGCCGGTGGCCATCTCGGCGATCTTGCGCTGGTGGAGGGCGATGCCGCCGATGAGCTGGACGTCGAAGTGGACCATGTCCCAGGTCAGGTTGTGCCCGCAGACCTCGACCTGGGTTCCGCAGAGCCGCTTGGCCGCCTCGCGGACCGTGGCGAAGGCCTCGGGGAGGAGTTGGTCGAGGGTCGCTCCCTTGGCCAGGCGCTCGCGAAACTCCCCGGTCTTGGCCCGGAGCTGGTCGTCGGTGAGGCCGGCGTAGCCGCGCTGGTGGGCGTGGATCTTTCGGACGATGGGGGCGCACTGGCGCAGGAACCTGCGGTGGTGGCTGCCGGCGAAGAGCTTGAGGAGTCCGAGTAACATCGCGGGATGGGCGACTCCAATCAACCCCCCGGGGCCGCTCGGCGCAAGGAGGAAGGGCAGTCGCTCTCGCCTTGCCCCCGGCGTCCCCGCCCCCAAAGGATGCCCCATGCCCGAAAACGTGATCATCCTCGGCACCGGTTGCGCCGGCCTGACCGCCGCCATCTACGCCGCCCGCGCCAACCTCAGCCCCCTCGTCCTCGAGGGCGGCCAGCCCGGCGGCCAGCTGACCACCACCTCGGAGGTGGAGAATTTCCCCGGCTTCGCCCACGGGGTTGACGGCAACGAGCTGATCGGCGCCATGCGGGCCCAGGCCGAGCGGTTCGGCGCCCGGTTCGAGTACGACCGGATCGAGTCCGCCGAGCTGGCCGGCCCGGTCCGCCGCCTGCGCGGCTCGGAGAAGACCTACGAGGCCAAGGCCGTGATCCTCGCCACCGGCGCCTCCCCGCGGCTCCTCGGCATCCCGGGCGAGCAGGAGTACTACGGCGGCAAGGGCGTGACGACGTGCGCGACCTGCGACGGCGCCTTCTATCGCAACATGGAGGTGGTCGTGGTGGGCGGCGGCGACTCCGCCTGCGAGGAGGCCCTCTTCCTCACCCGCTTCGCGAGCAAGGTCACCTTGGTGCACCGCCGCGACGCGTTCCGGGCCTCCGACATCATGGTGCGCCGCGTGAGGGAGAATCCCAAGGTCGCCCTCGCCCTCAACTGCGCGCCGCTCGCGGTGCTTGGCGGCGCGGACGGCAAGGTGGAGGGCCTGCGCGTCGCCGACAAGGCGGCGGGCGAGCGCGTCATCCCCTGCAAGGGCGTCTTTGTCGCGATCGGCCACGTGCCCAACACCCAGGTCTTCGCCGGTCAGCTGCCCGTCGACCCCAACGGCTACTTCGTCGCCGGCGCCAACACCGTCTCGACCCCCCTCCCGGGCGTCTTCGTCGCGGGCGACTGCGCCGACCATGTCTACCGCCAGGCCATCACGGCCGCCGGCATGGGCTGCCGGGCCGCCATCGAGGCCGAGCGCTGGCTGGCCGG
>JBKDBK010000133.1:0-3013 GCA_046315175.1 Opitutia bacterium | reverse complement strand
CGGCGCGACCAGCTTCCAGGTCTTCTCGTTCGCGGACGGCGACAACTGGGAGCTCACGATGCGCGCCATCCCCGAGCCCTCCACCTACGGCCTCATCCTCGGCGCCCTCGCCCTCGCCGGCGCCGCCGCCCGTCGCCGCCGTCGGAAGCAGGCCCAGGGGGCCTGAGAGGAGCGGGGAGCGCGGAGCGAGTTCTGGCACCAGCCACTGGTTGCCGATCGCCAACGGTTTTTTCCAGACGTATTCAGCACCTGGGCCCAAAGGCCATGACTCATGGGGGCTGATTCTCCCCGCTAACACCGCCATCCCGCTAGTGAGCCAGCGAGCCGGTGAGCTATATCCCCCCGCTCCCCGCTAACACCGCTAACACCGCTAACTCGCTAGTAAGCCAGCGAGCCAGCGAGCCAACGAGCCATACTCCCGTCCCCCTGTGCCCCCGACACCTGTCATAGCTATCCCGCTAGCAAGCTAGCGAGCCAACGAGCTAGAGAGCTATATACCCCCCGCTCCCTTCTAACACCGCTAACACCGCTAACCCCGCTAGTGAGCCAACGAGCCCTACCCCCTTGCCCCTATGCAGCCCCGCCCCTGCCCATCCGCCACCTCCTTCGCTCCGGCAAGATCATGGACGACGCCTTGGTCGCTCTGATTAGTTTCATCGCCATCCATGGCCCCCCTGGTAACGATGCCCATGGAGTCAGCAAATCCAGCCCTAACGGTCTCGCGATTAACCTCATATCCGCGCTACGACCCTCTCCTCCGACCTTGTTGCCGCCGGAAGGCCGAGGAGGTCAAAAACCAGGATACCCTCCCTTGTCGGCACCTACAGGCAAGCCTACCCAAACGGAATCGTGTAGCCGGCCGACATCTCTATCCCCGCTGATTGTCTTTTCTACCTTTGTTTAGGCTAGATTACTGGTCTAGACGCGGCGGTTGATTAAGACCCAATAACTGTTATCTAAGTATATGAAAATCAGATGTTTGTGTTTTTTAACCCGTTTTTTCATTGGTAATAGAAAAGGCACACTCCAGCAGAGGGTTTTTTACTTAAAATTAACAAGTGTTGCTCAAAATTTTCGTCCGGCAGGCGTGGCCAGTTTTTTTGCCGAGAGCAATCAAGTGCTTGCACCAGCGCCAAGAAGGGGCGAAAATTCTCCTACCCCAATCTTGTCAGCGTACCCTGCTGACTCCCTTTCAATGTTACGACGACCCCAAGCTCTTCGAGCAGTCTTTTTGGCCGCCGCCGCCGCTTTGGGTATTTCTCCGAAGGCATCCGCGATCGACCTCACGTGGTCGGCCGATGGCGAGACAACCGGCGGATCCGGGACATGGGATCTGACCGCATTCTCCTGGCTCGACACCCTCATCGGCGGAGGTTCCTACGTTTGGGACAATGATGGCACAGGTTCGGCCACGTTCGGCCCCGATCAGCTCCTGCTCTACCCGGATTCCGGTTCCGGCACCGTCACCCTCGGCGACGCCATCTCCGCGTCCAGCCTGATCTTCAGTGTCGACGGCTTCACCGTCGCGGCCTCGGCCAACCCCATTCACACCCTCAGCCTCGCTTCCGGCATCACCGCCGATGGCGATGCCACCGTCTCGGCTCTGCTCGCCTTCACGGGCAACCAAACCTGGACTGTTTCCGCCGGCAAGACGCTCACCGTCTCCGGCAACATCGCCAACGGCAGCCGTCTCCTCTCCCTCTCGGGCGATGGCACCTCCGCCATTTCCGGCATCCTCTCGGGCACTGGCGGCCTTTCTAAGTCCGGCACCGGCGCCCTCACCCTCTCCGGCGCCAACACCTTCACCGGCACCACCACCATCGCCGCCGGCTCGCTCGTCCTCGGCAACCTCTCCGCCCTCGCCGGCTCGACCCTCGACCTTGCCACGGCCAGCACCGGCACCCTG
The DNA here is from genome assembly GCA_046315175.1 of Opitutia bacterium. Taxonomy (GTDB): domain Bacteria; phylum Verrucomicrobiota; class Verrucomicrobiia; order Opitutales; family UBA953; genus UBA8828. The sequence goes on along the minus strand of JBKDBK010000133.1, from coordinate 1,107 downwards.
TCCTTCGCCAATGTCGGCACCTACCAGCTCGGCGGCCTCGCTGGTTCGCGCGGTCTCGCGCTCGGCGCCAGCTCCCTCTCCGTCGGCGGCAACAACGCCTCCACGGCCTACTCCGGCATCCTCTCCGGCACCGGCGGCCTGACCAAGTCCGGCACCGGCACCCTCACCCTCTCCGGCGTCAACACCCTCACCGGCAAGGTCGCCGTCACCGGCGGCGCGATCTCCATCGCCGCCCAGTCCGGCCTCGGCGCCACCCCCGCCTCGGCCACCGCCGACGCCCTCACGCTCGACGACGGCGCCCTCATCCTCACCGCCGGCAACCAGACGTTCTCCGCCAACCTCGGCATCACCCTCGGCGCCGGCGGCGGCACGCTCGACACCTCCTCCATCTCCGACGCCAACGGCAACTCCGTCACCTTCGCCGGCGTCATCTCCGGCACCGGCAACCTGACCCTCAAGGCGCACGGTGATCTCTCCGCGGGCGGCGGCGGCTCCAACACCCATGTCACCCTCTCCGGCGCCAACACCTTCACTGGCACCGTCACGATTTCCGACGGCCTCGTCAACGCAGCCTCCGGCTTCGGCGCCGCCGCCAATACCCTCCGCTTCGCCAACGGCGGCGGCATTCTCCACACCTCTGGCACATCCACCATCAGTCGGTCCATCGAGGTTCTCTCCACCGGCGGCATCGTCCGCCTCTACGGCGGCGCCACGCTCACCCTCTCCGGTGCCCTTACCGGTTCAGGCACCCTCAGCCGCACCGATGCCGGCACCCTCAATCTAACCGGTGACCTCACCGGCTTCACCGGCAGCTTCGCCAACCTCGCGAGCACCACCGTCATCGATACCCAGGGCGTTTCGGGCCTTACTGGTGTCACCTTGACCGGTGGCGGGCTTTACATCCGCCACAATCCCTTCGCCCTGGGTTCCGCCACGATCACCGTCAACGGGAGCTCTACCCTCGGTTCCAACGGCTCCGCGGGCGTGGGTGTCAGCAACGCCATCTCCATCTCGGGCACCAGCGAACTGACCCTCCTCGGTAGCGCCGCCGCTCCCTTCGTCCAGACCGGCGCCGTCACCGGCGCCTCGTCCGTCCTCATCCTCGGC
>JBKDBK010000132.1:0-26386 GCA_046315175.1 Opitutia bacterium | reverse complement strand
CGCTGCTCACGGGCATGACCGCCGGCGGCTCCTCCAAGGGCTTCGGCGGCGGCTCGGGCGGCGGCATCGGCTCCGGCCAAGGCGTCGGCGTGGGCAACGCCCGCAACTTCGTCGGCAAGCCCGTGATGGGCGCGCGCATCGTCGCCACCAAGATCGCCGTCTACCTCGACGCCTCCGGCTCGATGCAGCCCTACCTCGCGCGGGTCGAGGCGGAGATTCGGCGCCAGTTCCCCGAGGCCGACATCTTCCGCTACAACGGCGCCTTCACCTTCGTCGACGCCGAGGGGGTCGTGGGCGGGAGAAAGACCATGCGGGGCAACGACACCGCCCCGCAGGATCCCAACGCCTTCACGACCGATCCCAAGACGCTCACCACCGACGGGAGAAACCTCTTCCGCAAGTACGACGACAATTTCCGCCGCGGCTCGGCCGGAGCCTGGCTCGACGTCATGATGCGCGAGCGGAGTTACGACGCGCTTGTCGTCTTCTCCGACTTCCAGGACGGCGTCATCCAGCGCAACAAGGACGGCGAGGTCATCTACAAGGACGGCATCCGCGATCCGGTGAACAACCGCAGCAAGAACGAGCAGCGCTGGGAGCTGGATTGGACCAACACCTTCGCCAAGGCCAAGGACGGACAGGGACCCCGCCTCTACTGCTTCACCACCCAGGTCCAGCCCCAGAAGCTCATCGCGACCTGCGTCGACCTCTCCGGCGGCGAGATCAAGGATGTCAGCTGGCTGCGCACCGGCGGTCAGCCTCCGGGGCCTCCCCCCGCTCCCGGCGCCGCCGCCGCCAACCCGGTCCCGTCCACTCAGACGCAGCCCCATCGTCCGCCTCGCTGAGCTGTCCTGACCGGGGAATCGACCCCGGCTGGGCGCGATTGAGGACGACATCCTCTTGCGAATGGCATGAGGGATGCGCTCCCTCTTGCCCGCGTCCGGCGCCGCCCCTTGGCTGGTCAGCCTCGGCTTCCACGCCGCCTTGGTGGCCCTGGCCTTGGTCTGGGTCCTCCGGTCCGTCCTGGAGCCTGCCAAGCCACCTTCCGACCCCGTCTTCGCCCTTCCCTCGGACGGCTCGCCCCTGGCCCGACAGATTCAGATCAAGGCGCCGCAGCGTCCGCCGCCCTCGGCTCCCTCCGGGCGCATCCTTTCTCGGTCGGCCGACGCGGTCATGGCCCTCCCGTCCAGCGCAGGCCTTCCCTCCATGCCCACCCTCGGCCTGGCCGGACCCGTCGGCGCGGCCCGCGGCGGACTCGGGGGCTCGGGCGGGAGTCCGGGCGCCTCGGCCGGATCCGCCCTGGGGGGAGCCGGGACAGGCTGGGTCGGCAAGCCGGTGATGGGGGCGCGCATCGCGGCGCGCCGCCTGGCCGTCTACCTCGACTGCTCGGGCTCGATGCGGCCGCACCTCGCGCGCGTCGAGGCGGAGATCCGGAGGGAGTTCCCCGATGCCGATGTGTTCCGGTTCGACGGCGCCCGCGTGGTGGTCGTCGACGGGCGGGTGGCGGAGGGCAGGGGGTATGACGGCCCGTCCACGCCTCGGCGTCCCGGGTTGTCGGACCCCGCGACGATGACGCCTGCCGGTCGACGCCTGCTCGACCGCATCGCGCCCCGCTGCGAGGCCGGCTCGCTTGGCGCTTGGATCGACTGGATGCTCGAGGAGCCCTACGACGGGCTTGTGGTCTTCTCGGATTTCCAGGATGGCATCCGCCAATACCGCGATCCCGCGAAGGGTCCGCCCGAGCTGATCTACGCCGACAGCAAGCGGCGGCGAATGGACGAGCGGCGGCCGGGCGACGACCGTTGGCAGAAGGCCTGGCTCGACCGGTTCGCCCAGGCTCCGCGCGGCCGCGCCCCGCGGCTCTACCTTTTCTCCAGCGAGGCCGAGCCTCAGGCCTTCCTGCGCCAATGCGCGGTTGCCTCCGGCGGGAGCGTGGCAATGGTGGAGGTCGGCCGGGCCCCGCCCGCGCGCTGACCATGCGCCCCCACCTCTCCGAGTTCACCGCCGCCTTCGCCGACACCGACGCGGCGGGCATTGTCCACTTCACCACCGTCTTCCGCTGGGTCGAGGGCGCCGAGGAGGCGGTCTTCGCCGAGCTCGGGCTGCCGTTCATCCGCCGAGAGGGCGCCGTCCTGCGAGGTTTCCCCCGCGTTGCCGTGACCTGCGACTACCTTGCGCCGGTCGAGCGCGGCGACCGCGTCACCCTCGCCCTCGCCGCGGGCGAGATCGGCGACAAGCGCATCCGCTGGGATTTCGAGGCCTCCGTGGCCGGTAAGCCCGTGGCCAAGGGCAGCCTGACCACCGTCTACGCCTGGCGCGAGGGGCAGGGCCCGATGCAGGCCGCCCTCGTGCCCGCCGAGGTCAAGCGCGCCCTCGAGGCGCGTTTCCGCTGATGGAAGCCGGGAACGCCGGCGCCGCCGCGCGGCCCCCGTTCTGGCTTCTGCCGGCATTCCTGCTCGCCGCGGCGTGGCTTGCCTGGGCCTTCGTCGACCGGCCCTTCCACGCCGACGAGGCCGGCCAATGGTCCCTCGCCTCGGAGGCCGCCCCTCACAGCAAGACCGGCGACCGTTTTCACGGTCCCACGCTCGGCCTGCTGACCCGAGCCGCCTATGCGGTCGCGGGGGCGGATCTCGCCGCGGCCACCCCCTCGGGCCTCCGGGCCGTGCCGCTCGCCTTCGGGCTCAGCCTTCTCCTGATTCCCTGGATCCTGCCCTCTCGCGCCGTCCCCGGCGGCCTGGCGGCCTCGCTTGCCATCCTCGCGGCTCCGGCAAGCGTGCGCTTCATCCAGGAGCCCCTGATGGTCGCGGCGTTGGCTTGGGCCGCCGCCCTGTGGCTACGTTCGGGCGAATCGGGTGCGACGCGTTTTCGCGCCCTCGCGGGGCTTTGCGCGGGTTTTGCGCTGGCGTGCAAGATCACGGCGGCGATGCATCTTTGCCTGGCCGCCTTGGCGATTCTCGTCCTCCGGCAGACCTGCCCTGGCTGGCGGGGCTTCGCGGCCTTCGCCGTCGGGGCGATCGGCTCGTGGGCGATCTGGCAGAGCTCGTTCCTGACCGACCTGCCGGCGCTCGGAACCTGGTGGTCGCAGCTCTTCCGCGCCTTCGGCGTGGCCTCCGGCGTGAGCGAGCCGCCGCTCCCGATGGGTTCCCCCGCGCCTTGGTTGTTCACGGGCGGGCTGCTCGCCGCGGCCGTCGCCCTTCGCTTCCTCGCCCCGAGGGAGGGTCGCGCGGGGAAGGTTCTTGCGACGGATTTCCTCCTGCTCGCCGCCGGCCTTGCCTACCTCGTCCACCTCGCCTTGCCCTACAAGACGTCCTGGCTGACGATGGGGGCGGACATTCTCCTGCTCGTCCTTGTGCTGCCGAGCGGACTCGGCCTGCTCGGCCCGCGCGCCCGCAGGTCCTCGCCGGCGGCGGCCATCGTCCTCGTCGGCCTGCTCGCCCATCCCGGCCGTTACGATTACGTGGAGACGCGCAGGGATGTCCCCGCCCTCGCCTCCGCCCTGTTGGGCGAGCCCGCATCCCGGCCCTCGCTCGTCCTCGTCCAAGGCGACCATGTCTGGCCATTCCCGTTTTATCTCCGCGGCCTCCGCGTGGCCTACGGCGCGGTGCCCGAGGCGGCCCAGGCCGACGTCTGGCTGCTCCAAGCCACGGGACCCGACGCCCCCTCCGCCCCGGGCCGCCGGGCCATCCCCTTCGCGGTGCGCGACAACGAGCTCTGGTGGGCGCTTGCGGCGGAGCCAATGGCCCGGAGGATCGAGGACGCCCTGCGCCCCCTGCGATGACCGCCCCGATCAAGCGTTTCCACCGCGAGGCCCTCGGGGCCGTCTTCGAGATCCGCATCGGCGGCTCGGAGGAGCCGAGCTATCTCCGCACGGTGCTTGAGACGGCCTGGGATCAACTGGCCCATGTCGAGGGCGAGGTCAGCCCGGAGCAGCCCGGCAACGCCCTCGACGCCGCCCTGCGCATGACCGAGGGCGAGCGCATGCGCATCCCCTCGCACCTCAGGGATTGCCTCGCCCTCGCCCGGCGGCTGCGGACGGAGACCGGCGGGGCGTTCGACGCGGAGTCCGACTCGGCTCCGGCTCCCGGCGTGCCCGAAGCCGGTCCGGCCTGGGAGATCATGGGCGACGACCTCATCTGCCATCGGCCCGGCTGGACGGTCGACCTCGCGGCCCTCTCGCGCGGCTACGCCCTCGACCGCATGGCCGACGCCCTGCGCGAGTGGGGGGTCGACCAAGCCCTGCTGACCGCGGGCGGCGGTCTCCTCTCGGCCCTGGAGCCGCCGGGCGACCGCCAAGGCTGGCGCATCGCCGCCGGCGAATGGGAGGTGTGCCTCCGCAATGTGGCGCTCGCCAGCTTCGGGGGCGCCGAACCCGCCTGGGTGCGCGATCCGCGCTCGGGCGCCGAGGTCGGTTTGCCCAAGCCGCTCAGGGCGATGTCGGGCAGCGCCGCCGAGGCGGCTTGCCTGGCCCGGGCGCTGGCCTTCGGAACCCCCGCGGAGGCCGAGGAATGGTCGCGGCAAGGGTGCGGCCGCGGCCTGTGGCTGGCGGACGGCACCCGGCTGGGCGTGGCGGCGGACCTCGACCTCAGGCCCCTGGATCCGAGCGCGCCGACACCTTGAGCGCCTCGGTGATGTCGCGCAGCAGGGAGGAGCGGCCCTCGGAGAACAGGAAGCGGTCTGAGGCGATGCGGGCGTAGGCCTTCTCCAGCACCTCGGAGGGGGGGCGGCGGGTCGCCATCAGGCGGCGGAGGTAGATCTCGAGGTCGTCGGATATCTCCTCGTTCTCGATCTTCATCTTCACCAGCTGGAGCAGCAGGGCCTGGTTGTTCTCGTTGCGCAGGTGGGCGGCGACGAGCGTGTTGTTGGCTTCCGCGAAGCGGCCGGACTGGATCAGCTTGCGTCCGATGGCGACGAGGAGCTGGGGCGGCACGTTGCGGGCGTCCATCACCTTCTTGAGGTTGATCGCCCCGATGTCGGGCTGGTTGTCCGCGTAGTAGGCGATGGTGCGGAGGGCCTCGAAGGTCACCCGCATCTCGCCGAACCACTGGGCCTTGGCGTCGCGCTGGAAGAGCTCGTCGACGATGGCGATGGCCTCCTGGTTGCGTCCGGCGTTGATGAGGCACTCGACGTGGGTGAGGAGGAACTTGGGCCGGCTGGGGAAGCGGTTGTCGGTGGCGTGCTTCAGGAGGCGATCGCTCAGGGCGGTGTCGGCCGTGTCGTTCGCGAACTGGCCGAGCTCAAGGAGGGCGGCCTCGCTCAGGGCGAAGTCGGCCATCAGGCGGTCGACCTGCTCCTTGCGCTTGGCGGCGTTCTCGTCTCCCGTCAGCAGGTAGAGGACCTGGACGCGGGGGGAGTGGGCCGAGGGGTCGCGCACCGCCAGCAGGTTGAGGGCGTCGCGGGACTGCTCGGTGTTGCCCAGCTCCTTGTGCCAGCGGGCGAGAAGGGCCCGGAGGTGGTCGGCATTGGGGAAGGTGCGGGCGGCGTCGGCCAGCCGCGTGACGGCATTCTGGCGGTCGCCCCGCTCCCAGGAGATCTGGCAGAGCAGGGTGTAGCCCTCGAGGGTGAGGTCCAGGCGGCTCTTGCGGATGAAGTCCGCCGCGAGGTCGAAGTTGCCGCGGAGGAAGTTGGCCTGGGCGTAGGCGACCCGCAGGTCGGCCTGGATGCCGGGGTCGACCTCGGGGTCGTCCATGTAGGCCTCGGCCACCCGGATGATCATCATGTCCTGGTCGAGGATGAAGCAGCGCCGGAGGTGGTTGCGGAAGTGCGCCCGGTCCTGCTTGGCGTGGACGAGCGACTCCTCGAGCACGCGGTAGGCGTCCTCGGTTCGTCCGAAGGCGAAGTAGAGGTCGGCGCACAGGCGCTGGCCCTCGAGGTTGGCCCGGGAGAGGCTGGCCCCGACGCCGATGTAGCGGGCAAACTCGCCGTAGTCCTCGCGCTTGAGGGCGTCCTTCGCCAGGTCGATGTAGGTGTCGCCCTTCATCGTCAGGTGCCGCTCCTTGGCATCGTCCGAGACAAAGTAGAGGAAGGCGTTGCCCCAGCTTGTGCCCTCGATGCCGCGCATGTAGCGCTCGCGGAAGTAGAACAGCGAGACGAGCGTCAGGTAGGCGAGTGTGAGGCAGCCGACGCCGACCTTCCAGATGCGCGGCCAAATGGGCGAGTAACGGAGGCCCTGCTCGCCCAGGTTCTCGACCTGGAACATTCCAAGCAGGATGCGACGGGCCCCTCGGGCGCCGTAGGCATAGACGTAGCGTGTGTCATCGGCCATGGGGCGCTGATTCCAGCCAACCCCCTGCCGGGGGCAAGCGCAACCCGCGCTCAGCGGGTTCCCAGGAGCAGGTGGGCCCCGGCCAGGACGAGGTAGGCCCCGAAGGCCTTGCGAAGCAGCCCTTCCTCGGCCGCGAAGGCGAGGTGGCTGCCCAGCCAGACACCCGCCAGGCAGGCGGCCGCCAGCGGCAGGAGCAGCGACCAGTCGAGGCTCATCCCGGGTTGGCTGTGGTAGCGCCAGGCGCCGAGGATGGCCATCGGCACCATCACCGCGTACGCCGTGCCCTGGGCTTGGACCTGGCCGCATCCGGTCAGCCAAAGGAGGGCCGGCGTGATGACGACCCCGGCGCCGATGCCGAAGAGTCCGCTGAGGGTGCCGGCCGCGAGGCCGAGACCAAGGAGAAGGGTGAGCGAGGGCATGGCCTGAGACTGGCCGAGCGGGGCCTCTTGCCAACCTCTCAGGTGACCAGCTGCCGCCGTAGGCTTGCCGTGTCGCCAACCGGAGGCAGGCAGGTCGATCCGACGCAAAGCTGGAGGCCGCCGCCGAGGCTTGCCTCGGGCTGCGAGAGAATCTCGCCGCGGAGCTCGCCGAGGGCGGCGTGGGGTGTTGGCGCGGCGGGCCCCTGCTTCACAAGCGGGATGCCTTGGCCGGCTCGCTCCAGCGCGGCGAGCGCCCGGGGGATGCCGTGGGGCATCTGGCGGGCGGCCCCCGCGTAGGCCGCGGCCAGCGAGCGGAACCTGGGTCCGGCCGACGCCACCCCGAGGGCCTCGAGCGCGGCCAGGGCGGCGAGGAGCGCGCTGTTGCCGGAGGGCACGGCCTGGTCCCACCACGACTTTTGTCGGACAGGCAGGAGGCCGTGCTCGTTGGCGGAGCTGTGGAGGCCGGCGGAGCGAGGGTCCTCGAAGCGGGCGTAGGCGGCGTCGACCAGCTCAGCGGCGAGGTCGACCCGTGGCTGCCCCCGGGTCGCGGCGAGCACGAGCGCGGCCTCGGCCAGCCAAGCGAGGTCGGGCAGGGTGGCGGGGGTGTCGGATCCGGCGACGGCCCGGATGGCGAGGCCCTGGGTGTCGCGGGCGACGACCGTCGCCGCCAGGTGGTCGAGCAGCTCGCCCGCGCGCGTCACCCAAGCGGGCTCGCCGAGGAGTAGGCCCGCCCGGGCGAGGTTGGCGGCAAGGAGGGCGTTCCACCCGGCGAGCACCTTGTCGTCCCTCGACGGCTGGGGTCGCCGGGCGCGCGCCGCGAGCAGCCGCGCGCGGTCGGCGTCGAAGGCGGCCCGGTCCGCGCCCGCGCGGAAGGTGGGCACGGAGGCGCCCTCGAGGTTGCCCTCGGCGGTGATGCCATGGGCGCGGCAGAAGACCTCGGCGCGGTCGCCGAGGACCTCCGCGACCTGGTCGGGTGTCCAGAGGTAGGTCAGGCCCTCCTCGTGGTCGGTGTCGGCGTCGAGCGACGCCGCGTACGCCGGGCCGACGCGCATCTCGCGCTCGAGCCAGCCGACGATGCCGGCGCAGACCTCGCGGAAGCGGGGCTCGCCGAGGGCGACGGCCGCCTTGGCGTAGGCGCCGAGGAGCAGGGCGTTGTCGCAGAGGAGCTTCTCGAAGTGCGGGACGGTCCAGTCCGCGTCGACGCAATAGCGGTGGAAGCCGCCCCCGACCTGGTCGTGCAGGCCGCCCTCGTCCATCCGGCGGAGGCAAAGGCCGACCGTCCGGGCGATTTCGTCGCGGGTGGACGGGTCGAGGTCCCTGCGCTCGCGCACGGCGAGGAGGAAGTCCAGCGCCATGGGCGGCGGGAACTTCGGCGCGCCGCCGAAGCCGCCGTGGGCCGGGTCGGCGTCGGCCAGCAGCGTCCGCGCCGCGGCGAGCCTGCCGGGGGCGTCGGTCTCGCCGGCCTCCCCCGCGGGAGCGGCCGCCTGGTGGAGCAGGTTGCCGACGACGGCCTCGGCGTTGGCCTCGAGCTCGTGGCGTCGGGTGCGGTAGTGCTCCGCCACGCGCATGAGGAGCTGGGGCCAGGGCGTGCGCCCGCCGCGGTCGTCGGGCGGGAAGTAGGTCCCGCCGAAGAAGGGCCGGCCGTCGGGCAGGCAGAAGCTGTTGAGGGGCCAGCCGCCGTGGTGTTGGATCATCTGCACGGCGTCCATGTGGAGCTGGTCGACATCCGGGCGCTCCTCGCGGTCGACCTTCACGCAGACGAAGTGGCGGTTCATCAGGTCGGCGATCCAGGGGTCGTCGAAGCATTCCCGGGCCATCACGTGGCACCAGTGGCAGGAGGCGTAGCCGACCGACACCAGCACGGGCACGTCCCTTCGGCGGGCTTCCGCGAACGCCTCCGCGCACCAAGGCCACCAGTCCACCGGCTGGTGGGCGTGTTGGCGGAGGTAGAGGCTGGGCTCGGTGGCCAGGCGGTTCGGCACCCCGCCACGATTCGGGGGAGTGACGGCTTGGCAAGCGGCCAAGCCGCGGCCATAGGTGTTTGGCCCGTGCCACGCCCCGTCATCCGCCTCCTCGACCCCAAGGTCGCGAACCAGATCGCGGCCGGCGAGGTGGTGGAGCGCCCCGCGGCGGCGGCCAAGGAGCTCCTGGAAAACGCCTTGGACGCCGGAGCCCGCCGGGTCACCCTCGATTTCTCCCGCGGCGGCAAGGCCCTGCTGGCCGTGGAGGATGACGGCCATGGCATGACCCCCGACCAGGCCGAGCTGGCCCTGCAGCGCCATGCCACGAGCAAGATTGCGGACGCGGCCGACCTCGGGCGCATCCGCTCCTTCGGCTTCCGGGGCGAGGCCCTGCCGTCGATCGCCAGCGTCTCGCGGTTCACGCTCCGCACCCGGGCCGAGGGCGCGGAGGCCGGCTGCGAGATCCTGGTCAACGCCGGCCGCACCGTGCATGTCCGCGAGCACGGGATGGCGGTCGGCACGCGCATCGAGGTGGCCAACCTCTTCCACCCGGTGCCGGCGCGCCTCAAGTTCCTCAAGTCGGACGACACCGAGGCGGCCCACATCGTCCGCATGGTCCGCCTCTACGCCGTGGCCCACCCGGAGGTCGGCTTCCTCCTGCGCGAGGACGGCCGGGAGGTCTTCCGCTCGCCCGGCAACGTCCCCGTCGCCGAGCGGGTGCGGGTCATCTGGGGGAAGTCGGTCGCCGACGAGCTGGTGCCGCTGCCGGCGGCCGAGGGCCCGGGCATGGGTGTCTCCGGGTTGCTCGGCAAGCCCGGGGTCAGCCGCTCGACGCGGCAGGACATCGTCACGGTCGTCAACGGCCGGCCCGTCGACAGCCGGGCCCTGACCTACGCCTTGGTCGAGGCCTACCACACGCTGATTCCCAAGGGCCGCTTCCCGCTCGCCTTCCTCTTCCTCGAGATCGACCCCGCGGCCATCGACGTCAATGTGCACCCCGCCAAGCGCGAGATTCGCTTCCGCGACGAGGCCAAGGTGCGCGCCTTCGTCATGGGGTCCGTCCTGGCCGCCCTCCGCGGGCAGCCCGAGGTCGGCTCACCCTTGCCCGCCGCGCCCGCGGTGGAGTTGGCGGAGGCCCCGCGCGCCTCCGACCGCGCTGCGCCCGCCTCCCCGGCCGTGGCACCCGCAGCCCCGTCGATCGCGGATTCGCCTGTCGCCTCCTCGCCCCAGGCGGCTGCGCCTCCCGGCGCTCCCCTCAGGCTGGCTTGGCGGCTGGTGGGCCGTCTCCGCGGCGATCGCGCGGCCTTCGAGACGCCCTCGGGGCTTGTCGTGCTCGACCTAGGGTCGGCCCACCAGCGCGTCCTCTTCGAGTCCATCGTGGCGGGCATCTCGTCCGACCATCCGGTTTCCCAGCCCCTGCTCCTGCCGATACCCCTCGAGCTCGATCCGCTGCCCGCGGCGGTCCTCGCTGAGCAGTCGGCGTTCCTGTCGGCCGCCGGCTTCGGCCTGGAGCCCTATGGCAGGAACTTCTGGCGCGTGGCCGCGTTGCCGACCTGGCTCGAGCCGGGCGAGGCGGAGGCCTTCCTGCGCGACCTGCTTTCCGAGATGGCGCGGCGGGAGGGCGATTTCGCGCGGGCGCACCTGGCGGCCGAGGGATTGGCGCGACTGGCCGTCCGCCGGGCGCGGTATCGGACGGACACCCTGTCCGACGCCGAGCTGCTTGACCTTGTCCGGCGGCTCTTCCTGACCACCCAGCCGGGCGTCGATCCCCTGGGGCGCCGCACCTATTTCGAGCTGGGCGAGACGGACCTCGACCGCCGCCTCGGGCGAGGCTGATCAGCGCCGACGCCGCCCGCCCCGGCCGCCCGGCCTGGGCCGCTCGCCGCGGAGCAGGGAGATCTGGTCGCGCAGGTGGGCGGCGCGCTCGAACTCGTGGCGGTCGGCGGCGGCGAGCATCTCCTCCTCGAGGCCGGCCAGGGTCGAGGCCAGGTCGCGGTCGCCGGCGGGGCCCGTGACGGGGTCCTCGGCCGGCTCGACCCGGCTGGCCTCGAGGGCCCGCACCACGGAGCGGGGCGTGATCCCGTGGCGCGCGTTGTGCTCGGCCTGGCGCCGGCGGCGGTCGGCGCAGACGGCCAGGGCGCGCTCGAGGGAGCGCGTGCGGACGTCGGCGTAGAGGAGGACTCGGCCCTCGATGTGGCGCGCGGCGCGCCCTGCCGTCTGGATGAGACTGGTCTCGCTGCGCAGGAAGCCCTCCTTGTCGGCGTCGAGGATGCCGACCAACGCGACCTCGGGGAGGTCGAGGCCCTCGCGGAGGAGGTTGACGCCCACCAGGACGTCGCAGGTGCCGGCGCGGAGCCGGCGCAGGATCTCGACGCGCTCGACCGCATCGATGTCCGAGTGCAGGTACTCGACCTTGACGCCCTGCTCGCGGAGGTAGTCGGCGATGTCCTCGGCCATCCGCTTGGTCAGGGTGGTGACGAGCGTGCGGCGGCCCTTGGCGGCCTCGGCCTTGGCCTCGCCGATCATGTCCTCGACCTGGCCCTTGATCGGCCGGACCTCCATGACGGGGTCGAGCAGGCCGGTGGGCCGGATGACCTGCTCGGCGACGACGGCGGAGCGGCGGAGCTCCTCCGGCCCCGGCGTGGCCGAGACGTAGAGCGACTGGGGTGCGAGCGCCCCGAACTCCTCCGGCCGGAGGGGGCGGTTCTCGAGGGCGGAGGGCAGGCGGAAGCCGAAGTCGACCAGGCGCTGCTTGCGCGAGCGGTCGCCGTGGTACATCCCGCCGATCTGGGGGAGGGTGACGTGGCTCTCGTCGAGGATGACGAGGCGGTCGTCGGGGAAGAAGTCGAGCAGGCAGAAGGGGCGCTCGCCCGGCTTGCGCCCCCCGATGTGCATCGAGTAGTTCTCGATGCCGGGGCAGAAGCCCGTCTCGCGCAGCATCTCGAGGTCGTGCTCCGTCCGGGTGCGGATGCGCTGGGCCTCGACCAGGCGCCCCTCGCGCTCGAAGCAGGCGACGCGCTCCTCGAGCTCGGCCCGGATGCCCTCGATGGCGGGGGGGAGGCTCTCGGCCGACGTCGCGTAGGCGTTGGCCGGGTAGAGGTCGAGCGCGGGCAGGGCGGCGCCGGGCCGGACCGTCACGGGATCGAGCTCGCGGATCGACTCCAGGGTGTCGCCCCAGAACTCGAGCCGCACGGCCGACTCGAGGTAGGCCGGCCAGAGGTCGACGGTCTCGCCCCGGGCGCGGAAGGCGCAGCGCTCGAGCACGGCGTCGTTGCGGCTGTAGAGGTTGGCCACGAGGCGGGCGAGGAGGTCGTCGCGCCGCAGGGCCATGCCGGGCCGCAGGGGGATCATCATGCGCCGGAACTCCTCGGGCGAGCCGAGGCCGTAGATGCAGGAGACGGTGGCGACCACGAGGACGTCGCGTCGCGAGAGCAGGGCGCTGCTCGCCCGGAGCCGGAGGCGCTCGATGTCGTCGTTGATCGAGGAGTCCTTCTCGATGTAGGTGTCGGTCTGGGGCACGTAGGCCTCGGGCTGGTAGTAGTCGTAGTAGCTGACGAAGTACTCGACCGCGTTGTCGGGGAAGAACTTCCTGAACTCGGCGAAGAGCTGGGCGGCGAGGGTCTTGTTGTGGCTGACGACCAGCGTCGGGCGCTGCAGGCGCTCGACGAGGCTCGCCATGGTGAAGGTCTTGCCCGAGCCGGTCACGCCGAGCAGCGTCTGGTGGGCGTTGCCCGCGCGCAGCGAGGCCTCGAGGGCCGCGATGGCCTGGGGCTGGTCGCCGGTGGGACGGTAGTCGGACTGGAGCCGGAAGGGCCTCATCGCCTCAGGCGCCCCGGGGCAGGGCGAGGGCGGGCGTGACCTCGGAGAGGTCGGCGACCACGAGGTCGGCCCCGGAGCCCACCATGATCGCGCGCGCGTTGGTCGTGCAGAGGCCGACCGCGCGGAAGCCGCCCGCCTTGGCGGCGGCGACGCCGGCGAGGGTGTCCTCGAAGACGACCGAGCGCGCGGGGTCGCCGCCCGCGAGCGCGCAGGCCTTGAGGAAGACCTCCGGGTCGGGCTTGCCGCGGGTGACATCCTCGCTGCTCACCGCGCCCTCGAACAGCTCCCCCAGCCCGAAGCGGGCGAAGGCCAGGTCGAGGTTGGCCCGGTGGGTGGAGGTGCCGATGACGCGCGGGATGCCGGCCGCCCGGAGTCCGTCGAGCAGCTCGCGCACACCGGGCAGGAGGCGGATGAGGCCGCCCGAGGCGAGCTCGCGGTAATGGGCCTCCTTGGCGAGGGAGAGCCGGCGGATCTCGGCGGGGTCGCTCGCCCAGCCGTGGATCTCGGGGATGATGACCTCGTTGCGCTTGCCGAAGCCGCGGAGGAAGCTGCCCGGGGCGAGGGTCAGGCCCTCGGCCGCGGCGAGGCGCGCCCAGGCCTGCTCATGGGCGTCGGAAGAGTCGACCACGACCCCATCCCAGTCGAAGATGGCGACGGCCCGGCCCACGCTCAGTGCTTGTCCCAGGGCAGGGTCACCTTGGCCGGGGTCCGCTCCCAGACGTTCATCGGCTCGAAGATCTGGCCCGGGGCGAGGATGCCGTTGGGGTCGAGGGCCCGCTTGACCGCGACCATGGCGGCAATCTCCGCCGCGGAGTGCTGGAGGCGGAGGAACGGCGACTTGGAGATGCCGATCCCGTGCTCGCCCGTGATGGCCCCGCCCATCGCGACGACCTCGCGCATCATCTCCAGGATGGCCGTCTCGGCCTTGCGGCGGTGGTTCGGGTTGTCGCGGTCGTACATCACGTGGATGTGGAAGTTGCCGTCGGCGGCGTGGCCGAAGGTCGGCGTGGCCAGGCCGTGGGTCTCGCGCATGCGGCGGGCGAGGCGGATGAGGGGAACGTAGCTGCGGAAGGGCACCACGATGTCCTCGTTGAGCTTGGCGTTGCCGAGGAGGTACATGGCCTGCGAGCAGGTCCGGCGGATGTGCCAGAGGGCCTCGGCCTCGGCGGGGTCGTCGGTCTCGCGGAGGGCGAGGGCCTTGCCGGCGAACCAGGCGCGGACCTTCGCCGCGTCCTCGGCCAGGACGGCGGGATGGCCGTCGAGCTCGATCAGCAGGAGGGCCGGGCAGGCCTCGCCGGCGAGCTCGGCGGGGGCGAAGGCGGGGCGGCCGTTGCGCCGCTGGGCGACCTCGACCGTCTGTCGGTCGAGGAACTCGAAGACGGCGGGCGCCACGCGCGAGGTCATCAGCCCGGCGGCGGCCTCGAGCGCGGCCTCGTCGGTGGCGAAGCCGAGGAGGAAGGTCCGCCGGGCCTGGGGCAGGGGGACGAGGCGGAGCCAGGCCTGGGTGACGATCCCGAGGGTGCCCTCGGAGCCGACCCAGAGGTCGCGCAGGTTGTAGCCGCTGACGAACTTGCGCAGGGGGCGCGACCAGGTCACCAGCTCGCCCGTGGGCAGGAGCCCCTCGAGGGCGAGGACGAAGTCGCGGACGACGCCGTACTTGGCCGCCCGCAGCCCGCCCGCGTTGGTGGCGATGTTGCCGCCGATGCTGCAGAAGCGCACGGAGGAGGGGTCGGGGGGGAAGAACAGCCCGTGGGGCGCGGCGGCGTCGTTGATGGACTGCGTGATCGCCCCGGGGCCGACCTTGGCCACGGAGGACTGCGGGTCAATCTCGATGCCGTCCCAGTGCTCGAGGTGGACGACCCAGCCGCCGCGGATGGGAGCGGAGGCGCCGGTGTTGCCGGTGCCGCGGCCGCGGACGGTCACCGGGACGAGCCGCTCGTTGGCGAGGCGCAGGACGGCCTGGAGGGCGGGCACGTCGGCCGGGCGGATGACGGCCTCGGGCAGGAAGCTGTAGCGGGTGTTGTCGAACGACGCCGCGAAGCAGCTGGCGTCATCCGTGAGCACCTGGGCCGGACCGAGCCGCGCGAGCAGCTCGGCGGTCGCCTCGGGGTGCCGGGGTGCGGGGACGCTCATGCCGGCCAGCGTGGGGGCTTCACCCCAGCTCCGCAAGCCACGCCGCGGCCTCGGCGTCGGACGGCATCCGCCAGTCGCCGCGGGGCGACAGGGCCACGGTGCCGACCTTGGGCCCGTCCGGCATGACGGAGCGCTTGAACTGCTGGGAGAAGAACCGGGAGAGGAACAGCCGGAGCCACTTGCGCAGGCTCTCGGCATCGTGCCGGCCGGCGAAGGCGTGGGTCGCCATCCAGAGCACCTTGGCCGGGCGGTGGCCGCCCCGGATCATCTGGAAGAGGAAGAAGTCGTGCACCTCGTAGGGCCCCAGGACGGCCTCGGTCTGCTGGCTGATGGCGCCGTCGGCGCCCGGGGGGAGCAGCTCGGGGCTGACCGGGGTGGCGACAACGTCCTCGAGGACGGCGCGGGTCGGGCCGACGTGGCGCGCGTGGGCCGCCCAGGCCACGAGGTGCCGGACCAGGGTCTTGGGGACGCCGATGTTGACGTGGTACATCGACATGTGGTCGGCGTTGAACGTGCACCAGCCGAGCGCGGCCTCGGAGAGGTCGCCCGTGCCCACGACGAACCCGCCGACCTGGTTGGCGAGGTCCATCAGCACCTGGGTGCGCTCCCGGGCCTGGGTGTTCTCGTAGGTGACGTCGTGGCGGCCCGGGGGGTGCCCGATGTCGCGCAGGTGCTGCTCGACCGCGGCGCCGATGGGGATTTCCCGGGCGGTGACCCCGAGCGCCTCCGTCAGGCGGCGGGCGTTGAGCAGGGTGCGGGCGCTCGTGCCCGGGCCGGGCAGGGTCGCGCCGACGATTCCCCGGGGGTCGAGTCCGAGGCGGCCGAAGGCCTCGAGGGTGACCAGCAGGGCGAGGGTTGAGTCGAGCCCGCCCGAGATGCCGAGGACGACCTGGCGTGCGCCCGTGTGGCGGAGCCGGCGGGCAAGCCCGGTCGACTGCAGGGCGAAGATCTCCTGGCAGTGCTCGTCGCGCCGCGCCGGGTCGGAGGGCACGAAGGGGTGCTGGCTGAAGCGCCGGCGGACGCGCGGGGCGTGGCCGGCGGGATGGCCGAGCGCGAAGGGAATCGCGACCGTCTCGGGCGCCGGGGTGCCGAAGAACGTGCTGTTGCGGCGGCGCTCGGCGGCGAGGCGGTCGACGTCGACCTGCGAGACAAGCAGGGCGTGGTCGAAGCGCAGCCGCTCGGACTCCCCGAGGACGACGCCGTTCTCGGCGATGATGCCGTGGCCGCTGAAGACGAGGTCGGTGCTCGACTCGCCCGCGCCGGCCGAGGCGTAGACGTAGGCCGCCAGGCAGCGGGCCGACTGGCCCCGGACGAGGTCGCGCCGGTAGGCGGCCTTGCCCAGCAGCTCGTCGCTTGCCGACAGGTTGCAGAGCACGGTCGCCCCGGCGAGGGCGAGCCGGCCGCTCGGGGGCTCGACCGCCCAGAGGTCCTCGCAGAGCTCGACGCCGACGACGCAGTCAGGGACGTCGGTCGCGCGGAAGAGCAGGTTGGTCCCGAAGGGGGCGCCGCCGAGCTGGGGCAGGGCGAGGGGGCGGGCGATTCGCGCCGAGGCGAACCAGCGCTGCTCGTAGAACTCACCCGTGTTGGGCAGGTAGGTCTTGGGCACGACGCCGAGGACCTTGCCCCGCGAGACGAAGGCGGCGCAGTTGAAGAGCCGTCCGTCGACCTCCAGGGGGAGGCCGACCACCGCGGTCAGGCCGAGTCGCTCGGTCGCCTCGGCGACCTTGCCCAGGGCCTCGAGGGCGCCGGCGAGGAGGGTGCGGTGGGCCACCAGGTCGCCCACGGAGTAGCCGGTGAGGCAGAGCTCGGGAAGCACGACGAGTTCCCCGCCCTCGGCGGCGGCCTTCTCGAGGGCCTGGATGACGAGGGTGGCGTTGCCCTGCGGGTCGGCCAGCCGCAGCGCGGGGGAGACCGCGGCGACGGTCACGAAGCCGTGCTGGTGCAGGCTGTTGGGCATCGGACCGTCGATTTTCCGCCCGGGGCGGGGACTGGCAACCTGAAAGGGCGGGGGGTGGCCCGGCGGGGCGCCGCACCCCGGCCCTTATTCGGGTTCGGCGACGGCGAAGGTGACGTTGCTCACCTCGGCCTTGGCGAGGATGTCGAGCACGTTGATGACGCGCTCGTAGAGGGCGGTCTCCTCGGCCTGGACGGTGACGAGGAGCTTGGTCTTGCCGCTCTCGGCGTTCTTGCGGGCGCGGACCATCTCCTGGTAGAGCTGGTTGAGCTCCTTGTCGGTCGGGGTCGAGATGGGTTCGTCGTTGAGGGAGACCTGGCCGTTCTCGGCGACGGAGATGGTGAGCTCGTCGGGCATCTCGGTCTCCTGGGCGGTCTCGACGTTGCCAGGGAGGGTGGTCTTGAGCTCGTGCTCCACCTTGACCGCGCCGGCCATGACCATGAAGAAGAGCATGATCACGAAGACGACGTCGATCATCGGCGCGATTTGGAAGCCAACGTCGGGATTGATCGCACCCAGCGAGCGTTTCCTGGCCATCTTAGAGTTCGTTGTTCAGCCCGGAGAAGGCGATGTTGTCGATGCCGGCCTCGGCGCCCCACTCGAGGGCCTTGGAGATGAACTTGGCGTGGCACTTCTTGTCGGCCCGGATGAGCAGGCGGAAGTCCTTGTTGTTGCCCTTGCGGGCGGCGAGCTCGCGGGCGATTCCCTCCTTGTCATTGGGGTCGAGATCCCGGTCGTCGAGCTTGTACCTGGCCTGGCCGGTGGTGGCGTCCCAGGAGATGTTGATCAGGCCGGCGGCCGCCTTGTCGTCGCGCTTCTTGCCGTGGACGGCCAGGGGCAGCTGGATGTTCTTGTCGACCTTCAGGACCTGGGCCGAGGTGATGGACATGAAGAAGACGAGCAGCACCATGAGGACGTCGATCATCGGCGCCACTTGGAACTCGGGTTCCCCGTCCCCGCCTCCGCCTCCGCCTGCCATGGTCTGCTGGGAAGGGGGTTAGGCCTTGGGCTGGTCCGCCGCGGGGGCGTTCCAGACCGGGGCTGCGGCGATGGGGGCCTCGGCGCCGATCTCATCGATCTTGCCGGCCAGCTCGTCGTAGGGGAAGGCGCGGAAGCGGTCCTGGGCCAGCTCGTTCAGGTCGTGGACGTTGCCGGCCACGCGGTTGCGGATGAGGTAGTAGAAGATGAAGGCGGGAATCGCCACGCCCAGGCCGGCCGCCGTGGCCACGAGCACCTCGCCGATGGCGCCGGCGAGCTTGGAGGGGTCGCCCACGCCGGAGCTGCCGAGGGTCGCGAAGGCCTTCATCATGCCGCCGACGGTGCCGACCAGGCCGATCATGGGGGTGCAGACCCCGATGACGGAGAGGTAGGAGATGCGGCCCTGCATGTCGCCGTTGAGCCGGTTGATCTCGGAGAAGATGGCCTCCTCGGTCATCTCCTTGCCCTCGGGCGCCATGCGGAGGCCGGAGCGCATGACCTGGGCGAAGGGCGAGGCGACGGTGTGCGTGTAGGCGTAGGCGCCGCGGTAGTCGCCGGCGCGGAAGAAGGCGTCGACCTGTTCGACCTGCTCCTTGGGGAAGGCGAACTTGGACGAGGTCTTCATGTAGCCGTCGATGATGAGCCAGACCATGATCATCGAGCCGACCAGCAAGGGGGGCATGACCATCCCGCCCTCCTTGAAGTAATCCATCAGGGTCTTCTCGGTGACGCCGGGGGCGACGGCTTCCTGGGCACGGAGCAGCCCGGTGGTGAGGACCAGTGCGAGGGGGGTGCGGAGGCTGGGGGTCATGGGTGTTTTGGGATTAGCGGGATTGTCGTCGGGGTGCAAGGACTCACTGGGGGGTGGCGGGGGCCGCGCCGGGGAGGCCGGACTGGGCCTTCTCGGCGGCCTGGCGGTCCTCCTTGGGAAGGAGGGCCTTGGCCTCCTCGGCCTCGACGGAGACGGGGAAGGTGGCGACCAGCTCGCGCAGGTAGGTGTTGGCGACCTCGCCGAGTCGCTGGGACTTGGTGGCCGGCGAGTCCATGCCTCGGAAGGCCTTGGCGGCGCCGAGGAGGGCCTTGGGGAGGTGTTCCTGCTGGGAGCCGTAGAAGACGGGCACGCGCAGGTAGGTGTTCATGGCGTCCTCGTAGCGCTTGAGGGCGAGGAGGGAGGCTCCCTTGAGGATGTGCAGCCGGGCGAGGGTGTCGGCCCCGTCGAACTGGGAGATGAGCCCGTCGGCGTCCGCGATGACGGCGGCGTGCTCGCCGCGGCGGGCCTTCTGGATGAGCTTGGCCAGCTTGATCTTCTGGGCGAGCTCCGGGTTGGAGCCGTCGTCGACCGTCTCGAGGGCGGAGAGGAAGTTGGCGAGGGCGGCGTCGTTGTCGAGGCGGTCGATGGCGTCGAGCTTGACGATGGCGGCGGTCACCCAGGGGCTGCCGGGAATCTTCTTCACCTTGTCGAAGGGGCGGAGCACGGTCTCGACGAGCTCGAGGGCCTTGGCGGCCTCGCCGCGGAGGATCATCTGGCGCGCCTGGTCGAGCTGGGCGATGGCGGGCCACTCGATCTGGACGACCTCCTCCATCCTGCGGTTGGCCACGACCTCGATGGTGCCGCTGATGGTCTTGCGCTCGAGGCGGTCGAAGGTGGCGTTGAACCGGGCCTTCCTGGCGTCGACCACGGGCTGGCCCTTGGCGTCGACCTGGAAGGGGTTGTTCACCTCCCAGCGCTCGCCGCTCTTGAAGGTGACGACCTGGGCGGGCAGCGCGGCGGCGGCGCCGAGCAGAAGCAGGGAGGGGGCGAGGGTGCGCATGGTTCTCAGATTTGGGTCAGGCGGGAGCGGGCTTCCTGGGCCTCGGGCGTGTCCTTCACGCGGTCCTTGGTCAGCATCTCCTGGTAGGTGGCCCGGGCGGCGTCGCGCTGCCCGAGCTTGGCGAGGAGCTCGCCGGCCCGCAGGTAGGACTTGGCGACCCAGCGCTCATGCTTTTTCCAGGCGAGGATGTTGCGCTGGTGGAGCACGACGGCCTCCTGCATGCGGCCCTGCTTCTCCTCGATGAGGGCCAGGTGGTAGAGGCAGCCCGAGGTGGTCTCGCCGCGCCACTCGCGGACGCCGCTGATGAAGGTGAGCTCCTTCTTGGCCTCGTCGAACTGGCCGAGCTCGACCAGGGCGCGGGCCCGGATGAACCGAAGGTCCTTCTCCTTCGAGAGGGTGATGCCCATGGCCGTGGCCTCGTCGGCGATGGCGAGGGCCTCCTTGGCCTTGCCTTGGGCGAGGCGAATCTCCGCCAGGCCGGCGAAGCCGAAGTCGGCGTACTCGGACGAGCGGTGGTGCTCGGCGATGTAGGCGAAGTAGGCCTCGGCCTTGGGGTCTCGCCTGGAGGCGAGGTAGTCGCCGACCGTGCCGAGGATGCCCGGGCTGAGCTCCTCCGCCTTGTAGAGGTCGGCGATGCGCCGCCACATCGCCTCGGCGCGGGCCGGGTCGCGGGCGAGCAGGGCGAGGGTGCCCTTGCCGTAGTAGAGGCGGGCTTGGGCGATGAGGCTGCCGCTGGACTCGGTCACGCCCATGGTGGCCTCGAGGTCGGCCTCGGCCTTCTTGAGCGTGTAGGCGTCGGGGGCGGGTTCCTGGCCGGGGCGGACGCGCTTGATGCGGCGGGCGAGCTTCTCGGCGAGGAAGGCGACGAGGCGCTCGGCGCCCTCCTGGCGGCGGTCGTTGAGGCTGGTCTTGATGGCGGTGCCGAGGATGCCCAGCGCCTCCTGGCGGGCGGCCTGGATGGACTTCTGGCGGTCGGCCTCGACGGCGTCCAGCTCCTTGGCGAGATCCTCGGAAAGCTTGGCGACCTCGGCCTTGGCCTGGGCCAGCTCGGGGGTGTTGAACTTCCCGGCTCGCTCGAGGGTGTCGACCTTCTTGCGGGAGGCGGCGAGGAGGTCGCCGAAGCGCGACTGGGCGGCCTCGGTGCGGGCGCGGAACTCGGCGCCGTCGCCCATCTTCTCGGTGGCCTTGATGACCTCGTAGAGGTAGGAGAGGGCCTTGGGCGCCTTGGGGTCCCAGTCGTAGAGCTCCTGGTAGATCTCGCGGAGGCGGCGCTGGTCGCCGCGGCCGGTGAGGAGCTTGTTGACCTCGCCGATGGCGAAGTCGAGCACCTGGGGGTTGGCGCGGGCGGCGCGCACGGCGATGAGGTAGGCCTCGATGGAGGCCTTGACCTGCTCCTCCCTGGCGGCCTCGGCGTCGGCCTTGGCCTTCATGTGCTGGGCCTTGGGGCCTGCGGCGGCGGTGACGCGGGCCTTGTAATCGGCCTCGCCGGCCTTCTTGCCCTCGAGGTCGCCCTTCTTGGTGTGCGCGTCGCCGATGAGCACGTGGAGCTCGGGAATCTGGGCGACGATCGCCTCGGACTTGGAGTTGCCGTGCTTGGACAGCCATTGCCGGGCGATGGCGATGGCCTCGTCGGGCCCCTGGACGTTGAGGGCGACGATGCCCTGGCGGTAGAGCACGTCGGCCTGGTACTGGCCGTTGGGGAACTCGGCCATGTACTTCTCGAGCGAGGCCTTGGTCTCGCGGTAGCGGCCCTCGAAGAACCAGGTCAGCCCGTGCATGTAGAGGGCCGACTCGCGGGCGGGGGACTTGGGGTACTTGGCGAGGAACTCGTCCAGGGCGGCGCGGGCCTTGGCCCAGTCGACGTTGGAGAAGAGGGCGCGGACAATCCCGAAGTCGATCTCCTGCTGGGCCTGCGGGTCGAGGTTGCGGACGTTGGCCTTGGCCCACTTGAACTGCTCGATCGCCTTGTCGTACTCCTCCTGCTCCATGCAGATCTCGCCCAGGCCGACCGCGATGGGGGCGACCTCCGGGGAGTCGGGGTACTTCTGGAGGAAGTCGCGGCTGACCTTCTGGGCCTCGTCGTTGCGGCCGATGCGCCGGAGGGCGTCGATGTAGTAGTAGTAGGCCCCGGAGATCTTCTCGAAGCCGGGGTTGTTCTGGAAGATGTCGCGGAAGGCGACGAAGGCCTCCCAGGGGCGGCCGAGCTCGAGGAGGCAGAGCCCGATGCGGTAGGCGATGACGGCGTCGTAGTCCTTGTTGGCGGTGAACTCGACCTGGATCTTCCTGAAGGAGTCGACCTCCTCCTTCGCCTTGTCGATGAGCGCCTTCTGGTTGTCGTCCGGCTTGGCGTAGAGGCGGTTGAGCTGGTCGACCTCGGCTTGCTTGGACTCGACGGCCTGCCCGAGCGCGCGGGCGAGGGCGGCGCGGCGCAGCGTGCCTTGGTAGCTGGCGAGCGCCTGGCGGTAGAGGGCCTCGCGGGCCTTGTCGTCGGTGGCCTCCTCGGCGGCCTGGAAGCGGGCGTCGCCGATCTCCAGGCGCTGGACGTTGGCGCGGACCATCTCGGCCGGGGAGCCGCCGCCCTTGGCCTCGATCTCGGCGCGGAGCTGCTCGGCCTCCTTGGCCATGCCGAGCTTGGTGTAGACCTCGACGAGCTTGTTGGCCGCCTCGCGGCTCTCGGTCGTGCCGATGCCGGCGGCGGTCACCTGCTTCAGGAGGTTCATGGCCTGGTTGAGGGCCAGCTTGAGCTCGGCCTCCGACTGCCCCTTGGCCTTCTCCTCGAGGACCTTGGCGGTCAGCACGAAGGCGAGCACGCGGTCCTCGCCCCGGATCTCGGGGCTGGGGCGGCGGAGCGCCTCGAGGTCGGCGAGGGCGGCGTCCCATTTCGAGAGATTGGCGTAGACCTCGATGAGGGAGAGGCGCACCACCCCGCGCATGTTGTTCGAGGGGTCGAGGAGGGTCTCGGTGCCGCGGGGATACTTGGCGAGGAACCCCTTGAGGGCCTCCTCGACCTTGGCCCAATCCTCGGTCTTCTTGGATTGTCCGGCCATCAGGTAGAGGCAGGTGGCCTGGCGGAAGGCGATGGCGGCCTTGGCCATCTCGGGGAGCCCGGCCTTGTCGGACTCGCCCTCGAGCTTCTTGAAGAGATCGAACGCGGCCTTGTACTGCTTCTTGCCGAGGGCGGTCTCGGCCTCGTTCCAGAGGCGCTGGGTGGGGCTCTCCTCCTCCTTGGCAGGCGCGGGTTTGGCGGCCTGTCCGGGCGAGCTCGCGGGTAGGGCGGCGAGGGCCACGAGGACCGAGAGCAGGGCGGCGTGGGCCAGGCGATAGGAGCGGGACGCGGTGCGGGCCATCGGGGTTGTGGAGGGGGAGGGTAGACCTATTGGGGGCGGCGGGGGATGCCAAGCCCGAAGCCCTTGAAAATCCCCCCCTGCCGGGGCTGGCGGGAGGCCCTCAGCGGGAGGGCTTCTCGGCCACGGCCAGCAGGGTCTCGAACCGGGGGCCGGTCTCCTCCCGGGCCACGACCCGGGCCTCGGGCTGGGCGAAGCCGGCGGCCTCGAGCCAGTCGCAAAGGTCGTTGGGCTCGAATCCGAGCCAGCGGTCGGCGTAGAGTTCCCTGGCCTTCTCGAAGCGGTGGGCCTTGAGGTCGAGGATGACGATGCGGCCGCCGGGGCGAAGGATGCGGTGGGCCTCGGCGAGGGCGCGGCGGGGTTGCTCGGCGTGGTGGAGGGCCTGGCTGAGCAGGGCGAGGTCGACGCTTCCCGCGCGCAGGGGGATGTCCTCGATGTCGCCGAGCACGTAGTCGAGGTTGCGGATGCCCTCGCGCCGGGCCAGCTCGCGGCCGACCTTCACCATGCGGGGGGACTTGTCGACGCAGTGGATGAACTCGGCCCTCCGGGCGAGGAGCTGGGAGAGGACGCCCTCGCCCGCGCCGAGGTCGGCGATGCGGATCGCGGGCACCAGCTGGCAGAGCATGCGCCCGACGGCCTCCCAGGATCGTCCCGGGCAGTAGTGGCGGCCGAGGCGGCCGGCCACGCGGTTGAAATGGGCGTCGGCGGCGCGGCGGCGGTTGTCGGCCAGGCGCCTCAGGGCGCGCTGGTCAGCCTGGGCGGACGGGTCGACGGCCAAGGCGTCGCGCACGGCGGGGAGGTGGGCCTGGGTGGGCGGGGGCAGGCCGGAGGCGAGCGTGTAGTGGGTCCGCTTGCCGTCCCGCCGGTCGGCCGCCAGTCCGGATTGGCGGAGCAGGGAGAGGTGCGTGGAGATCCGCGCCTGCTTCATGCCGAGGATCTCCTGCAGCTCGCCAACGGTCAGCTCGCCCTTGGCGATGAGGAGCATGATGCGCGCCCGGGTGGGGTCGGCGAGGAGCCGGAGGAGTTCCGCGGGGGCGGGCATGGGCCCATCAAGGGGGCGATGCGGCCGGGTGTCAAAAGAGGAAGGCCCTCCGACGGAGGGCCTTCGGCAGGGAGCCGGCGGGCGGCCTCAGCCCCGGTGGTCGACCCAGCGGCGCAGGTTGGAGATGGTCCAGTGCTCGACGGTCTGGCCGACGGAGACCTTGATCAGCTGGCCGGCCTTCTTGCCCATCAGGCCCTTGGCCAGGGCGGAGAGGTAGGGCATGATGATGACCGGACCCTCGGTGTCGGTGTCCCATGCGCCGAGGATGGCGCGGGTGTCGGTCGTGCCGGTGGAGGCGCGGGTCAGCTCAAAGAGCGAGCCGATGCCGACGGTGTCGGCGGTGGCCTTGGCGAAGTCGACGACCTCGGCCTTGGCGATGCCCTTCTCGAGGTCCTGGGCGCGGGACTGCAGGCGCTCCTTCTCCTGGCGGGCCATCTTGTACTCGGAGTTCTCGCGAAGGTCGCCGTGCTCCTTGGCGACCTGGATCGCCTCGTTGATCTCGGGCAGCTTGTGCTTGACGATGTCCTCCAGCTCGGCGCGGCGCGCCGCGAGGGATTCCTTGGAGACGTAGAGCACCTTCTCGCGGTCGACCTGCTGCTCGGCGCCGGGCTCGGCCTTGGATTCGCCGAGCGACTTGGCCACGGAGTTGACCTCGGGCTCGATGGCGATCAGGCGGGCGAGCAGCGACTTCTTCGTCATCGGGTCGAGGCCCATCGTGCGCAGGAGGGTGCGCGCGAGGTCGAAGACCACCTCGGTGCTGGCCGGCTCGCCGCCCTCGGGGCGGAGGAGGTCGGAGAGCAGGGTGCGGTCGCGCTGCAGCTCGTTGGCAAGGGGGTTGCGCGCGGTGGAGTTGGAGGCCAGGGCGTCGTCGCCGATGGACGCGAGGATGGCGCGCAGGAGGCCGGCCCCGGACAGCTGGGAGAGGATGGCGGCGTGGCGCTTGGAGCCGCGGTTCTTCGTGGCCCAGATGAGGACGGGACCGGCGGCCTGGCGACGGTCGACCCAGTCGGCGAGCCGCGCGCCCAGCTCCTTCTCAAGATCGGCCTCGGCCAGGTAGTTGATGGTCTCGGAGACGAGCTTCGCCGAGCCGCCCTTGGTCTGCCCCAGGCCCTTGTGGGAAAGCAGGCCGAAGACCTTCTCCTGCCAGCTGGCGCCGTGGTGGGCGCGGATCAGGTCGAGCAGGTTGCGGATGTGCTCGCTCGAGTGGGGGATGTTGAGCGCGAGGTGGAGCAGCTCGGCCTCGTCGAGGACGAGCGCGACGACATCCGAGGCCGTCGGCGCCAGGGTGGCGACGTTCTCGTTGGCGGGCGCGAAGAGGAGGTTGCGGTTCCAGATGCCGACCAGCAGGTCGGCGAGGCGCTCGCCGCGGCGGGCCGGACGGCCGGGGGGCGGGACCTGGCCGAGGGCTTCCGAGAGATGGGCCGAGACGACGGCCAGGTTCTCGGCGTTGGCCACGCCGCGCGAATCCGCGGCGGGCAGCGAGACGAGCTCGGCGAGCAGCTGCAGGCGGCGGGCGTCGTCCTTGGCGGCGGCGTATTGGCCGAAGAGGTCCTGGCCGGGGTCGGAGGGAGCCTCGAGCAGGGTGTAGGTGCCGCCCTTGCGTTCCGGGGTGAGGATGGCGCGATCCTTGCGGAGGGCGGCGCGGGCGCGGGTCCACCAGGTCTTGAAGGCCGCGGCGCGGTCCTTGTCCGGGGACACGGAGGCGGAGAAGATTCGCTCCAGGGTGTTCTCGAGGCGGAGGGCCGAGAGGTCGCCGGTCTCGGTCTCGTGGAGCAGGGCCTTGACGAGGCCGACGGGGTCGTTGGCGACCATCGCGGCGACCTTGTCCTTGCTCTCAGGGGAGTAGGCGGAGGCGAGCAGCGAGGCGGGATCGAGGATTTCGAGCTTGGTGCGGCAGAACCCGAGGTCCATCGGATGGCCGACCCGCTTGTGCTCCGGGAAATCGATGCGCAGTGACTGGCCGTCGGAGGCCAGCTCGCGGATGATACCGAGGCCCCAGTTCTGGTGCAGGCAGTAGGCCGGTTTTCCGTCCGCCAGCCGCTGCAGGGCATGGTCGAGATTCGGACCCTTGGGTTGCTGCTGGGAAGTCGCCTTGTTGCTCATTGCAAAGGTGGTTTTTGGAGGCAAAACGATGGGCCTTGCAAGTAAGAAGGCGGTCGTCCTCCTTGCCCGCCCTCCCCCCATGGCTTTCAGCCCCGAAAAACCCCCCATTCACGGGGAAACCCCCGAGACCCTCGCCGCCCGGCTGGGGGCCGAGGGTCATCCGCGTTACCGGGCCGCCCAGATCCTGGAGTGGGTCTACAAGCGCAGGGCGGAGTCGGCCTCCGCCATGACCAACCTGCCGGCCCCCCTCCGCGCCTGGCTGGAGGCGACCTTCGATGTCTCGCCCACCGAGGTGATGGGCAAGCGGGTCGCCACCGATGTCACCCAGAAGCTGCTCCAGCGGCTGCGCGACGGCTCCCTCATCGAGACCGTGATCATCCGGGCCCCGATGGAGGGGGTGGGGCAGGAGCGCTCGCGTCGGACCATCTGCATCTCCACGCAGGTGGGCTGCGCCTTCGGCTGCCGTTTCTGCGCCTCCGGGCTCGACGGCTTCAAGCGCAACCTGTCCGTGGGCGAGATCGTCTGCCAGCTGATCCAGGTCTGCCGGGTCGAGGACGCGG
>JBKDBK010000131.1:0-9032 GCA_046315175.1 Opitutia bacterium | reverse complement strand
GAGGAGTGGAGAGCGGGGAAGAGGGAGGTACCGGGGGATAAAGGGGCAAGGCGGAGAGGAAATCAAAGGGGAACATCGGGCGGAGGGAGGCCTGCCGCCGAGCGGCTGAGCTTACCCCTTCATCTTTTCATCCCTTGTCCGGGATCAGCCTCAGCCTTGCCTTGACCCCCTCTTGATTCGGGACGAACGTGGCGAGGTCCGGAACGCGGGTATCGTTCAGTGGTAGGACCCCACTCTTCCAAAGTGGTGACACCAGTTCGAATCTGGTTACCCGCACCAATTTGGCGCCAAGGGCGCAAAGGGGGTGCACAGGTGCACAGGGGCACGGGGGCTCGGGAGATATAGCTCGTAAGCTCTCTAGCTCTCTAGCGGGATGGCGGTGTTAGCGGTGTTAGAAGGGAGCGGGGAGCGAGCGGCAGTGAGTTCTCACCCGCTGTCACCGCCTGCCCGCGGACGCCTGGAGATACGCGTTGCCACCCGATGGATGTCAGGGGCGCGGCGGCACAGGGATGGGGTTTCGGGGGGGCACCCTGCCCGATAGAGATTAACCCGAGGATGCGTGGCATCCTCCCTACCCGGGGCAGACGGGGTAGGGGAAAACTCCTTTGTTCTTTCATCCATTTAATCCCCCTCATCCCTTCCGCGGGAGCCGGTCCATCCACCGAGGGCGGCGCAGGCGATGAGGACGGGAAGGCCGATGAGCCATTCGCCGAGCTGGCCGCCGCTGAGGGCGAGGGAGAGGAGGGCCATGAGGCCGGCGACCTTGGCGAGGTGGGCGGCTAGTCCAGACCTGCCCCGGGCTTTGCCGATGAGATAGAAGGCGAGGAGCTGGACGGCGAGAAGGACGCCGACGAGCGTGGCGCCGTCGGCGAGAACAAGGCGAAGGAGGGTGGAGGCGACCGAGGGGAGGAGCCAGGCGATGACGGCGTCGAGGATGACGTTGCCCCATCCATGGTTGGTCGGCGTGGGTGAGGAGGGCATGGGAAAGGGTGGGCGCGGTGGCTCAGGCGAGTTGGCCCTCGAGGTAGGTTTGGCCGGCGGCGGTCACTTGAACCTGGATGATTTGTCCGATGAGCGAGGAGGGGCCGTCGAGGATGACGCGACGCTCGTTCTCGGTGCGGCCCATGAGTCGGGAGCCACGGCGGTCGGGCCCCTCGACGAGGACGGTCTGGGTGGTGCCGATTTGGCGGAGGTTCTCGGTGGAGGAGCGCAGGGCGAGGATTTCCTGGAGGCGGGCGAGGCGGCGCTCCTTCTCGGGGGCGGGGATGGGATCGCCGAGGGTGTGGCCAGGGGTGCCGGGGCGGGGGGAGTACTTGAAGAGGAAGGCGTGCTCGAAGCCGAGCTCGCGGAAGAGCGACTCGGTGAGGGCGAAGTCGGCGTCGGTCTCGCCGGGGAAGCCGACGATGACGTCGGTCGACAAGGTCAGCCCGGGACGGGCGGCGCGCAGCGAGGCGGCGAGGCGGCGGATCCGCTCGGCGAGGTAGGGGCGGCGCATGGCGCGGAGGATGCGGTCGGAGCCGGACTGGAAGGGGAGGTGGACGTGGGCGCAGAGCTGGGGGATGTCGGCGTGGGCCGCGACGAGGTCGGCGCGGTAGCCGATGGGGTGGCAGGCGGTGTAGCGGATGCGGTCGATGCCGGGGATGGCGGCGACCTGGCGGAGGAGGCGGACGAAGGGGGAGAGCCCGAGCTCGGTGCGCTGGGCGCCCTTGCCGTACTGGTTGACGATCTGGCCGAGGAGGGTGACCTCGCGGGTGCCGGCGGCGGCGAGGTCTCGGATCTCGGCGAGGATGGATTCGGGCGGGCGGGAGCGCTCGGGGCCGCGGGTGCGGGGGACGACGCAGTAGGCGCAGCGCATGTCGCAGCCTTGTTGGATGCTGACGAAGGCGGCGACCTGGCGCTCGGGGGCGCGGCCGGGGAGGGCGTCCTCGAAACCGGCCTCCTCGGCGGTGTCGATCCGCCGCGCGGGCGCGGGGTCGGCGAGGAGTCGGCCAAGGTGGTCGGGGATGTGGCGGAGGCGCTGGGTGCCGACGACGAGGTCGAGATCGGGCAGGCGGTCGAGGAGCTCGGCGCCGCGGTTCTGGGCCATGCAGCCGAGGATGCCGACGAGGCGGGGGCCGCGGCCCTCGCGGCGGGCGCGGAGGAGGTGGTCGGCCTTGCCGATGGCCTTCTCCTCGGCGAGGCCACGGATGGAGCAGGTGTTGACCAGGACGATGTCGGCCCCCGCCTCGTCCGCCTGGATGACGTAGCCCTTGGCGCGGAGGAGGGCGGCGACGCCCTCGGAATCGCGCTCATTCATCTGGCATCCGTAGGTGCGGATGTGGACGCGGTGCATGGAGGTGGGGATACGAAGGACTCGAAGGATTCGTAGGAGGCGAAGGGAGAGGGCGAAGGAATCGAAGGGTTTGCAGGATACGAAAAAGGCCGGGATATCCCCGTTCTTAACTTGCCAAAAACAGGGCGTCGGGGGCGAGAAACTTCCTCCGCCTCCTTCGAATCCCTAAGTCGCTTCCTTCTTGTCCTTAGGCGGTGGCGCGGGCAGGCGAGGCGAGGGTGGCCTCGCTGCCGATGGGGGTGACGCGGCGGAGGGCGGCGAGGGTCTTGGGCCAGTTGGCGAGGAGGGCCTTGGCGTGGGGGCTCGAGGTGGCCTCGGCGTGGCGGGTGACGAGGGCGCGGAGCGCATCGGACTCGGCGGCGGGGACGTCGCGGAGCTCGACCATCTCGGGGTTGAGGAGGGAGTCGAGGCGGCGGTCGGGATCCCAGACGAAGGCGAGGCCGCCGGACATGCCGGCGCCGAAGTTGCGGCCGACGGGACCGAGGACGACGACGGTGCCGCCGGTCATGTACTCGCAGCCGTGGTCGCCCAGACCCTCGACGACGGCGGTGGCGCCGGAGTTGCGGACGCAGAAGCGCTC
This sequence comes from Opitutia bacterium, assembly GCA_046315175.1. Taxonomy (GTDB): domain Bacteria; phylum Verrucomicrobiota; class Verrucomicrobiia; order Opitutales; family UBA953; genus UBA8828. The sequence goes on along the minus strand of JBKDBK010000131.1, from coordinate 6,120 downwards.
GCCGGCGCGGCCGGCGGCGAGGAGGGTGCCGCCGGTGGCGCCGTAGAGGCAGGTGTTGCCCATGATGATGTTCTCGTGCCAGGGGAAGGAGGCGTCGGCCGCGGGGCGGAGGATGATCTCGCCGCCGTTCATGCCCTTGCCGACGTAGTCGTTGGCCTCGCCGAGGAGGCGAAGGCGCATGCCCTGGACGCAGAAGGTGCCGAAGGACTGGCCGGAGCTCCCCTCGAAGGTGAGGTCGATGAGGCCCTCGGGGAGGCCCTTGTTGCCGTGGAGGTAGGCGATCTCGCCGGCGAGGCGGGTGCCGATGTTGCGGTGGATGTTGCGGACCTTGTGGGTGGCGGCGAAGCCGGGGCCCTTGTGGACGAGGACGTGGCGGGCGTCCTGCAGGACGATGTCGTCGACGACGAGGTCGTGGCCAGGGGGGTTGTTGCGCTCGCGGGTGTGGATGCGGGCGGCGTCGCCGGCGGGGTCGGGGTTGAAGAGGAGATGGTCGAGCCGGAGGCGGGCGGTCTTGGGATTGTCGGCGTCGGGCACGAAGCGGAGGAGCTCGGTGCGGCCGATGACCTCGTCGAGCGAGCGCTTGCCGAGCTTGGCGAGGATGGCGCGGACGTCCTCGGCGACGGCGTTGAAGAAGTGGATGACGTTCTCGGGCTTGCCGCGGAACTTGGCCCGGAGGTCCTCGCGCTGGGTGGCGACGCCGACGGGGCAGGTGTTGAGGTGGCAGACGCGGAACATGGCGCAGCCGGCGGCGATGAGGGCGGCGGTGCCGAAGTTGAACTCCTCGGCGCCGAGGATGGCGGCGATGACGATGTCGCGCCCGGTCTTCATCCCGCCGTCGGTGCGGAGGGTGACGTGGCCGCGGAGGTCGTTCATCATCAGGACCTGGTGGGCCTCGGCGATGCCGATCTCCCAGGCGGAGCCGGCGCTCTTGACGGAGGAGAGGGGGGAGGCGGCGGTGCCGCCCTCGTGGCCGGAGACCAGGATGACGTCGGCGTAGGCCTTGGCCACGCCGGCGGCGACGGTGCCGACGCCGGAGCAGGAGACGAGCTTGACGCAGACCTTGGCGCGCGGGTTGACGCACTTGAGGTCGAAGATGAGCTGGGCGAGGTCCTCGATGGAGTAGATGTCGTGGTGGGGCGGCGGCGAGATGAGGGTGACGCCGGGGACGGAGTAGCGCAGGGTGGCGATGAGCGGGGAGACCTTGTGGCCGGGGAGCTGGCCGCCCTCGCCGGGCTTGGCGCCCTGGGCGATCTTGATCTCGATCTCCTTGGCGGAGGCAAGGTACTCGGCGGTGACGCCGAAGCGGCCGGAGGCGACCTGCTTGATGGCGGAGTTGGCGTTGTCGCCGTTCTCCAGCGGGCGGAAGCGGCGGGGATCCTCGCCTCCCTCGCCGGAGTTGGACTTGCCGCCGATGCGGTTCATCGCGATGGCGAGGCACTCGTGAGCCTCGGGCGAGAGGGCGCCGAGGGACATGCCGGCGGTGGTGAAGCGACGGCGGATGGCGGAGGCGGGCTCGACCTCGGCGAGGTCGGCGGGCTTGGCCGCGAAGTTGAAGGCGAGGAGGTCCTTGAGGGTGACGGGGGCGTGCTCGTCGGCCGCGGTGCGCCACTCGGACCAGCCGGCGGCGTCGCCGCCCGACTTGAGGAACTTGCCCATGCCGGCGACGACCTTGGGGTTCCAGCCGTGGGCCTCGCCGTCGCCCTTCTTGTTGACGAGGTACCATCCCTCGTTGGGGAGCTCGGAGGCGGGCTGGGCGAAGGCGCGGGCGTGGCGGCGCAGGGTCTCGCCGGCGAGCTCCTCGTAACCGACGCCGCCGATGGGCGAGGGGGTGCCGTCGAAGCAGTCGGCGATGACCTTGTCGCCGACGCCGAGGGCCTCGAAGACCTGGGCGCCCTGGTAGGAGAGCAGGGTGGAGATGCCCATCTTGGACATGATCTTGAGCAGGCCCTTGCCGGCGGCCTTGCGGTAGTTGTCGAAGGCCTTGGCGAGGTCGAGCTTGGGGTCGAGCTTGCCGCCGGCGTGGAGGTCGCGGACGACCTCGTAGGCGAGCCAGGGGAAGACGGCGGTGGCGCCGTAGCCGATGAGGCAGGCGAGCTGGTGGACGTCGCGGGCCTCGCCGGTCTCGACGACGATGCCGCAGCGGAGACGGAGGCCGGCGCGGACGAGGGACTGGTGGACGAAGCCGACGGCGAGGAGGGCGGGGATGGGGGCGCGGGACGCGGAGGTGGCGCGGTCGGAGATGCGGACGACGCGGACGCCCTTGTCGCGGACGGCGGCGACGGCGGCCTCGCCGAGCTGGCGGAGGGCGGGCTCGAGGCCGCCGGGTCCGGCGGCGGCGGCGAAGGTGGCGTCGAGGTCGAGGAGCTTCCCCGCGAAGTGGGCGGGGATCTCGGCGTATTCGGCGGGGAGGAGGAAGGGGGTGTCGACCTGGAGGAAGGCGCGCTTGTCCTGGAGGGTCTCGTAGATGCCGATCTGGCCGCCGAGGTAGTTGGTCAGGGACATGACCAGGGACTCGCGGATGGGGTCGATGGGCGGGTTGGTGACCTGGGCGAAGAGCGGCTTGAAGTAGGTGGGCAGGAGCCGGGGGCGGCGGGAGAGCGCGGCGAGGGGGGTGTCGTCGCCCATCGAGCCGACGGCCTCCTGGGCGGTGTTGGCCATGGGCGCGAGGATGAGGTCGCGCTCCTCGAGGTCGGAACCGAAGGCAAGCTGGAGCGGGAGGGTCTCGGCGACGGGGTCGGCGGCGGCCTTGCCGCGCGCGAGGCGGTGGAGGTCGAGGACGGCGTCGCGGAGGAAGGCGCCGTAGTCGCGGCGCTCGGCGAGGACCTGCTTGCAGTCGGCGTCCTCGAGGAAGCGGCCGGCGGCGAGGTCGAGGGCGAACATGCGGCCGGGCCCGAGGCGGCCGGCGCGGACGACGGGGGATCCCCAGGAGGCGATGAGGCCGGCCTCGGAGGCGGCGACGACGGTGCCGTCGGCGTACTGCTTGTAGCGGAGGGGGCGGAGGCCGTTGCGGTCGAGGGAGGCGCCGACGAGGCGGCCGTCGGTGAAGACGACGGCGGCCGGGCCGTCCCAGGGCTCCATGACGAGGGACTGGTAGTGGTAGAAGTTGCGGACGCGCTCGGGGAGGTGGGGGTCGTTCTCCCAGGCGGCGGGCATCATCATGGAGGCGGCGACGATGCCGCAGCGCTTGGCGGGGGGAAGGTCGGCGACGAGGAGCTGGAAGGCGTTGTCGAACGAGGCCGAGTCGGACATGCCCGGCTGGATGATGGGCCGGAGGTCGGCGTAGCGCTCGCCCCACTTGCCGGAGATGTCGGAGAACTCGCGGGCCCGCATCATGTTGCGGTTGCCGCGGATGGTGTTGATCTCGCCGTTGTGCGCGATGCAGCGGAAGGGATGGGCCTTGGTCCAGTCGGGCAGCGTGTTGGTGGCGAAGCGCTGGTGGAAGAGGACGAAGGCGGTGGTGAAGGCGGGGTCCTTGAGGTCGGTGTAGAACTTGCGGACCTGGGGGGCGTTGAAGAGGCCCTTGTAGGTGACGGTGCGGCTGGAGAAGGAGCAGATGTAGAAGCCCTCGACCTTGGCCTCGGCGGCGCGGCGCTCGGCGACCTTGGTGGCGAGGAAGCAGCGGCGCTCGAACTCGTCGTCGGAGATGGCGGACTCGGCGTCGGCCTTGCGGGCGACGACGGCCTGCCAGATGTCGGGCCGGGTGAGCTCGGCCTTCTTGCCGAGGCAGGCGGGGTCGACGGGGACTTGGCGCCAGGCGACGAAGGAGAGGCCCTCGGCCTGCACGGCCTCCTCGACGATCTTCTTGCCGTGGGAGCGCTGGTAGTCCTCGCGGGGGAGGAAGATCATGGCGAGGGCGGTGTCCTCCTCGCGGGGGAGAATCTTGCCCTTGCCGGTGAGGTGGCGGCGGATGAGCTCGTGGGGAATCTGGGTGAGCAGGCCGGCGCCGTCGCCGGTGACGGAATCGGCGTCGATGGCGCCGCGGTGGGCGAGGTTGCGCAGGCCCTCGAGGGCGCGCTCGACGAGGGCGTGGGACTTCTCCCCGCGGAGGTTGGCGATGAAGCCGACGCCGCAGGCGTCTCGCTCCTGCTCGGGACTCCAGAGCGGGGAGGGATGGGGGAAGGTCGTGGCCATGGTCGGTGCTTGGTGGGGACGGCGCGGGAGCCGGCGGCCGGGGAGCGCGCCGGACGTTGACGTCAGGGGGTGGAGGTATGGCGGAGCGACGGGGGGAGGCAAGGACTTTGACCCCGGGACGGGGCCGGGTTTTTTCCGTTTGCCAGCCCCGCCCCGCCGCCCCTTCCCTCTGCCAATCATGCAATCCGACATCGGCCTCATCGGCCTGGCCGTGATGGGCCAGAACCTCGCCCTGAACATCGCCGACCACGGCTTCCCCATCACCGTCTACAACCGGACGACGGCGAAGACGGACGAGTTTGTCGCGGCCAACCGGGGCACCCCGGGCAAGTTGACCGGCGCCCGCACGATGGCGGAGTTCGCCGCCTCGCTCCGGAAGCCCCGCAAGGCGGTGATCCTGGTCAAGGCCGGCGGACCGACCGACGCGGTGATCGACGAGCTCGCCGCGGTGTTCGAGCCCGGGGACATCATCATCGACGGCGGGAACGCGCTCTGGACCGACACCATCCGCCGCGAGAAGGCGCTGAAGGCCAAGGGCCTTCGCTTCATCGGCTCGGGCGTGTCGGGCGGCGAGGAGGGCGCGCGCTTCGGACCCTCGCTCATGCCCGGCGGCGACCCGGCGGCCTGGGCCGAGCTGAAGCCGATTTGGGAGGCGGTGGCGGCGAAGGTCGACGCCGCGACGGGCGCGGAGCTGACGGGCGCGAAGCCCGGCAAGCCGATCAAGGGCGGCGTGCCCTGCGTGGCCCACATCGGCGCCGACGGCGCCGGCCACTACGTCAAGATGGTGCACAACGGCATCGAGTACGGCGACATGCAGATGATCTGCGAGGCCTACGACCTGATGCGCGGCCTGCTCGGCATGACGCCCGACGAGATCGGCGCGGTCTTCGAGGAATGGAACCAGGGCGAGCTGAACTCCTTCCTCATCGAGATCACCGCGAAGGTGCTGCGCCAGAAGGATCCCGAGACGGGCGCGCCCCTGGTGGACGTCATCCTCGACACCGCCGGCCAGAAGGGCACGGGCAAGTGGACGAGCGCCAACGCCCTCGACATGGGGGTGGCCGCGCCGACCATCGCCGAGGCGGTGTTCGCGCGCTGCCTGTCGGCAATCAAGGAGGAGCGCGTGGCGGCGGCCAAGTCGCTGCGGGGTCCCAAGCCCCGGATGACGGGCAAGGTCGAGCGGGCGAAGGTCGTGGCGATGATCGCCGACGCGCTCTACTGCTCGAAGATCTGCTCCTACGCCCAGGGTTTCCAACTGATGCGCGAGGCGCAGAAGGAATACCGCTGGAAGCTGAATTTCGGCGAGATCGCCCAGATCTGGCGCGGCGGCTGCATCATCCGGGCACGCTTCCTGCAGAAGATCACCGAGGCCTTCGACAAGAAGCCCCGCCTGGCCAACCTCCTGCTCGACGGGCACTTCAAGAAGACCATGCGCAAGGCGCAGAAGAACTGGCGCAAGGTCATCGGCCTCGCGGTGAAGCACGGCATCCCCGTGCCGACGCTCGGCTCAGCCCTGGCGTACTTCGACTCGTACCGCACGGAACGCCTGCCGCAGAACCTGCTCCAGGGGCAGCGAGACTTCTTCGGCGCGCACACCTACGAGCGCACCGACAAGCCCCGAGGGGAGTTCTTCCACATCGACTGGCCCCACCCCAAGCGCCCGCAGCTGAAGGCGTGAGCGCGTGCGCGCTCAAGGGGCACGGGGGTGCGGGGGTGCGGCAGCACAGGCGCACGGCAGCACAGGGGCTCGGGGGCACGGGAGTTAGCACTCGCTACCGCTCGCTGCCTTCTGTGGGGGATTAGAGAGATGCAGGGACATCGACCGCCCTCCTGCGTTTCTCTTTATCTTGGTAACCCGAAGGGTTCACCCTTCCGTGCCCCTGTGCCCCTGTGCTGCCGTGCCACTGATTACTTGTCCGACGGGAACCCCCCGCCGGTGGCGGCGGCGAGGCGGACGGCGGCCTGGCGGCGCTCCCAGGCGTAGCCGGC